>NZ_JBYHFO010000003.1:0-315755 GCF_057669865.1 Sporosarcina sp. Y1009 | reverse complement strand
TGATAAGAAGTGATGAACAGAACCTTAAGTTGACGCGTATGAGGGTGGCGACTCCCGCGGAATTAGCGAAGTACGAAAGAGAAGTTCGCTCTTTCCTTAGCCGAGACCCCGCAGGAGCGTAGCGACGAGGAGGATCGGCGCTCGCCCGCAGGAAAGCGTCCGCCCGAAACGGAAATCAACGAATCATATAAAAACAGGGACTTGAATAATGGAGTTTTTTAGTATTCACGAAAATTCTTAAACAACTTTCCAGCAAACAAAAAAACATAGCGCCCTCAACAGGCACTATGTTCATAATTCATCTTCACAATAAAAAGTAAGCGACTAGCGTCCCGATACCTCCGAGAAGAAGGGAGTAGCCTAGGTTGTTGAGCGTAATGCGATACGGACTTTGATTTGTATTCATGGCAGTTAATGTAACGACAAGTCCGTATGTTCCCACCGTTAGCGTCGCTACCGAACTTGTAATGAGGACAATCGCTAAACTTAATGGGTTATACACTTCTAATAATAAGACGATTAGACTTCCTAAAATCCCGAACGTTCCGAGTGGATGAATGCCAAACATGCTCAATCCGATAAAGATTAATTGGATAACAAAAAAGACGATTAATGGATATTCTGATACGTATAAAATTGGCTGCTGAATGACCTCCAAAAAGGAAGCATTGCTAATACTATAAGAGAAGAATGAGAGTGAAATGAATAGGATGATAAAGTTTTGCATCATATTCGTTTTCATCTTCCAATTATTCCAGCCGATTGTCCAGAAACTGCGCGATCTTTTCATGATGAATGACCACACTAAAGTAAATGGAAAGATTAGTAGCGTAACCGTTAGGATAAAATCAATGTCAAATAATGTCCCTAATCCAATAACGAGCCCTAGAAACAGAACCAATGCACATGCAAGGTGGAACACTTTACCCGCTAATCCTTCAATATTAACTTTTACTGGTTCGTCACCAACATTTTCCGGACTATTATAAGCATACTTACGATAGCGAATGCGCCCCCACAATGCATCGATTGCAAATGCGATGACTGCAATCAAGAGTAACCATGGTAACACCGATACATAGGAGACACCTGTTAGAAAAATTGACATGGCCAATAATATTTCAAGTGGACTCCACAACAAAGCGATTGAATACCCACGAAGAGTAGACGAACTGATAAATGAGTCTCTCAATCTTTTATCCTCATTTGCTAAATTCGTTTTTAACACATCTTGTGAAATGGAGGCTGCCGATAAATTCAGGAATGACGTCAATGTAAGCGTCGTTATAGAACTCCGCATGTACAATTTTCCTAAATCGGAGACATTCACTTTCATCAACGTGTTTAGACTTCGGTCAAATCGTCCACTTCTCACAACACTATTCATCCAAGGTAGCATCGCAAGTAATGTAAGCAGCGCCATATTCGATGTGAGAATGCCTGGAATTTCCAATACTGACTTCCCTGTTGATGAATAAAGCAGTGCGCCAATTACTAGAAATGAAGCACTTAAAATTACAAATAGTTTCGAAGCGCCCAGAAAGGAAATCGCTAATAGTAAAATTGCAAAACATCCGATAATGTAATTTAGCGTCTCACTTTCTATAAATATATTTGCAATGTTAACAGCAAATACAGACGCATAAAGAATATATAGGTATTGAAATATTGAATGTTGCTTCATGACGACCAACTACCCCCATAGTCTAACAAGCAGCTCATCGACGCTACTGCTTGTTTTACAAAAGACCTAATTAATTTCCAATAATAACACGAACAACATTTGGATGTGTCGGGAATGTTTTTGTTCCAGCTCCATAACCAATCGATTTAACTGTCATAGCAGGCAATGGGCCGAATGATTCAGCTAAAACTGCAACAATCGCTGCACCAGTGGGTGTCGCAAGCTCCCCTTTTACATCTGTCGCAGCAATCGGAATCCCACGTAGAATTTCCAAAGTAGCTGGTGCCGGTACTGGGTAAATGCCATGGTCAATATGAATTTTTCCTGATCCTACAGGAATCGCTGAAGACTTTATGTGCTTGATTTCCAATTGATCCAATAAAATGGCCGTGCCAACGATATCGATAATTGAATCCACCGCACCAACTTCATGAAAATGGACATCCTCAAGCGCAACCCCATGAATCTTCCCTTCTGCAATCCCTATTTTCTCAAATATCGCCAATGAGATTTCTTCTACTCTTTCAGAAAAACTCGCCGATTTAATCAGCTGAACAATATGTTTGTACGAACGGTCATTATGCGCATGACTATGATCGTGGCTATGAGAATGTTCGTGATCATGACTTTGGGAATGCCCATGTTCGTGGCTATGATCATGACTGTGAGCATGTTCATGGCCGTGATTGTGACTATGTACTTCATCTGCCAATAAAACATCAAACTTTGTACTAGTAATTCCATTTTTTACGACTTTGGTAAAAGTGAGTTCATATTCATCCTCCATTTTGAGTTTTTTTAATTCGCTCAATAAATGGTCGGGGGATCCACCAGCATCGATTAAAGCGCCAATGACCATATCACCACTAATTCCAGAAAAACAATCAAAATATAAAGTACTCATCTAATAATTCCCTCCTAATATCGATACATTCTTCAGTAAATAATGAATAAAATTCAATGAAAGCCTTTTCATTCCACTGCATATACGATATATTGAAGATACCACATTTAATTTGTTTACTAAACAAAATAAAGCAAATAATTCAATATAGGGAATACAGGGGGCAGTAATGAATGATTATCACAGGTGACGGGGCTTACATAAAAAAGATAAATCGAAGCATAATCTTAAGTAAAATATTCGAACATGAAATGATTTCGAGAGCCGATTTATCAAAAATTACAGGATTAAATAAGGCGACGATTTCGGTACAGGTTGCTGATTTATTGGACGAAGATTTGATCATCGAAACAAAACTTGAACATAATGTCGTGGGTAGAAGACCGATTATGCTGTCGATTAACAAAAATGCAGGGTACGTCTTAGGGATTGACCTCGATTATAAAAATATTCAGTACATGGTTTCGGATTTAAGTGGCAAGCTCGTTCACTATCAATCCATTGACATCGAAACTGATGAATACGAAGTGATTGTCAGTCTACTAATAAAACAAATTAAAAAGTATAAAAAACAATTTTCCGATCGTCGATATGGCTTAGTAAGTGTGATGATTGGAATCCACGGTACTGTTAATAAAAAAGATGACAGCATCTTCTTTATCCCGACATATCAGTGGCACAACAAAACATTAAAAGAAGACTTAACAAAAGAACTTGATATAGAAATTAGCATTCAAAACAATGCCAACTTGTCAGCGTATGCCGAACGTGTGTATAAACATCATGATAGTAATCACTTGCTTTGTATCATGCTGTCATCAGGGATTGGCGTAGGCATTATGGTTGATGGCAAACTTCACAAAGGGTATAACGGCTATGCTGGTGAAATGGGCCATATGATTATTGCGCAAAACGGTAAACCTTGTCGTTGCGGCAATAGCGGTTGCTGGGAACAATATTCATCTGAAACGAGCTTATTCGCTCAACTTAAAGAGCAATTGAATGTACCCAAAGTGACCTATGCAGATATCGAAAAACTAATTACTGAAAACGACCCAACGACAATTGCGCTCATCGAACAATATATTTGCGATTTGTCGACTGGACTGAATAATATTATTAATATGTATAACCCAGAAACATTGGTGTTAACGAGCGAAGTATTGAAAATGTATCCAAATTCAATCGAGAAAATTAAAAGCAATTTTAAATCGACAGTGAGTAAATACGGCAGCCTAGAACTTTCAGATTTGGGCAATAAATCCTGTTCAATCGGTGCATGTGCATTAGCCATTCAACACTTCCTAGAAGTTCCTGAACTCCTGTTAACGCTAGATGATGAATAAATTTGAATCCCTTTCATAGGGGTTCTTTTTTTATAGGATAACAATGAAAACAAACGCCCATTTCATAATTGAATGGGCGTCTGTTTACTGTTAAAAATTAGAACCAATTAGTGTGGAATGAACCTTCTTTATCCTTACGCTCATACGTATGTGCACCGAAATAATCACGTTGTGCCTGGATTAAATTTGCAGACAAGTTCTCAGAACGATAGCTATCATAATAAGAAATCGCACTTGCGAATGAAGGAACTGGAATACCGTGTTTCACTGCAACTGATACCACTTCACGTAAAGCCGATTGGTATTCACCAACAATATTATTGAAGTATTCATCTAATAAGAGGTTTTCCAATTCAGGATTACGGTCATAAGCTTCTTTGATATTTTGTAGGAACTGTGCACGGATAATACAGCCTCCACGCCAGATCATTGCGATTTCTCCATATTGAAGATTCCAATCGCTCTCTTCAGATTGTGCACGCATTTGTGCAAAACCTTGTGCATAAGAACAAATCTTACTCATATAAAGTGCCTTACGGACTGCCTCCACAAGTTCTTCTTTATCTCCTGCGAAGTCAATTGGTGCTGGTGCTTTAAGTACTTTGCTCGCTTTAACTCGCTCGTCTTTCATTGATGAAATACAGCGTGCAAAAACAGCTTCAGTAATAACCGGTAGTGGAACACCTAAATCCAATGCGTTTTTACTTGTCCACATACCCGTACCTTTTTGTCCGGCTTTATCCAAAATGACATCGATTAATGGTTGGTTTGTATCCTCATCGATTTTCGTGAAAATCTCAGCTGTAATTTCGATTAAATAACTATCTAATTCGCCTTTATTCCACTCAGTAAATGTTTCATGAAGATCCTGAGCATCCATGCCAAGCACATGCTTCAAGATGAAATACGCTTCACCAATTAGTTGCATATCGCCGTATTCAATTCCGTTATGCACCATTTTCACATAGTGACCTGCGCCGTCTGGTCCGATATAGGCACTACATGATTCGCCGTCAACTCTCGCTGCAATTGCATCGAAGATTGGTTCGACAAGATCATAAGCCTCTCTTTGACCACCTGGCATAATTGAAGGACCAGTCAGTGCACCCTCTTCTCCACCGGAAACGCCTGTACCAATGAAGTGAATACCCGTTTTCTCCAACTCTTTATTGCGGCGGATTGTATCTTCAAACAAAGTGTTTCCGCCGTCGATGAGAATATCACCTTTTTCAAGAAATGGTTGCAATGATGCAATCGTCGCATCCGTTGGTTTTCCGGATTGAACCATTAGCAAAATTTTACGTGGCACTTCTAAAGAATTTACAAATTCTTCGATTGATGTTGCGCCAAAAACATTTTTACCTTTTGCTTCATCTTCTAAAAACGCTTCTGTTCTAGCAGTTGTACGGTTAAATACCGATACAGAATAGCCTCTGCTTTCAATATTTAGCGCTAAGTTTTTTCCCATTACCGCTAAACCGATAACGCCGATTTGTTGTTTAGACATCTATTCGTCTTCCTTCCTATATCTCATAAGTTTTTTTCACTTGGATACAGTATAACTTATAGTCCGAAATAACGCTTTGAATTCTCATAACAAATGTCATTGACATACTGCTCGAGAAGAGCCATATCTTTCGGGACCTTTTGTTCTTCAACCCAAGTTCCTAGAAGGTTACAGAGAATTCTTCTGAAATACTCATGCCTTGGGAATGACAGGAAACTTCTTGAGTCAGTCAACATCCCCACAAAATTACTAATTAGGCCAGTATTCGCCAGCATCTTCATCTGCTCTTCCATACCATCAATTGTATCATTAAACCACCATGCAGTACCAAACTGAACTTTCCCAGCAATTTCAGAACTTTGGTAGTTCCCAGCCATTGACGCCAGTACATTATTATTATTTGAATTTAAGCTATATAAAATCGTTTTTGGTAATTTATCATTTTTATCCAGTGCATCCAAGAAGTTCGATACTTTATTGGCAATTAAAAGATCACCGATTGAATCGAAACCAGTATCAGGGCCAAGAACATTAAACATTCTCGTATTATTATTACGAAGCGCACTTAGATGTAATTGCATCGCCCAGCCTTTTTCATCATACAATTCACCTAATGTGATCAGTGTAAATGTTTTATACTGCTCTATTTCTTTTGCTGTTAAAGCTTCACCGTTTAAGCGCTTTTGGAAAACAGCCGCGGCTTCTTCTTTCGTCGATTCCTCAAAGAACATAACGTCAATTCCATGGTCTGACGCACGGCATCCATGTTCGTCAAAATAATCAACACGGCTTGCTAATGCATCAAGGAATTGGTCATAGGTCTCAATAGAAGTATTCGTAACTTCACCCAGTTTACCCAGCCAACCAATAAATTCTTCGCGCTCA
The DNA here is from genome assembly GCF_057669865.1 of Sporosarcina sp. Y1009. NCBI lineage: Bacteria > Bacillati > Bacillota > Bacilli > Caryophanales > Caryophanaceae > Sporosarcina > Sporosarcina sp. Y1009. Next base: position 309,429 of record NZ_JBYHFO010000003.1, on the reverse strand, counting down.
AGATTAAGCCCTTTATCTGGTCGGAATGAAGGGGATACAGTGATTTCAAAGCCCTCTTCTTTTAAGGCTTTGTGGCTCACTAAATCATCTGTAGGATCATCTGTTGTTCCCAAAAATTGAACTTTATCTTTTTTCAGTAATGATCTAACAGACATTTCTTTTGTAGCTAGTTTCTTGTTTGCTTCTTCCCAAATAGCTGGTGCAGATTGTTCATTAAGCAATTCATCTATGTCAAAATAGTGTTTCAGTTCTAAATGCGTCCAGTGATATAAAGGATTGCCAAATGTTTTTGGAACCGTTTTCGACCACTCTAGAAACTTTTCATAGTCGCTTTTATTGCCCGTGATGAAAGACTCGTTGACACCATTCGCACGCATCGCACGCCATTTATAATGGTCCCCGCCTAACCAGATATCGGATAGATTTTTGAAGTTTTTATCCTCCAAAATTTCTTTTTGGTTTAAATGGTTGTGATAATCGATAATCGGTAAATCTTTTGCAGTGCCATGAAATAACTCTTTCGCCGTTTCATTGTACAATAAGAAATCATCCGTAATAAAAGTTTTCATAATTACCAACCTTTCAATTTTTAGTTATGTAAATCTATCGAAAACAACGTCATCGAGTTAGTTTGTTTATCAAACAAACAGACTAACTCTCTATTGTCTATCTTAAATGTAAACGCTTTACTTTTCAAGTGCATTTGACGAGAGAGTTTAGATTTCTGCAAAATTCACATAATATTATAAGAGACTTATGTTTGAAACGATAATCGATATTTCCTTTTTTAGATAGAAAAAAAAGCCCTCACGAAATGTGAGAACTCAATCATTTTCATCTTTAACCGCTAATTTAGGTTTATAATTAATGGCTATAAATCCTATAGAGACAAACACTAATGCTGCAACGACTAGTAACGTTAATTTCTCTCCAGGAATAAACATCGCAGAGAGGATTGCTCCTGAAACAGGCGTTACAAATCGATAAATACTGATTTCTCCAGCTTTATTATATTTTAAAATAGAGTACCACAACCCAAATGCAACAGCTGAAAGTAGTGCAGAATAGATGAAAAGCCACCAACCGAGCGGGGTAAATGTCATTGCATTCTCTTGCAATTGAGGCAGTCCAATTGCTAATAAAAGAACAGAACCGATCGTCAATTGCCAGCCTGTTAAAGCAAATGGATGAATCCCTACAGCCATTTCTTTAGCCATGATTGTTCCAACAGCCCCAGTTAAAGCGGCCAGGATCATATAGCCTTCCCCTGTCATTTGAAAACTGATTTGTAATCCTTGGCCCCAATTGACAACGACAATGCCTGCAAATCCAGCCAGTAAACCAATTGTTTTTTGCCAATTCATTTTATCATTCACATAAAAATAATGTGCTAACATCACCGTGAAAAAAGTTCCACTAGACGCAAGAATCGCACCTTGCATCCCCGTCGTTTTCGCGAGTCCATTATAAAAGAAATAATATTGCAAAGCTGTTTGTGTAATTCCAAAGATAATAAGGACGGGTATTCTATTTCTCGAGACAATTAAAGCTCTTCGATTGAACAGTAACATGCCAACTAAGAGGATTAGCCCCGCCAATAAAAATCGCATGCCTGCAAATACCACTTTGGCAATCGTATCTTCTGGAACCATTTGCAATTCTTCATAACTCACCTTTAACACGGGAAATGCGCTCCCCCATAAGATGGAACAAAAAATGGCAATACTGATAACAGACCATTTTTTCGTTAAATACTTTTTCATGCTAAACATCTCCTGAGTAGTTCATTGCACGCTTAATACTACCACCATTCCCTTTCTCATAGCAAAGAGACCGTTTTATAAGGTGAAATCAAATAAAAAAACCCACGAATAAATCGAGGGCATTGAAAAAGAAAAGTCTATATAGGCTTTGCACTTTTTTAATACTCTTACCAATTCAAATGAGCTTTTTCTCAGAACTAGTATACTTTCTCTTGTTGTCCTGTCTGAATGGACTTCATACAAGCATCTATAACACGCATATTATGGTAAGTGTTTACAAAGTCATGAGCTACGATGTGCTTTCCTTCTAAAATCGCTGATGATAAATGTTCAATTTGGCCTTTGTACTGATCACTCGTGATCGTTTCGCTACGGGGTGCACCATTTGTTTCAATCACCACTAAGCCTTCACCGTCGTGATTATCTGGTCGGAATGCACGTGGAACAGTAATACTACCCTTCGTACCAAATACTCTATATTCATTTCGCATCGCTAAATTGAAGCTACAATCGAACGTCCCGCGTACACCATTTGGGAATGTTAAATAACCGACCGCATCTGTATCAATTTGGGATTCAACATCCGTCACCGCGTGAACTTGGACAGTTTCCGGCTCAGCTCCTAGGATATTTCGGAGTGCATGAATGGCATAACAACCGACGTCGTAAATACTGCCGCCCCCTGTATCCTTGCTCATTTTTATGGATGTTTTTCTACGTTCTTCATCCAAGTAAAACGAAAAGCCTGCTTGCATATAAGTTACATCGCCTATTTCACCCGAATCGATTATCTCTTTAACACGCTCATGCTGCGGATGAAAATAATACATAAAAGCTTCCATGAAAAGAACACCATTTTCTTTACACGCCGCTTCCATTTCTTCAACTTCAGCTGCACTAATTGCAGCTGGTTTTTCACATAAAATATGTTTTCCTTTTCTCGCTGCTTCAATTACCCATTTTTTATGTAAATGATTTGGAAGTGGAATATAAACAGCTTCAACATCCGGATCATCCAATAACTTTTCATAGCTATCATAGGTCTTTTCAATTGAAAAACGTGTGGCCACTTCTTTCGCCTTCTCAATATCGCTTCCAGTTGCAATTGCGGTTACCAAAGCATTTTCAGCTCTCAAAAATGCTGGAATTTGTTCCTTCTGTGCAATACCTGCGGTGCTCAAAATACCCCATCGAACTTTTCTCATCCAATTCCCTCCGATTTAAAACATCTACTTAATTATATCAGATGCATTTGTGTATCGGTTATCAATCACGTTGGTAGGCAACTATCCCTCTACAAATTGTTAAACCAATTTGTCCATCAGCATCGAGAATAACTAAATCTGCATCTTTCCCACCTTCAATAGACCCTTTTCGATCAAAAATGTTTAAGCGTTTTGCCTGATTCACAGAAGTCACTTGCATTTGCTCATGAATTGATAAGCCGAGCCATTCTACTAAGTTTAATCGCGCAGCATTCATCGTCACAACACTGCCTGCCAGTGAACCATTCGCTAGTAAGCATTTACCATCAAGAACAGTAACTTCCTGTCCACCTAAATCATAACTACCATCTGATAATCCCTTAGCACGCATGCCATCTGTAATGACTAATACTTTTTCGAGCCCTTTCGTTTTGACAATCAATTTCAGCAAATCTGGATGAAAGTGAATGCCATCCGGGATTACCTCTACATATACATCATCTTCTATAAGAACCGCACCGACAACGCCTGGCTCACGATGATGAAGCCCTCTCATTCCATTAAATAGATGCGTTGCATGAGAAACTCCGTTATGTATCGCACTGACAGATTCTTCATAAGTCGCATTTGTATGGCCCATAGAAGGAATCACTTTCATCTTTTTCAGCTCATTCAATAGGTCGAAATCCAAATCTAGTTCAGGTGCGAACGTAATAATTTTGATAGAATTTCCCGACAAAGCTTGCCATTTTTTAAAGAGCTCTACGTTTGGAAGAATAATGTCTTCCTCAGGTTGCGCACCTTTTTGTTCTAGATTAATAAAAGGACCTTCTAAATGAATACCGACTAATTCCGCCGTTCCGGGTTGATTTTCTTTAATCAGGTAATCCTTTATATTTTTGATTGCATCACTTGTATAATCGATTGGATTTGTCATTGTAGTGGCTAGAAACGATGTTACGCCCTCTTTCGCAAGCGCAATAGCAATTCCTTCAACCGCTTCCGTATGTCCATCCATAAAATCATAGCCTGCCGCCCCGTGAACATGAATATCAATCATGCCTGGAATAACATATTGTTTATCTGCACAATCGTAAATTTTAACCTGTTCACCAATTGATGGACAATCACTCATCTCGCCAACTGATTCAATTTCACCATCTACTATATGTATATAACCCCTAGACAAAATGCTGTCTTCCAAAACAATTCTTGCGTTCGTTAAATATAATTCTTTCAAAGTTAAACTCCCTTCCCTGCAATCAATTTATGCTATCAATCTGTTCTACGTGGATTTGACTAGATATCGTATCGATTTCCTTCTTATTAATATAACCTGTTTTTTCTTCTAATGCATTTAGCATCCATTATCTATTTGAAACTTTAATAACACTTGGTCGTACAGTAAAGTATTGAGCAGTCACTGAAAATATTACCCAAACTCTTTTTCTTATGACATACTATTCATTAGAAGTTAATCGTTGGAGGTTATACTATGAATTTCGGGATTATCGGAACAAATTGGATTACGGATCGATTTATCAAGGCTGCGAGTGTGCATCCATCATTTCGTATTGGCGCGGTTTATTCGCGAACTGAGGAGACGGGGAAAGCTTTTGCGGAGAAGTATCAGGTTGAAAACGTCTACACAGATTTAGACGAAATGTTCAAGAGCGGTGATATTGAAGCAGTTTATATTGCCTCACCCAATGTATTTCATGCAAAGCAGAGTATTTTAGCGATGGAGAATGGCATTCATGTGCTTTGTGAAAAGCCCGCTGTGACAACAGTTGAGGAAATGGATCTTGTGACTCAAACTTCTCGTGAGCGTGGCGTACTGTTTATGGAAGCTATGAAGTCGACTGTGACACCCTCTTTCCTAAACTTGAAGAAGCATTTGGACAAAATTGGACCAATTAGACGATTTGTTTTTCACTACAATCAATATTCTTCTAGGTATGACCGTTATAAAGATGGGATTATTGAGAATGCGTTTAAACCCGAATTAGGAAATGGTGCGAAGACTGACTTAGGTGTATATGCGGTTGCACCGATTGTTCACTTGGCCGGGGAGCCCCTTTCAGTTTTGAAAAATAATTATTTATTGTCTACCGGTGCAGAAGGTCAAGGAAGTATGATTTTGAATTATGATAGATTTGAAGCGGTTGTCATGTATTCGAAGATTACTGATTCATTTTTACCGAGTGAAATTCAAGGTGAAAATGGGGTAATCGAGATTGATCACATTAGTGGACCTCAGCAAGTGATGATTAAATATAGAGATGGAAAAACGGAGGATATCTCTATAAAACATGAGTTTGATACGATGTATTACGAAGTCGAAGAGTTTATCAGTAGTGTGGAAAATAGACAAATCGAATCGTCGATAAATACACATGAAATCTCGCGGAAGGTTGCAATGATTCTTAGCCTATAAGTGCCAGTTTTACTCGGGGATATTACTGTGGGGTGATCAAAATAGAAAATAAAAGTATAGTTAAATACCGAGAAGTTCAAAGACCTCGGTCAATTTTTTGGTGGTTGTTGGTTTTGGCGATTGCTATTTTGATGTGGTATGGCTTTATTCAACAAATTATTTTCGGGATTCCTTTCGGGAATCAGCCTGCGCCAGATGTGATGATGATTATAATATGGGTTGTTTTCGGGATTATTTTCCCTGTAGTCATGCTCGGCATGGTTAAATTGATCATCGAAGTTCGTGATGATGGTCTTTATATTCGATTTACGCCATTTCATATCAAGTATAGAAAGTTCTTATTTAAGGATATTACACACTTTGAGGTAATTACTTATAATTCATTTACTCGTTTTGGTGGTTGGGGCATTCGTTTAAATCTCAATGGAGAAACAGCTTATAATGTGAATGGTAAACAAGGTTTGGAAATCAAACTAAGCTATCAAACCGTGGTCATTGGCACTCAACAACCTGAAGAACTAGAGAAGGCATTGGATGCAGTAAATAAAATAGAAACATGAGTAAACTTGGCCTATACTGTCATTCAGTATTTGGCCAAGTTTTTTATAATTGTATCGCTTTACCTTGTTCTGCAGATTCATAAATCGCATTAACGATTTTTTGGATGATCAGTCCTTGTTGTGGTGTACTTAATGGTTGGACACCTCTGAGACAGCAGTCTACAAATTGTTGAATCTCACGTTCGTGCCCAGCAACTTGTGGCAGATAGACTGGTGTGATGTCTACCAATGAATGATGTTTTTCTTGGAATATTTTAAGCGGGAAAATATCCGCACCGCCTTTTTCTCCCATCAACGCCACTTGCATCGTTTCATCTTTCTCAACATTCGCAGCGAAAGAAGCTTCCAATGTCAATGTTGCACCATTTTTGAATGTCACCATGCCAATAGCCATGTCCTCGACTGTGTAATTTTCATAATCCCATTCCCCGAACAAACCGACACCTTTTTTATTGCCAATTCGTTGATGCGTTTGTCCAAGGACATTATCGGGCTCTGGATATCCCATTAAATATAAAGCGGTGTCTAGCATATGCACGCCGATATCGATTAACGGACCGCCGCCCTGCAATTCCTTATTCGTAAAAACACCCCAACCAGGAATCCCTCTTCGACGTATCGCATGAACGCGGGCAGAATAGATTTCCCCCATTTCACCAGCATCGATAAATCTTTTTGCAATTTCAACTTCTGGTCGATAGCGATAATGGAAGCCAAACGTTAAGAATTTCCCTGTTTTTCTAGCCGTCTCTGCCATTAAAGCAGCTTCTTCAACTGACATCGCCGGCGGTTTTTCACATAATACATGGCAACCTGCGTCAAGTGCTGCAATCGTTGCTTCCGCATGAAACTTATTCGGTACACAGACACTCACTGCATCTAGTTTAACATTGGCAAGCATTTCTTCGTATGAACTAAAAGCATGTGGAACTGAAAACTTCTTTGCCATTTCCCTGGCACGTTCAATGACCACATCCGCGATTGCAACAACTTGTACCTTACTTCCACAAGACAAGTAGTTCGGAATATGGACGTCACCCGCGATGGCTCCTGCGCCAATAATGCCCACTCTTAATACCTTCATAAAACAACTTTCCTTCCTTTTATGTAAAATTAATGATAACGAAGTAAAAAAAGTTGTGATATATGCAAAATTTTCATATACCACAACTACTTATTCTTTTACACCCACCACATATCCGCAGGTTGTTCTTTAATCAACACAGATTTCAAATTCGTCACGGCATGTGAAAATCCTTCATCAACGGACATTAATGGATCTTCATGCTCAATGCTGACGACATAATCATAGCCATATGTACGTAGTGCACTCATCATATCAGACCACTCTTGAATGCTATGCCCACAGCCGACTGATCTAAATGTCCATGCACGAGATTGCACCTCTCCGTATGGTTGCATATCCGTTAACCCGTGCATATTCACGTTTTCCTGGTCGATATACGTATCTTTCGCATGGAAATGGTGAATGGCATTTTCTTTTCCTAAAATCTTAATTGCCGCGACTGGATCAATGCCTTGCCACCAAAGATGACTCGGATCCAAATTCGCTCCGATTGCAGGTGACGTTGCTTCTCTTAATTTCAACATCGTGTAGGGGGTGTGAACAGAAAATCCGCCGTGAAGTTCGATGCCGATTTTCACACCGTGATCTTCCGCAAATTTCCCTTGTTCTTTCCAATACGGAATTAGTTTCTTTTCCCATTGCCAATTGTAAATACCGGTGTACTCCGTCGGCCACGGAGAAATTGGCCAATTCGGTTGCTTGGAGTCTTCGTTTGATCCTGGAGTTCCTGAAAAAGTATTCACTACGGGAACGTTTAGCAATTGTGCGAGTTTCACCGTTTTCACGAATATCTCATGAGCATTCTGGGCAACTTGTTGATTCGGCGAAACGGGATTACCGTGACAGCTGAACGCACTTATGGTTAATCCTCGAGAATGAACTTTATCCAAATAGTCTTTCCGCTTGTCTTCGCTAGCGAGTAGCTCATCGACGTTACAGTGCGCGTCTCCTGGATAACCGCCTGTACCAATTTCAATCGCATCTAATCCAGCAGCTTGTACATGATCTAGCATTTCTTCAAATGATTTCTGTGAGAATAAAACTGCAAATACACCGAGTTTCATAGATAAAACCTCCTTGGACTTTTATAGGTTAGCAAATTGTTTTGTTTTCATTGACTCCAACGCGCCTAAAATCACTTCTAATGATTTCTTGCCTTCTTCACCGTTAATAAGCGGTTCAGTATCTTGAATGATTGCATCTATAAAATGATTGATGGTGTTTGTTGTTGTTTGACCACCTTCAGCGTTTGACTGAATCCCGCCTAATGCATAATTAACGACTTCCCCGGTTTTATATTGAACGATTAATGAATAATTAGGGTCATCTTCAAGACGCAAAATTGCTTTCTCACCATAAATAATTGTGGAGTTATCCTCTTTTGCTGAATAAGCCCAACTCGCTGCAAGCGTCCCGATAATCCCACTTTCAGTTTTTAATATACAAACTGCATTATCATCTACATCACTATTTTCTTTTGCGCTCGTTTCAATAAAACCAGCGACTTGAACAAACTCTTCCCCTAATAAGTAACGAAGTAGGTCTGCTTTATGGACGCCAAGATCCCCCATCGCGCCGATAAATGCCTGATCCTTTTTAAAGAACCAGCTATCTTCACCTTCAACGCTCCATTGCTCAGGTCCCCCGTGTCCAAATGCAGTTCGGAAACTATAAATATTTCCGATTTCACCACTTGCAATTAACTCTTTCGCCTTAACATGGGAGGGTACGAAACGTTGGTTGTGCCCAATCATTAGCTTTTTATTTGCCTTAGTCGCGGCTTGAATCATGTCTTCTGCTTCTTCTTTAGAGGTCGCCATCGGTTTTTCACATAATACGTGACAGCCTGCGTTTAATGCAGCAATGGAAACAGGTGCGTGTAAATAATTTGGTAAACAAACGCTAACCGCGTCAACTTCCTCATTTTTAAGTAATTCCTTATAATTTGTATAAGATTTGGCTTGATACTTGCTTGCCATTTCCAAGGCTCTTTCTTCGACAATATCACAAACCGCTACGATTTCGACCGCATTGTGATTTTTATACTCTGATAAATGTCTATATTTCGCGATACTCCCGCATCCAATAACCGCTACTTTTAACTTTTGCATGTTTTCACTCCTGATCAGTTATTATTTGCCAACTTTTCTAATGGCTTCGCATTTCCATAAACGGGTGTTGGTGTATTCGTATTTCCCGCCCATTTAACCGCATTGCGAATTACTTTTTGTACATCTTTATGATGATAAGTTGGATAGGTTTCATGGCCAGGACGGAAATAAAAAATCTTTCCATTCCCACGTTTAAACGTTGCGCCGCTTCGGAAGACTTCTCCACCTTCAAACCAGCTGACAAAAACCAATTCATCTGGTGCAGGGATATCGAAGTGTTCCCCGTACATTTCTTCTTTTTCAAGTTCAATATATTCCCCGATGCCTTCTGTAATCGGATGGCTTGGATCGACTACCCATAAACGTTCTTTTTCATCAGCTTCACGCCATTTCAAATCGCAAGTCGTGCCCATTAGCGATTTAAATATTTTTGAGAAATGAGCTGAATGTAAAACAATCAAGCCCATACCTTCTAACACGCGCTTTTTCACGCGTTCAACAACTTCATCTTTCACTTCATCATGCGCAAGATGTCCCCACCAAACGAGGACGTCCGCATTATTCAATACTTCTTCAGATAAGCCATGTTCGGGGTCATCGAGCGTCGCCGTTGTTACGGTATGCGCATCTTCTTTTAAAAGGTTTGCAAGCGCACCGTGGATCCCCTCAGGATAAATGTCTGCAACAACAGGATTTTTCTGCTCATGACGATTTTCATTCCATACGACAATATTCATAGTATCGCTCCTTTATATAGATGTTGCATTGATTCAAGCAAGCGCTTGCATCATGTGAAACTTCAATCCGTAGGGGGCCTCATCCCCAAGGAAGAATGCACNTGATTCAAGCAAGCGCTTGCATCATGTGAAACTTCAATCCGTAGGGGGCCTCATCCCCAAGGAAGAATGCACTTCAATTCTTCTCCAAGGAAGAATGCACTTCAATTCTTCTCCAAGGAAGAATGCACTTCAATTCTTCTCCAAGGAAGAATGCACTTCAATTCTTCTTCACGGATTGTTAGTTGAACCAATCGGGCATTAAGGAGGAATGTTCTAGATTCCTCCGTTCTTTCGTGCCGTTGATGGGTTTTACGGCACGTTAATGCGGGATAGATACTTAAAAGTCTAGGGGGAACCTAAACTTTCAATGGTGAACAGGACTTTCTTTCATGAATAACGGTTGGAATAATGACGCTTTTTTTAAACATATTCGGATCGTTAATTGACTCTATTAAACAGTTTGCCGCTTCATATCCTAATTGAAATATTTGAATATCAACAGATGTTAATGGTGGATTCGACACTTCTGATATCATTGAATTATTAAAGCTAATGATACTTACGTCTTCAGGTACTTTAATATTTCGTTCCCCTAAAGCGGTCAACGCAATTAAGGCATTTAAATCATTCGGTATGATGAGCGCCGTTGGTGGTTCAGGTAAGTCCATTAATTCCGCAACAACTTGCTTCCCGTGATCAGGGTCTAATTGCGTATCTTTAATATAATCATTCGATACATGTAGCCCTTTATCTCTCATCGCTTGTTGGAATCCATTCAATCTGGCTTCCCCAACCTCAAACGCGATATCTGCCCCGATAAACGCAATCTTCTCATGTCCTAAACCGAGTAAATACTTTGTTGCTTCTTTAGCGGCTTGAACGTTATCGTTATCAACGAACATAATCTGACTCGATTCGATTAAAGGCCTTCCTATAACAACAAAAGGAATGCCAGATTCGATTAAATACGGAACAACTTTATCATCTTTTTTCGAGTATAAAACAAGGACGCCGTCGACTCTTTTTCCGCCGACCATTTTGACCGTATCTTTAAAGACTTCTTCCTCGGATTCTCCCGTGGTAAGGCTGATGCTGAAATCATACTTATTACATAATGCACTAATCCCACGAATGACTTCAGGAAAGAATGTATTATGCATCGATTCCTTTGTCGAGTTCTTCATAACAATTCCGATAGTCTTTGTTGATTTTTGGGCGAGAATACGTGCATTATAATTCAACTGATAACCCATTTCATCCATAATCTTATGAACTTTTCGTTTCGTTTTCTCGCTAATTAGGGGACTATCCGAGATAACACGTGAAACAGTTGACGGAGCAACATTCGCCCGTGCTGCGACATCCTTGATGGTAACCGACATAGGTTTTCACTCCAACTCAATTTATTTAACGGCTCCCTCGGATACTCCTTCGATAATTTGCTTCTGTGCAAAAAAGTAGCCAATAATAACTGGAATAATTGCAATCGTTAAGCCAGCTAATGCTAAATGCCATTGTTTTGTGTATTGTCCAAAGAACAAGAACATTTTAATCGGGATCGTTGCATTTTCATCTGCCAGGATAAGGGATGGTAATAAGTAATCATTCCATATCCAAATAACATTTAATATTCCAACTGTAACAGAAATCGGTTTCAATAATGGGAAAATGATGTGCCAAAACACTTGAAATTTATTGGCACCGTCAATAATCGCCGCTTCATCCAATGAATTCGATATTCCTGTCATCGCTCCGTGATATAAAAAGATCGATAGACTCGAACCAAATCCTAAATACATAAAGATAAGCCCTACACGATTTAACATATCAGCCTTATTAAATAACGAAACAAGTGGAATCATGACCGACTGAAACGGAACTAGCATCGCCGCGACAAAAAGTAATAGTATGAGTGCGCTCAGTTTACTTTTGTTGCGAGCTAATGCATAGCCTGCCATTGAGGAGTATAGAATAATGATTCCTACCCCTACAACTGTGATAAGAACGGAGTTAAACAGAGAATTAATAAAGTCCAAGTCCTTAAAAGCTTGAACAAAGTTATTCGTTTCAAGTCCATCTGGAAGTCCAAGTACGCCTGAGAAGATTTCCTTTTTCGTTTTAAATGCATTCACAATCATCAAGTAAAAAGGAGAAATCCATAATAACGCGAGCAAGAGACCGATGATTTCAATAATGATTAGATTACGTTTCTTCCCGCTCATTACATATCAACCTCCTTTTTCTTATTGTAATAAACTTGCGTAATCGCAACAGCTGCTACAATGAGGAAGAAAATGACGGCTTTTGATTGAGCGAAAGCCATTTTATTTTCAGTAAAGGCAGTTTTTACAATATTCATCGCAACCATCTGCGTTGAGTTGAACGGACCACCGTTTGTTAAGGATAAGTTTTGATCATAGATTTGAAATGAATTGGATAAGGTTAGGAACATACTAACCGTAAATGCAGGTGCAACTAAAGGGAATGTAATATTACGAAAACGTTGCCAACTAGATGCCCCGTCGATTTCCGCTGCCTCTAGCAAGTCTTTCGGTATATTTTCTAAGTAAGCGATATAAATAATCATTATGTAACCGGCCATTTGCCAAGATGTTAAGATGACAAGTCCCCAAAAGCCAGTTGCAGTTGTTGACAACCATCCAGTTAACGCTTCTATTCCGAGTAAATCTCCTAAGTTACCAAAGACGCTAATGAATATAAACTGCCAAATAAATCCTAAAATAAGTCCACCAATTAAGTTTGGCATAAAGAAAACAGTTCTCATTAAATTATTTGTTTTTAGATTACGGGTGACAAGCAATGCAAGTCCCAACCCCAAGAAGTTCAGGAGAATGACCGAGCAAATTGCAAATTTTGTCGTAAACCATACGGATGCTCTGAATTCGGCATCTTTAAATAAGGTGATGTAATTCTGAAAACCAAGAAATTCAGTCGCCACCATGCCATTCCAATTCGTAAAAGAGTAAATAAACCCGTAAACAAATGGAACTAGGATAACAAGACTTAAACTTAAAATGACTGGGGTTAGAAACAACCAAAATGAAAAATCACGATTTCGCATGCTGAGCACCTCCGTTGTAAATAATTACAGCTAACAAAAATCTTTTTTTAGGAGGTTTTTGTTAGCTGTAGTTTTATCTACTTCTGATTATTTACGTTCTTCTTCCCATTTGCTTTTCGACTCAGAAATTACGTCTTCCCACTTCATGTCTCCACTTAAATACTTCTGAATATTCACACCAAGTGTTTCTTGATTCCACCCAGTCGGCGAAGCTTGATATACCCATCCTTCGAGTGTATTTCCGGCTTCAGCGTACTCGTAAATTGTTTGAGAAAGTGGATCTGCGATTTTAGATGCGTCATACCCTTTATAAGCAGGTATGAATTTAAAGTCTTCAAGTACAGCCGTTTTTCCTGTCTCAGATGTATACATCCAATCCAAGAAATCTTTACTGGCTTGAACAACTTTGTCATCGCTTTTACCATTTACAGCCCAGAACATTGGAACGCCAGCAGGGATTTTCCCTTCAAATCCTTCAACTGGAACTGGAAGAATACCAATTCCGTTTTCAGCTAATTCTGGATCCATATCATAAACAGAGTTGTAAACCCAGTTACCTTGCTGAATCATTGCAACTTTTTCTAAAGAAAATAATTGTTCAACTTGCTGTGAATAATCAAGGCTTAGTACAGGCTGAACAGTATGAGTGTTTTGTAAATCCAAATATCTTTTCAGCTCATCGCCTTTTTCAAATGCAATTGTTTTGGAATTATATGCTTCAGTTATATCATTATTAAATTCAGGTGCGATAAACATATTTGAAATATGGTCACCTAGCACCCATTTTTCTTTAGCTGGTAATGCAAATACTGCGTCAATGCCTAACTCGGATTTTTTGCTATCAAGTAATTTAACCGCTTCTTCCAAGTCTGCAAATGTTTTAATATCATCTGCACGTAGACCAGCTTTTTCAAAAATTGCTTTGTTATAAATTAAACCATAACCCTCTTGGTTAAATGGTAATCCTAAAACCTCATCGCCGTCTTGTACAGCCGTCAACGTGCCATCAATGGATTGCTCAACTGCTTTCGTATCCGAAACATCTGCTAGGTACTCTCTATATTCTTCAACACTAGAGGGTCCCCCAACATTGAAAATGTCCGGCTCTTCACCAGAAGAAAATGACGTTTTTAATGATGCCCCATAATCATTTCCGCCGCCTACCGTTTTAACATTAATTTTTACGTTTGGATTTTCGTCCTCATAAACTTTAACAAGTGCTTCAAACTGATCTTTGATTTCTACTTTAAATTGAAAAATATCGATTGTGATTTGATCCCCAGATGTTGCATCTTTCCCCTTGTCATCGTCGGAACACCCTACTAACGCTAGAATAGAAACTAGAAATACGGCTACTAAACTACGTATAGACTTTTTGTTTCCCAATAAAATCTCCCCTTTTCTGTTTAATGAATACGGTTGCATAAATGAGAAGCATTAGTTTACCAGACCAACTATTAGTCAGATTGGAATGCAATGAAACCGCTTGCACAGATTATTCTCCCCTAGAGTAACACGGTAATTTAAATCGTGCAACACTTTATTCTATTTTTTTTCAATTATCTTTAAGTAGTTTCGATAAAACGCTGAAAAAGAGAGAAATGCGATAAGAGAACCAGTTAGAAATGGGATGATAAATCGGAAGACGTTAAAGCTAATATAGATGATTACACCAGTACTCATTGCTACTGCGAAAAACAAAACAGGGCTCCCAATTGTTAGAAGCAAAGCATTTTTTAACGATGCTGAAAACTTTAAATGAAAATGGACAGTTACTGAAAACAAGTTAATTGAAAAGACTAGTAATAGAATGCCCATGATAATAAAGAGGATCATCATTGCGGTATTTTTTTCGTAAAAATAATAGATATCAGCTGCCCATATGACCCATGCAACAGTTAGCAAAATTCCATTAACCATGCTTCGTTTATAATTTTCCTTGTAGTAACCCCAGTAGTTTTTGAAAAACTGATTGTTTCCCTCGTCTTTAATGATCCAATCTCGTACCAGCGCAAACATTGCTGTCGTGGCTGGAAAGAATACAAATGGTAATAGTAGAATCACAGGAATCAATAAAAAGAGTGCATCTTGTAGTTGCTCTACGAATAAAGCTGTAAGCAGCAAGTAGATGATTGGTATATTAAATAGTATCCATAGTAGATTTGTGAGCGAGAATCTCATAACCCACTCACTAAGGGCGTATAACGCGCCCATAAATCCAGCGTTGTTATCCATATTCGTACTCCTTTGCTGCTTGTATGTGTTGAAAGCTTCGTACGTGTTTATTTGCTTGCACTCAAACGTATTTTGCTTGCACCGCGGTGGGGTTTGCTTGCACTTGAACGCTATTTGGTTGCACCTTTATGACTTTTGCTTGCACTTAAAGAGATTTGCTTGCAAGTCGGGACTTTTTACCCGTACGAAAGCAACCTTTTATTAAGAAATTATTCAGTACCTTCTATTATCTGAGGGTACTGAATAAAAATTTACCGCGTACCGAACTAATACTTGTTTTAGTACTAGAATTTTCAGTAGATGCCAATATATAAGGTAAGTTTTATTGAAAACTATTACTCAACCTTACTAAAATGCAAAGAAGCAGCACCGAGTAATCCTGCTTTATTCCCCAGCTGAGCCTTCAGAATTTCTACGTCGGAAAAACTGTTGATGATTTGTTCTTGAACTTTTATTCGAACTAATTCGACTAACTTTTCTTGTTCCATAACGCCGCCGCCGATGAGGATGGCTGGTGGATTAAAGATATGCGTGAGAGATACGAGACCGTAACTGACTTCTGAAATCCAGTCTGCAAGCACCTTTTCGAGTTGGTCATCGCCTTTTTCAAGTCCTTCAAAGATTTTGCGTCCATTTACGTATGCTGCGTTAACTTTGAGTGCTTGTTTCACTAATGCAGTTGTCGATCCGTACATTTCATAGCAACCTACACATCCACAATTACAAGGCTTCCCCCCTGGGTGTGCGATCATATGGCCAACTTCAGCCGCGGAGCCATTCGCGCCTTTGTACACTTCGGAGTTAATAACAATCGCGCCACCAATTCCTGTCCCGTAAGTTAAACATAGAAAGTCATTATATTGTCGACCTGCACCGAAATGCTTTTCGCCTAATGCAGCTGAATTCACGTCGTTCTCAATTTTTACAGGGACTTCGAACTTTTCTTGAAAAATCTTTCTTAAATTTGTACCTGTAAAGTCAGGAAAATTTTCATTGGCATAAATGATTATGCCTTCCTGACTATTCACTTGACCAGCCGTACTAATGCCAATTGCTTCGAAATCTGTGTAATTCGCTGATATCACTTCAATCAGATTATCAACAAGGTACGTCCCACCTTGAGAAGCACCAGACTCAATTTCTTGAAACTCCGTAACTGTTCCTTTTTCATCAGCTATACAGAGCTTTATGGATGTTCCCCCGATATCTATTGCCAATACTTTCATAGCTACTCCCCCATTACGTATATTCGAATTAACTGTAGCACAAGCATTTAAATCTAGCTACTGGCAAAACATAATCTATATCTAGTCGAATGAAATTAAAAAACTGGATACCTTAGATGTCAAAAGGTACCCAGCAATATCTATTACTTTTTCTGTATACGTCTATCTTTTGCTAATTTAAAAGGTGCGTAGATTAAGGCCGCGATGAGGAATAGGCCAATGTAGCCGATGAATGGATAGACTTTAGAAACAAGGAATGTAAAGCCGCCCATGAAACTTAAGGCCAAACCAACAGCTACGGTCACAACAATTAGCACATCTGCCTTCCTTGTATGCATAACTGCAAACCGAGCGACAAATGCATAGAACATGCCAACGCCTGTATTAAACACCATTCCAAATAGAATAATTGACATGAAGATACCTAAAATCGGCGATATATCATCAACGAGTTTCAACATCGGCATGTCATAAAGTCCTACCACATCTACTTTAGAATAGATCGCCAGATGACTAATAATAATCATGATTCCAAGACCAAGTCCCCCGAATAAGCCACCAAGTGCTGCTGTCTTCTCGTCTTTCTCAGCACCACCCAAAACAAGTGCCATCGCAGCCCCTACTGCAATATTAAAGGACACATAGTTAATCGAGGAAATGAACCAATTCGGCAATGTCGTGTCCAAGTCCATCGCAATCGGATTTAATGCTGCGAAAGATGAGTCCATGGTAAGAACTGAATAGATCGCAATAATAATAATCGTCAGGATAAGGAATGGCGTAATACTACCTATCACAGCAATTACACGATTCACATTCATCATGATTGTACCCATAACTAAAACAGCCATTAGTAGATTACCAATATACGGTTCAAGTCCAAATTGTTGATTCAAAACAGAGCCTGCACCTGCCAGCATGACAACACCGACACCAAATAATGTAAAGACAATAATGGCGTCGACAACAACACCAAGATAAGGACCACTTATTTTATAAATGACTTCTTTATGGGAAGTTGTCCGCGTGCGACTTCCTAGTCTAGTCAATGTCATGCCGAGATACGCAAATAATGCTGTAGACAAAATTGCACCGATTGTACCCAATAGTCCAAAACTCGTGAAATACTGGACAATCTCTTTTCCCGAAGCAAACCCTGCGCCGACGATGATACCGATAAATGCACTCGCCATCTTTAAAGCTCTGAACATATTTATTTCCCCCAATAGTCGTAAATTTCCCCTTTTGATATATATGTATTAGTTAATAAAAAAGCCATCCTAACCTCTGCAATTTTACCGCAGCATTCAAGATAGCCACTGTCTGATATATAGTGAAACTTCAATCAGTTAAGAAGAATGCAGTTCAATTCTTCCTAACTGATTGTTAGTTGAACCAATCGGGCATTTACGGGCAGTTGACCCGCCCACCTTTCCTTTAAGGTGGGCAGCTTACTGCCCGTTAATGCCCGTTAGAACTGGTACTTTATCAAAACGGTCAAATCGAAGTGGATCTGTTGGAATGGTTGTCGTTTTTCCATTGATTAATTCCTCAATGAGCTTCCCAGTTACGGTTGCTAAACTAATTCCGTCCCCTTCATGACCTGCTGCGATGTAAAATCCAGGAATTTTCTCGACTTCCGAAACAATTGGCAGATGGTCTTCTGTCCAAGGCCTAAACCCAGTATACGCTCGAATCATCGTAAAATCATTCATTTTCGGATAAAAACGAAGTGCTCTCATCGCCATTGTTTCAACAACATTCATGTCGATTCTTCCATCATACCCGACGAATTGACGACTGCTGCCGATTAAAAAGTTTTGACTTTCAGTCGGTTCTAATACGAGTGCTACCCCATGATTTTCTGTTCGCTTATCAACGATGCGGTCACGCCCGAACTTGTTCATCAAATAACCGAATTCCATAACATTTCGCATCATAACCGGCTTTTGCCTTGCACCGACGATAATATGCCCTTTTCTTGGCGTGATTGGAATGTCTAAATCCAACATCTTGCCTATAAACGGTGCCCAGACACCTGCAGCATTCACAACTTTCTTAGCTGTAAATGTACCGTTTGTTGTTTCAATTGTAAAGTGCTCTTTTTTGGTAATTCCTGTAACTTCAGTCTGTGTCTGTAATTTTAAACCGTATTGCTTCGCTTTATCAATCAGTGAATAACAAAACAAATAAGGATTAATAAGAGAATCAGTTTCGCATTCTAAGCCACCTGGAATGTCGTCTGCAAAATAAGGTGACTCTTGACGTAAATCTTCGCGGTCCAATAATTTGAACTTCAAACCAGCTTGCGTTTGAATGTCTACCCATTCGGCTGCCGCTTGCATTTCATGGTCATTTTCACACACAAGTAAACTGCCAAGTGCACGATATTCAAAATCCAAGTCCAACTCGTGTTGTAAATCCACGGTTAACTCTTGGCTTTTTAGAGACATCAAACTATCAAAACCTGGATCTTTATCTACGATTGTAACGTTCCCATCACATCTTGAAGATGTTCCACTGGCAATATCATTTTTTTCGATTAAGACGCAATCGATTCCTGATTTCGCAACGTAATATGCGATGGCTGAGCCGACAATCCCACCGCCAATGATCGCTACCTCTGCATGATTTTGTTTCGACATATGCCTACTCCCCCTTTTGAGACAGACAAATCGTTTAGGCGACTCTTATAATAGAAAAGCGTTAAACAACCTTCTGTTTTTATAATTTTTATTATTGCTCTACTAATATATATGTTAGAATAGGAGGGGATCGTGTGTCAAACTTTTCTTCAAGTAAAAATGTAAGCAGTTACATAATAATTGGTATGGTAAAGGGAGGACTGGCCTTATGGATAAATTGATTATCTGTAGATGTGAAGAAGTGTCTCTTGAAGACATTGAAAATACAGCAAGTAAATACAGCTGTTCAGCCCGGGAGTTAAAACTGCGGACGCGCGCAGGAATGGGCTATTGTGGAGGTCGCACATGTCGTCCAGCAGTAGATGCTGTACTTGAAAAAGTTACAGGAGAAAAACCAGGTCATGATATTCCATTAAAGGTTCAACCCCCTGTTCGACCTGTCTCACTATCTGTATTGGGAGGTAAAAATCGATGATGAATAATCGGATTACCGATCATCCAGTTTTAGGTAAGTTAGAGAACCAAACATCCGTTAAGTTTACTTTTGATGGAACGACATATACAGGTTTTGAAGGTGACACCATTGCTTCTGCCTTACTTGCAAACGGCATTCGCCAATTGCGTGTGCACGAAGAAACCGGTGCACCGCGCGCAATCTACTGCAACATTGGGCATTGTTTTGAATGTCGTGTCACGGTCGATGATGTGAACGGCGTTCGTGCATGCATGACAACCATTCATGAAAACATGAAAGTCGATAGTGGAAAAATACAAGCTGCACCGTTCAACACAAAACCGGAAGAATGGCCGCGTACATATGCGGATTTCGAAAGAGCAACCGCAAGCAAAAAGGAAGGTGAACCGCATGTATGACGTAGTTATCATCGGTGCGGGTCCTGCTGGATTATCAGCTGCCACTGCCTGCAGAGAATCAAACCTGCACGTTCTTGTTATCGATGAATTTCCAAAACCAGGCGGTCGACTTCTTGGTCAACTTCATCAAGAACCAAGTGGAGAATGGTGGAATGGCATCGAAGAAACACGGATTTTGACAGATAAAGCAACCGCTTTACAAACCGAAATTAAATGTGGAATTTCCGCTCATCATATTGAAAAAACTGATCACGGCTATGCAGTTCATACAAATGAAGGCGTTTTCGAATCGGAAAATCTGTTAATCGCAACCGGCGCAGCTGAAACTGCCGCGCCAATTCCGGGCTGGACACTTCCGGGTGTTATGTCAATCGGGGCGGCACAAGTAATGACGAACGTCCACCGCGTACGCGTTGGAAATAAAGGCGTCGTTGTCGGTGTGAACGTTTTATCCGCTGCCATTGCTCGCGAGTTGCAACTGGCTGGTATTGAGCTACATAGCATGGCATTACCGGCGAGTAACCCAGTTACGAAAAATCACGCAAATCCTCGAAAAGTAATGGAAGGATTGGTGCGTATCGCCCATTTAGCACCATCAGCTTTCTTGCGCTTCGGGAGTAAATTCGCGAAGGCAGAATGGGTTCGTAACATCGCAGTTTCCTTTTATCCAAAAGGCGGCGTGAAAATGTGGGGCATGCCCATTCACATTCGAAAAGCCGTTGTTAAAATTAATGGAACTGAAAAAGTAGAATCTGTGACGATGGTCGATATTACTGCAGATGGCAATATTATCAATGGTAGCGAAAAAGTCATTGACGTCGACTTCGTTTGTATCGCGGGTGGACTTTATCCACTAGCCGAACTTGCCTCTGTTATCGGTTGTCCGTTCAAATACATCGAGGAATTAGGCGGACATGTTCCTGTCCACAATGAGCAAATGGAAACGCCACTCGAAGGACTTTTCGTTGCCGGCAACATCACAGGCATCGAAAGCGCAAAAGTCGCAAGGGCGCAAGGAGAATTAGCTGGATTATCTATTGTGAAGCAAAAACTGCGGAACCATAAAGATATTGACGCTAAAATCGAGCAAGCTGTTGAAAATGTTAAAGTTGTACGTGATGCTGCTTCTATTCAATTCCACCCTGGGATTGATGAAGGGCGTAAGAAGATTGAACGAGTGTTTCAAGAGAGTAAGATATCTTAAGTCTTGGGAGCCACCCGCTAGATCTAGCGGGTGGCTTTTTTATTGTGCATATTGCATTCCAAGGAGTCAGGCGCATTGAGATGGAGTTCTAAGCGTGTCTTTGAATTGGTGCGCTGGGATGGGAGAGGAATTCGGAAAGCATGATGAATTATGCGGACATCATTTATATTGACGAAGCACAAGACATTCATCGACACATTTTTAATTTTAAAAAAGAAAGTCCCTATAGCCAATGCAGCTATAAGGACTTTCTTAATTTTTTATGCTTCTGATCTTCTGTTGCGATATAAGAGTGCTCCGCCTGCTACTAAGAATAGAGCACCTAGTATCATCATATACATGAACTGCTCTTCACCTGTTTGTGGAAGTATGCCACCTGGTGTTTCAGGTTTGCTTGGCTTTTCCGGCTTAATTGGTGTTACAGGTTTGTCTTCTTCTACCGGTGTTTTTACATTATCCACTGTTAATGCAATCGCTGTTTCTTGCCCGATTACAATTTCAAATGGAATTGGTGTTGAATCTAATTCGTATCCAACTGGTGCTTTGGTTTCAACAAACTGGTAGTTGCCAGGTTTTAAATTATTTACAACAATTTTACCCTTAGCGTTTGTTGTTAGGCCTGTTTGTAGCGTATTTCCATCTACATCTTGTAATTCAAATTCTGCGCCAGCTAACGTGACAGCAGCATTGTCTTTGTCGACTTTAGTTAACTCGACAGACCCTGTTGATAATTCGTTAACCATTGTGAGTGTCAGAATCTCAACTTGGCTTCTTTCAATCGTAAATGTGATTGGTGTTGGATCTAAATCGTAACCAAATGGTGCTTTGGTTTCTACGAATTGATAGTCACCCGGTTTTAAATCATTTACAACTAATTTGCCATCTTTGTCAGTTGTAAGACCTTCTTGAAGTGTATTACCCTCGGCATCTTGTAATTCAAATTCAGCTCCAGATAAAGTCAATTCCTCATTGTCTTTGTCAACCTTTGTAAGTTCCACTGATCCCGTGATTAACTCGTTCTCAGCTAGTACTGTGAGTACTACTTCTTGCCCTTTATCAATTGTAAAGTGAATTGGTGTTGGAGCAAGTTGATAATCTGTTGGTGCTTTCGTTTCTACAAACTGATAATTACCTGGTTTTAAATTATCGACAACAATTTTTCCTTCTTCGTTCGTTGTCAATCCTTCTTCAATCAGATTACCATCTGCGTCTAGTAGGCTAAATTCCGCACCGGACAATGTGATTTCTTGATTGTCTTTGTCAACTTTTATTAATTCTACAGAACCTGTTGTCAATTCGTTACTTACGATGGTAATTGCGATTTCAGTTTGCCCAATATCAATCTTAAATTTAATCGGCGTGACATCTAAATCATAACCAAACGGAGCTTCTGTCTCAACGAATTGATAGTCACCTGGTTTAAGATCAGTCACGACGAGCTTCCCGTCTTCATCAGTTGTTAGACCTTCTTGCAATGTTACGCCTTCAGAATCTTGTAGTTCGAAAATAGCTCCTTCTAAAGTTAACTCGTTATTGTCTTTATCAACTTTAGTTAATTCGACAGATCCAGTAGTTAACTCGTTCCCAACTGTAAGTGCCGGAATTTCTAGTTCTGTTTGACCAATGATAATCTCAAATCCGATTGGTGCTTCGAGTAGGTCATAGCCAAACGGTGCTGCTACTTCAGTGAATTGGTACTTACCTGGTTTCAGGTTTTCTACAACAATTTTTCCTTCTTCATCCGTCGTAAATTCTGTTTCTGTTAACTCAAGTCCGTCTAATGAAGTTAGCTCGAAAACAACGCCTGACAATGGTGCATTGTCGTTATCTACGTCAACTTTCAATAATTGAACGGAACCTGTAGACAATTCGTTCACAACTGTTAGTAGTGGAATTTCCAACTCTGTTTGGCCTTTAACGATTTCGAACGCGATTGGCTCTTCAAGTAAGTCATAACCAAATGGTGCTTCTACTTCAGTGAATTGGTACTTACCTGGTTTCAGGTTATCTACAACAATTTTTCCTTCTTCGTCAGTTGTAAATTCTGTTTCTGTTAACTCAAGTCCATCTAAAGAAGTAAGTTCGAATACAACGCCTGATAATGGTGCATTGTCGTTGTCTACATCAACTTTCAATAACTCGACTGAACCTGTTGTTAACTCATTCCCAACTGTTAGTGCTGGAATTTCTAGTTCTGTTTGGCCAATGATAATCTCAAAGTCGATTGGTTCTTCGAGTAGATCATAGCCGAACAATGTTTCGATCTCAGTAAACTCATAGTGGCCTGGTTTTAGACCGTCTACAATAATTTTTCCTTCTTCGTTCGTTGTAAACGTTGTTTCTTCAAGATTTAGTCCGTCTAGTGAAGTAAGTTCAAAGACGACGCCTGACATTGGTCCATTTTCATTATCTATGTCTACTTTTAGTAACTCGACAGAGCCTGTAGACAATTCGTTTTCAACTGTTAGTGCTGGAATTTCCAGTTCTGTTTGACCTTTAACAATTTCAAACTCGATAGGTTCCTCGAGTAAGTCATAACCAAATGGTGCTTCTACTTCAGTGAATTGGTACTTACCTGGTTTCAGGTTATCTACAACTATTTTTCCTTCTTCGTCAGTTGTAAATTCTGTTGCTGTTAACTCAAGTCCATCTAAAGAAGTAAGTTCGAATACAACGCCTGATAATGGTGCATTGTCGTTGTCTACATCGACTTTCAATAACTCGACTGAACCTGTAGTCAACTCATTCCCAACGGTGAGTGCTGGAATTTCTAGTTCTGTTTGGCCGATGATAATCTCAAACGCGATTGGTTCTTCGAGTAAATCATAGCCGAACAGTGTTTCTATTTCAGTCAATTGGTAGTTACCTGGTTTCAGGTTATCTACAACTATTTTTCCTTCTTCATCCGTTGGAAATTCTGTTTCTGCTAACTCAAGTCCGTCTAATGAAGTTAGTTCGAAAACAACACCTGACAATGGTGCATTGTCGTTGTCCACGTCAACTTTCAATAATTGAACGGAACCTGTAGTCAATTCGTTCACAACTGTTAGTAGTGGAATCTCCAATTCAGTTTGACCTTTAACAATTTCAAACTCGATTGGTTCCTCGAGTAAGTCATAACCAAATGGCGCTGCTACTTCAGTGAATTGGTACTTACCTGGTTTTAGATTGTCTGCAACGATTTTTCCTTCTTCATTCGTTGTAAACGTTGTTGTTTCGAGATCAAGTCCGTCTAGTGAAGTAAGTTCGAAAACTACGCCTGACATTACTGCGTTTTCGTTGTCTACATCAACTTTCAATAACTCGACAGAACCTGTTAGTAGCTCATTGCCAACTGTAAACTTCGGAATATCTACCTCAGTTTGACCTTTAATAATTTCAAATCCGATTGGCGCTTCTACTAAATCATAGCCAAACCATGTTTCTACTTCAGTAAATTCATAGAGACCTGGTTTTAACTCATTTACAATGATTTTTCCTTCTTCGTTCGTTGTGAATGTTGTTTCTTCAAGATCAAATCCATCTAGAGATGATAATTCGAAGACCACACCAGACATTGGTGCATAATTATCGTCTTCGTCAACTTTCGTTAACTCGACGGATCCCGTGATTAGTTCGTTTTCAACTGTAATTTCAAGTAGCTGAATATCTACAACCGTTCTAGTCTTCTCAATCTCGAAGTCAATTACTTTATTATCTAATTGATAATACGTAGGTGCTTGTGTTTCGACGAATTGATACTTGCCTGGTTTCAAGTTTTCTACAGTAATCTTTCCATCATTATCTGTTGTCAACTCTTCTTCAAGCGTTTCGCCTGCTTCATTTAGAAGTTTAAATACTGCACCTTCTAATGTGATTTCGTTGTTATCTATATCAACTTTTGTCAATTCGACAGAACCTGTTATTAATTTGTTTGGTACAGTGACAGGAATTGCGATTTCGTTTTCACCCATGTCAATTGTAAATTCAATTGGTGTTGGGTCAAGTTGATAGTAAGTAGGTGCTTTCGTTTCCACGAATTGATAGTCACCTGGTGTTAAGTTTTTGATTGTAATTTTTCCTTCATCATTTGTTGAAATTCCACTTTGAATGACATTTCCATCAGCATCTTGTAATTCAAATACTGCGCCATCCAATGTAATTTCTGAATCGTCTTCGTCCACTTTCGTGAGAACGACTGATCCTAAAATGATTTCATTCAACGCTGTTACTTTTATAATCGTGTTTTGTGCTGCTACAATCGTAAATTCGATTGGCGTCTGATTTAATTTATAACCATGTGGTGCCTGTGTTTCGACAAACTGATAGTTTCCTGGCATTAAATCAGTTACGACAATTTTACCATTCTCTTCAGTTGTTAAATCTTCTTGAAGTGTATTGCCTTCTTCATCTTGTAATTCAAAGAGGGCACCTTCTAATACTGTTTGTCGGTTATCTTTATCGACTTTTGTAAGTTCAACAGCACCCTTGATAATTTCATTTGCAATAGGTCCTACTGTTAATACTTCAGTTTGGTTTTCACCAATTGTAAATGGAATCGGTGTGTCATCTACGTGATAACCATATGGTGCAATTCTTTCAATAAATCGGTACTCGCCCGGCTCTAGTCCTTCTTTGTAAAGAATTCCTTTATCGTCCGTTACAAGTAATCCGATCGTATTCCAGTTATCCCCAACTTTTCGTTGTAGCTCAAAGTTTGCGCCTGCTAGTTTAAGCTCAGAATTTTCACTGTCCACTTTTTCTAGCTGAACTGCGCGGATAATCTTTTGGTTTGTAATTGTTATTTCATTTCCAACTTGCGTTTCATGGCCTTCTTCATATGGCTGATTAATCGTAATGAATGTCTCTTTTTGAACTGTAAGATAGCCCTCAGGCGCTTCATCTTCAACTAAAATATAGTCACCATATAGCAATCGATCAAAAGTGATGACACCATTTTCATCGGTAGTTGCCGTTTTAATGACTGTTCCACTGTCTGCATCTTTTAAAGTAAAGGTTGCACCGTTAAGAACTTCGCCAGTAGTTGCATCGGTTTTGGTAACTGTCAATCTACTAACTTCACCGTTACCAGTTCCCATGCCCGAAGTATATCTAACATTCACACGACTACTAGACTCAGTGGCATCACCTTCTTCAACATTCTCGCCGCTAAATTTAACAGCATTATTCACGTTGTCGCCTGGTTTTGCAAGAATTAGTGATTGATATTCTAAAATATACGGTTCACTAATTTCTTCTGTGAACTTGAGTTCGAATGAATATGGGTCTTCACTAAATTCAAGCGTGTAATCTTCACCAAGTGTCAACTCATCACCTTTTGTTACCGTCCCATTTTCAGCAACTTCAGTTGCATAGAGATGGAATGATTGTTCCAACAGTGATTGGTTCGTGCTTGGTGTATCAGTGATTGCTGCATTTGTAACTTTCGATTGCGCAAAGTTAATATTGACAGACCAATCGATAATCTTTCCGTTCTGTGTACCCGATTTAGTTGTATACGCCCCACCATGTGGAATCGATACATCCGCATTCAAATCTGTTACTTTCTCAGTACCTTCATAAACTGTTGCTGTATTATAGTACTGCCCGTCAATGAAATTCGCATCTGCTAAGCTAGTTTTGTACGTAACCATATAAGGTTTTGTAATCGTACTGTTAAACTTCACAAGAAAACCTGGATTCCCGTCTTTTTCTACCCAACTAATTGAGTAATCCACACCAGGGACCAATTCTTTTACTTCAGTTCCGTTCGCCCCGCCAGTAAGCTTCATCTCATAGACTTCGATTGAATCTTTAATGAGTTTCTGATTCCCTAGAATAAAGTCTTCAACAGAAGCATTTTCAACCGTTTGAAGATTATAGTTTACCCCGATATTCCAAGTGATTTCTTTTGAAACAGCATTGTATGAGCCGTTTTTGAAACCGTTGGATTGTGTGTAACCATCAGGTGTAAAATTAGATTTCGCTTCTTTTGATTTATCAACGCCATCTTTATCTTCCCAAGTCAGCGTTACGCCGTTTTGCAAGTAATTTAAATCTTTGTTTTCTCTTTGGTTATAATCAAAGCTCGTCTTGTACTTAATTGTGTGTGGTGTAGTGATGGTGTTTTTGAACTCAATATTAAAACCATTTTCACCATTTGAGATTAATTCATAATCCACACCTAGTTCTAACGTTTTTTCAGTATTGGTAATTACAAGCGTATCTGGTAGTAGCGTTAGTCCTTTGTTCGTAAATACGTCTGTTAATGTAACGTTTTTCATTTCATGACTGTCATGGTTAAAACTGATTGTCCAATCTACTGTTTTATCCGCATAATTTGGCGTGCCATGATTCTTAAACAGGATTTGTTGACCAATCCATCGGTCACCTTTAGCATAATCGTCTTTCGTGCTGACTTCGTTGACAATCGTTTCGCCGTCGAAAACACGGTCCGTAGCTTTGGTTTTATAGACAATTTTATAGGCTTTTTCTACATCATGATTGAAAGCAAATGTAAATCCGTTTTTGCCATCTTCAGATATTGGTGTCACAGTAAAGCCTGAATCGATTTCATTCCATCCGACTTCTGCACCGTTTCCATCAATTGTAACTTCTTGAACAACAAATGAATCTGCCAGAAGTTCTTGACTACCATTGAACAAATCTTTCAATAGCGCATCTGCTTCTGCTATATTTTTTTCATTGTAGTTATACTTGATTTCCCAAGTAATGGTTTGTGTTGCTGCATCATAACGGGCACTTCTTTTATCCAATGGCGTGCCTCTTTGAACCTTAACAGATGCTGTTGCATCCGCAACTTTGGTATTATTTGATAATAATGTTGCTGTGTTTCTAAAATCCGCTTGGTCTTGATCAGTAATATCAGTCGTATAGACAACGCGGTAGGCAGTCGAGATATCGCCACCAAAATCGATTATAAAATCGGCTCCAGCTACAGTTTTTCCGATTGTATACGCGCTTGCATCTACTTCCTCACCTTGAGTAGTAGTCCCGTCTATTTGAGTAATTAAGTGGTATAGCTTGATAGTTCCTGATTGTAATGCTTGCCCTGCTTGAATTGGATCGCTTAAAACTGCATTTTCCACAGTTTCCAATGTTTTATTGAAGTCCACTGTCCATTCAATTGTTTCAGTATTATATCCTTTGTTCGGGATACCCTTTTTTTCAACTGATGGTCCGCCTGGATGATAAGTAATTGGCACAACAATCGATGCTTCACCTTCAATTGGTGTGATGATAATTTCCTTATCTTCTGTAACGATAAGGTCTTCTCTTAATTCAGTTGCGATTTGAAGTGTTCCTGATACGTTGGAGTGGTTCTCAATATAATCGGTAAACACAATTGTTGCTGTTCCATCCATTGCGACTGAAAAATACCCAACAATATCGCCATTTGCTGCGCGCATTGTTTCATTGTCAACAATTTCGTAAACCTCTAATTCTGATGGAACTTGAAATGTGAATGTCGAGCCCGCTGTATAACCATGGTTGTTCTCAAGTGCCCATGTATAATTCATCGAAATGATTGAATTAAGGTCCGCACTTTCGATAATATTGCCATTTTCGTCCAAGATAATGATTTCAGCGCTAGTGAGTATATTTTCTGTGACTTCTGACGGTGCATTGGTCACACTCTTTTCATCATCGACTTTAGTTTCTTCTTTAACTTCTGTATTTTCTTCTTTAACTTCTGTTTTATTTCCTTTATTTGTTTCTTCTTTTTCAGTTGTAGACTCCTTTGTTGCGCTTTCTTCAACATCAGATTCTACTTCTTCAGGTTCGTCAATTTCACCTGTGTCTTCATCAGCTTCATCGTTTGTTTCTTCGGCTGAATCGTCTTCAATTGATTCACTTTGTCCTTCATCATCTTCCGTAGCCCCATCAACTTCTGATTCAGTTGTATCAACTTCGATGACTTCAGGTTCTGATGCTGGTAACGCTTCAGCACTTACGGCCATTGGACCTAGAATCGTTTGCCCAATAATTAAAAGTGCTAATGCAAATACATTAAACTTTTTAAACATGTGAATATCCCCCTCTAATTTTTGTACAATTAACTTAAAAAAACGTTATTGATCACTCCTCTTGCAAATATAATAGGATATCAATCCTCAGACTTAAAGTACTAAGCGAGAAGAGTTCGATGAAAATTTCACACTCTTAAATGGTACTATAGTATAACTGAACAAATTATGAACATTAATTCAATAAAGCCAGAAAAGAAATTCCATTAATAGAAATCATAAAAAAAAAGACTACAGTACCTTCCAATCACCGGAACGGTCTGTAATCTCTTAATTCTAATTTATAATTTTAATTGTAAAACTATCATATTATTACTAATTTCATATAACTTTCACCTAATACTTTTGAAGGAATAGCACCGAAATTTCTGATAACCACTGAAATCTTAAACCCCCTATTCTGTATCCATATAAAAAAGTTCATGAAAGGATGATGTGATTATTGTATATTTCAATTATCTCGTCAGGCAAATCAATACCTAATTCTTCTACCCATATTTTATTACTTTTTTTAATAGCTTCGACTAATTTTGAAAAGCTTTTCGTTTTTCCGAAAAATTCTACAAGATAGTAAACAAACTTTTCATTATACGGTTCTAGTTCGACCATCTTCTCAAGACACTTTTCCACAAAATATGATTGATCCTGCTTTTTTGTTTCGCTACGTGTATACCTCTCTAAAAAATCTAGAAAAGCACCTTTCATCTTATATTGTGTAGAAAGGGCCCAATTATAATCTTCGCCTTCTAAATAATTGCCCCTATACAACTCAATACTATCCTGAATCATGTGCGGCGTTATATCGGCCGATTGAATCATACTTTCGAGTTTTATAAAATCACTTTCGATTGGGACATTAATCCTGTAGTGCTCATTCACCAATTCTACTGGATTGGAAAAACCAATCTCCCTAATCGTTTTTCGCAATTGATACAAGGTCGTGTGCATCAGCGTTGTTGCTCGGTCTTCTGGAAGATCATTCCAGAGATCCTCTAAAATTCTGGATCTATGAACTGGATTTGAACTATGATGACATAAATAAACAAAAAGCTCCTTCACTTTCTTCGTTCGCCATTTTACTTCATTGTTATTCGAGTCGAGTAAATGGAAGCTCCCCATTGTCCGGGCAACTAAGTATTTTTCTTCATTCAGAATTTCTTTTTTTCTTGTTGGTTTAGTTGTCATTCTCTTACGTAGCTCAGCTATTGTCCTAACCAATCGCTTACTATTTATAGGTTTCAGTAAATAATCAACAGCATAAACTTCATATGCCTCTAGCGCAAATTGTGAATGTGCTGTGATAAAAACAATATCAATATGCGGAAGCTTCTCTACTAGTTTTCCAGCAAATTGAAGACCGTGTAGTTCGCCCATTTCCATATCAAGAAAGACGACATCTGCATTCAATTCCCCAATTTCCTCTAGCGCCAGTATGGGATTGGTGTATTTCCCTACGATTTCAATACTTTCAATTTTAGAAAGTGAAATTGAAAGTACTTCTATTGCAAGTTGCTCATCATCAACTATAACTGCCTTCATTGAATTTCCCCCCGGATATTTCTAGTCTAGTTCACAATTGTATCAATTAGTTTTCCTTTGACTGCTACTCGGTCGGCTCCTGATATCGTACAAGTGATCAACGTGATTTCGTTAGCATCTTTTGTATCTTCTAGCACACCGATATTCGTCGGTTCAATCACTTCTGAACCCGTGATTTCGTAAACAAATGTTTGCTCCGGGGTATGCAAGTATACTTTTTCACCTATGGGTACTTCGGCTAAATTACTAAAATGGCGTCCGTCCCGATACCCTCTATGCCCAGCTATTGTAAAATTTCCACTTCCCGGAACCTGGTCTTCTTTAATTTGCGTTAGTGCAATGGCAAGATTTTCTTCCGTCGTCCGACTTAACACTTTTTGTTTTATGTCAATATATGGAATTTCTAATTCTAGTATATTTTTTATTTCTTCTTCCGTAAATGGAAGGTTGTCGATAGCTGATAAGTCAACAGGTTTCCCGTCTGATTCAGCTATTAGGCTCATTGCTTTTTCTAAAGCAGATAAGCTTTTGTTCTGTTGCCATTCATGATAGAGCGGAATAGATATCAAGATCAGTCCAATAAGTAAAAATAATACCCCAAATATTTTTCTGTTTTTTTTCAATTTAAACTACCTTTCAATATAAATCAGATTTCTTATAGAATTAATTGAATATAAGTTCAGTTTACCACTTTCTATCTGGTAAATCTTTGAAAACATTGAATCTCTTTAGTAATGTATATTCAGAATGAACGGGAAGTTTTCAAGAGTTCTGGCAATGATTTCAAGATCGGAAGTGTAGGGGATGAATGTACTATTAAACATTAAAGGTTTTCTTACATAATTCAGTATATATCTAGAATAAAACACCCCATTCCTGTATATACTATTAGTTACAGAGAGGCGGCACTACTTTGTCCCGCGCACGCTAGGGGCACCTTCGACGGAAGGTGGAAAATAATACTTGCGCGAATCCAACTGGGGATGCCACCCAGCAGTGCCGCAACCAATTTATTTTAACAAAGAGCACTAGTTTGGAAACTAGTACGCTTAGATTAATAAGAATGGCTAACGTAGGGTTCTCCTTTCACCTTTATTAATTTTCTCCTTCCTCGATTACATCTTCCGCAGTCCTTATCGATTCAAATCCTAATTCTCTTTTTGTTTTGTTATTGCTCCATGGTTTGCCTTCATTATCGGAAACGCCGTAATATGTGCCGAACTTTATATCTGTAATAATTGCGTTTCGAAAGAGGTTGACGGTGTCGATTTCCGATAGCCAGGTATGCTTTAGTCTGTCAAGGTCTTCGTAGATTCTAGTTTCTTCACTTTGTTTGACGCTACCGATTCGCAGATTAACGACAGAGAGATTATGTTTATTATGAAAAGCGAAGCCCAGATTTTCGGTTGCCAGTTTCAATATCCCGTAAAGTCCATTGGAATACGGATAGTCGTTGACGGTAATTTCTCGGCCAAGTGTTGAGTCCCCGTCTTGTTCGTAATAATCGGTGACATGATTACTACTCGCTACGACAACTTTCGGGATTCCTAGTTCGACTGCTGCTTGGTAAATATGATAAGATGCTTTGAGAAATAGATCCCCCAGTTTGTCCATTTCACTGACAGCAACAAGTTCATCAGATTGTGGTTTGGAAAGTAAATTAATCAGGACATCTGTATCTTTAGGGATGTTATGAATGAGTTCATCATATTTAGTCGCATCCACTTTACGATTGATTAGACTCTCTTCATCGACTTTTATATCAAGATTCACGACTTCAAATTCAGATGTAAAACCTTCTCGCAAGATTGTTCCTATTGTTCCACTTCCACCAATCAATATAATTTTCTTCATCTTGAATTCCCTTTCAATAAAATATTTTGTCACCAAATCCATTCCTTATATATATTCCCAAACCAACGTAATTAAAAACACTGTCCACTTTAAAACAAGTTCCTTCTATATAAAGAATAAAAATAGGAGGAATTTGTATGACGATTTATTTAACAGACTATGCACATTTCAAAAATAAGGCTGACTTGGATGAGGCGACTTGGAAACACCGGAAAGCGAATTGGAATAAGATGAATGGAACGGATCACGATGTGCTTGAAATGATTTGGCACTACTCCGTAAAGTTCGGAGCCGCTCATTTGACGCATGATGCCATTGCGGTGGAAATCCGGAAAGCGAATGTCACTGTCCGTCGTTCGATTCGTAAACTCGAACAACTCGGCATCATTGATCGCCGCCATTATATCCGCCCTGCTATGAATGGACTTGGCGCAAATATCTATTCCATTCGACCTTATACGGACTATCCATTTGTGATAAATGAGCGGATTTATCCATAATTTATATGAAGAAAAATAACCAAGAGTTGGGATGACTTTTTTATAAAATGAACATTTTCTGTCCAGAATAGTCCTATAACCGAGGAGTGATTAATTGAAGACGATTAAGTTTCTTTTTTTCTTTTTATTAATATTGGGTGGTATTGGATTTGGCATGTTTCATTTTGGAACAAATAAAATCTCAGAAAATGTTGTGGACTCCGTATATAGCGAATTAGAAAGTAATGGCCAGCTGGCAGAAGTAAGACAGGTCGTAAACAATGATCCTGAGATTAAGCAGTTTATAGCCGCGGGAAAAGAAATTGAGACCAGTGATCTCCCCTACAAAACGAAGGAACAAGCAACTAGAGCAATCATTCAAAAGGTTGGATTAGGGGAACTACAAAATATGCAAAAAAAATATCAAAATGGAATTTCTCCAGCTGATATCAATCACATTTTAAGTAGCTTTGAAGATAAGTTTACTAACGAAGAAATTTTATCAATAAAAATGATTGCTTATGAAGAACTAAATAGATGAAGAAGAGCCTGGTTTTATAGGCTCTTTTTTTGTATGTTTTTTTAAAATTCTACTTACTCACAAGTCCATACGCATCCTGATCTACAAGAAGCGTGACTTGATCATGCTTCCACAAATAGGATGCAGGGAAATCCGAGGCCACTTCTTTGTCCAGTAGAGTTTTTACAGATCGTGCTTTATTTTTTCCGGAGGCCAATAAAATAATTTCTTCACTCTTTAATATTGAGGAAATGCCCATCGTGATGGCGTGTGTAGGAACCTCATCCATCGACTTAAAAAACTTTGCATTGCTTTCTCTTGTCGATGCATTCAATTCCACTACATGTGTTAAACTGTGCGGATCCGTACCAGGTTCATTGAAACCAATATGACCATTTGTGCCAATCCCTAATATCTGCAGATTGACTGGACCAATTTCGTCAATCACGGCTTCATAACGTAGACATTCTGTGTCAGTAGAATCGGGAACACCGTTTGGTATATATGTATGATCAAGCTCGATGTCTACATGCTCAAAAAATGTTTCTAGCATAAAAGCGTGATAACTTTCAGGGTGATTGTTCTCAAGTCCAAGGTATTCATCTAAATTAATGCTTTTCACATTTCGATAAGAAATCCCACGCTCTTTATACCCCTCGATCAATTTCTCATATAATCCCAGCGGCGTCGAACCTGTTGCGAGTCCAAGAACTGCCTGATTATTCCCCTTGATTTTCTCTTCAACTAATCGCGCAGCTTCTTTACTAAGTTCATCATAATTCCCCAGTACAACGACTTTCATTATTACATCCCCTTTACGGAAAAACTTAAAAAGACAATATACATCCATTGTACATTGTCCTACGAATATTTATAGCTATATTTTATCATTGAAAACATTCATCTACGAATAGCCTAAAGGCACAGCCTAACCAATTCAGTCCCAACCAAATGATCAACAACTTATAAAGTCGTTGATGTTCGCTATGTTGGAGTAAGAATTGGTACACATTAATATAGCCCTATAACCATATTAGCAATCTATATCAATAATAAAAAACGTCTATTAAAGACGTTTTAAGGACAAAGAAAAATAGTAATTTAGCAAATTGATAGATAATACTGCTCACTCACGTATTAACAAATTCATTTCGAGTTCCAAGCCATCTTTAATTTCTGTTCGAAAGATTTCAAGCCATTGTAAAATTACTGAAGATATTTTGGATTCATCTTGATTGAAAGTGATTCCCGAATCACTTAAGAGGGTAATTAACTTTTTCACAGAAACTCTCCATGTGATTACCTTGAACTTCAGATTCAACCATTGCAACAAAATTTTTTTCCACTCATAGGCCGGCCCATCTATCGCAGGCTCCCCTATGATTTTAGTATTTAATAACCGATTTTGAAGTCTATCATATTTTTCAGGTGGTACATATGCAACTAGTGGTTTTATTGATTGTCCATTTTTCGGATTGATACCACTTTGTTTAACTTTTTCTGCAAAGTGAATGGCAAGTGGCCCAGTTCTATACGGATGTTGAGAATTAACTTCTATAGTGTTCGGTTCTCTTTTTTGTGTCACTTCAACGCCACCTTTTTCAGAAATAATCTGCGTTTCTGGTATGCTCATATTCAATCACCCCACCTCCACAAATTCTTCCTTATTTAATTAAGTACAGATGAAAAAACCTTCATTTCAAGGTATTTAGTCTATATATTTATACCTATAGATGAAGTTTTTGGATAAATATATATTTCATAATAAGTCTATTGTATCAATTAATTTCAGTATTTACAATATGAATTTTGAAATACCCCACCAAAAGACTCAACTAGACAAAAAAATCACAATTGACACAGAATTTTAACTCCATGATTAATCGAGGGGATACTATTTAATTGCCTACAGATTTATACTGTAAAATTAAATTTTCTGAAATCCAATGATAGACTATAAGAAAAGCAGTGAAAGGTAGCGATAGTATGCAGATCAAAACACTTAACAATGGACTCGATATTCCACAACTTGGTTTCGGTGTGTGGAAAGTTCCCGATGAAGAAGCAGAAACCGCAGCAAATCAAGCACTCGAAGCTGGTTATCGTTTAATCGATACCGCAAAAGTCTATCGAAATGAAGTCGGCGTTGGAAAAGCACTTGCAGCAACTAGCTTGCCACGCGAAGAACTATTCATCACGACAAAGCTTTGGAATGCAGATCATGGATACGAGAACACACTAAAAGCATTCGATGAAAGTCTTGATAAACTGGGCCTCGATTACGTTGACCTTTATTTAATCCATTGGCCGACACCGCAATATGATGAATACGTTGAATCCTATAAGGCACTTGAAACTATCTATAGAGAAGGTCGCGCAAAAGCGATTGGTGTATGCAACTTTGATATCGAGCACTTACAGCGGATTATTAACGAATGCGAAATCATTCCAGCCATCAATCAAGTCGAGTGCCACCCCTATTTGCAGCAAAACGAACTAAAAGCATTTTGTAAAGAACATGGCATTTTGCTAGAAGCATACAGTCCACTGATGAACGGCACCAAGGTATTGGAAGATCTCGTTATTCAAGAAATTGCAAATGCGCATGGCCAAAAACTTGGACGTCTTTGATTTCGAATTAAGCCAAGAAGATTTGGATAAAATTGCCGCGCTTACCGCAACGAACGCAATAATTCGATTCCTAGTGAGATGAATAGAAGATAATCTAACTGAAAATGAAGCAAAAAGCCGTCGATGTAGACGGCTTTTTTTAGCTTGCACATATGGGCGATTTGCTTGCACTTGGATAAGTTTTCCTTGCACTTAATCGTCGTTTCCTTGCAGTTCAATGAGGTTTGCTTGCACTCAAATGATTTTTCTTGCTAGTCGGGACCTTCTTGCTATACGAAAACTGTTGCTTAACCAACACAACCCTAAATCACTTCATATTTATAATAAAATGAGTGGAATTCGGCAAAAAAAGTGTAGAGGAAAAAATCCCCCTACACTTTTCCCTATAAAACCTTACATCATAATCCCTATAATCGTACCCGAAATAACAGAAGCTAATGTTGCACCTAACAAAAGTTTTAATGCAAATTTGGAAACATGCTTACCTTGCTTTTCACTAATCGACTTTATGGAACCCGCGACAATACCAACCGTACCGAAGTTTGCGAAACTAACCAAATAAACCGATACAATTGCTTTCGTTTTCTCTGACAACGTGTCCGAAATATCACCAAAGCTCAACATCGCCACAAACTCATTTGTCACCAGCTTGGTAGCCATAATACCCCCAGCTTGTACAGCTTCTCCCCACGGCACACCCATTAAGAATGCGATCGGCGCAAAAACATAACCCATCAGCGTTTGGAATGAAAAATCAAAAAGCCCTAAGAAAATCACATTAACCATTTCCATCAAAGCGATAAAACCTAACAACATCGCCGCTACGGTGACAACCAGTTTAAAGCCGTCCATTACACTATCCCCAACCATTTGGAAAAAGGGAACGCGCTCATCCTTCTCAACTTCAATTAAATCCTCATCCTTTTTCAAATTATAAGGATTAATAATATTCGCGATAATAAGCGCACTGAAAATATTCAAAACAACAGCCGTTACGACGAATTTAGGTTCTAACATCGTCATATAAGCCCCAACCATCGCCATACTCACAGCACTCATCGCCGATGTACAAATTGTGTACAATCTCTTTGGCGATAACAGCGGGATTTGTTTAAGAACAGTTAAAAACACTTCAGGTTGGCCAAGTACAGCAGTCGATACTGCGAAATAACTTTCAAGTCTACCCATCCCAGTTATTTTACTTAAGGCTAAACCAAAATATTTAATGATAAAAGGCAAAACTTTTATGTAATTAAGGATTCCAATTAGAACGGATAAAAATACCAGAGGCAATAACGCGACAAATATGAACGGCATCTCACCTTCATTCACCAAACCGCCAAAAACAAATTGGATACCCGTGTCCGCAATCGCCAATAACTTTTCGAAAAAATTACCAATGCTTGTGATGACAACTAAACCTACACTTGTGTTCATCATAAAATACACTAAAAAGATCTGCACGGC
This sequence comes from Sporosarcina sp. Y1009, assembly GCF_057669865.1. Taxonomy (NCBI): domain Bacteria; kingdom Bacillati; phylum Bacillota; class Bacilli; order Caryophanales; family Caryophanaceae; genus Sporosarcina; species Sporosarcina sp. Y1009. The sequence continues at coordinate 271,705 of NZ_JBYHFO010000003.1, read as the reverse complement.
TAACATAATCAGAATACGTTTATATTTAATGTTTTTTCGATCATTACTGAAAAGAAACGCAATCGTGAAAACTAGCAGAATCCCGGTTAGTAAAAATATAAATTTCATGTAGAGACTCTCCCCCAACTGTTAGCGCTTTCATCTCAGCGCTTAAATAATTAAATATAGATTGCCCATCCAATTGCCTGACAATTAGATGGGACCAATCCTATTCTGTTAATTTACTATTAAGCTTTTGTTTTTTCGTTTAAGCTAACTGCAATTTGAGCGCCAACTTTAGCATTATGTTTTACTAATTCGATATTCACATCAAGGCTTTTTCCATCTGTTAAATCTTTCACTTTTCCAAGTAGGAAAGGCGTGCTATCTTTACCGACAATATTATTTTCTTCAGCTTCTTTAATTGCTTGGTCAATAATTCCGTTGATGAAGTCTTCATCCATTGCAAACTCTTCAGGAATTGGGTTAGCGATTACTGCGCCGCCCTTAAGATTAAGTTCCCATTTCGTTTTTAAGATATCTGCGATTTCATCTACAGAGTCTGTTGAGATGTTCAATTTATGTTCACTGCTTCTTGTGTAAAATGCTGGTAAGTATTCAGTTTCATAACCGATTACAGGAACGCCTTTTGTTTCAAGGTATTCTAATGTAAGTGGCAGATCAAGGATTGATTTTGCACCTGCACAGATTACAGCTACATCAGTTTGAGCCAATTCTTCTAGGTCAGCCGAGATATCCATCGTCGTTTCTGCGCCACGGTGAACCCCACCAATACCACCTGTTACGAATGTTTTGATGCCAGCCATTTCAGCACAGATCATAGTTGTAGCAACCGTTGTTGCACCCAATTGTTTTGAAGCAACAACTTGAGCCAAGTCTCGGCGTGATACTTTAGCTACACCTGAACTATTACCAAATAGCTCTAGCTCATCAGATGATAAACCAATTTTAATTTTCCCGTCAATAATTGCGATTGTTGCTGGAACTGCACCGTTGTCGCGAATTATTTGTTCAACTTCACGTGCCATTTTTACGTTTTGAGGATAAGGCATGCCGTGAGAAATAATTGTTGACTCCAATGCCACAATTGCTTTTCCTTCCTTTTGCGCTTGTAGTACCTCTTCTGCTAATACAATATAGTTTTTCATAATATAATTTCCTCCATCTCTATTTTTAACTGCTTTTGTGATAATTCTGGTCTCACCGTATGTTTTGACAGAATGGTTTTATGAGAATTCACCAAACCAGACTGAATGATATGATTCAGTTCTTTATCTTGCAACCAGGAATAAATAACTGCTGAACAAAACGAATCCCCAGCACCTGTAACATCTACAACCGTCTTCGTTTCGATTGCCGGGTAATAATGAACGCCGTTATCTCGACTACCAGTGACGATTCCTTTTGATCCGTTCGTTACAATGATATTTTCAACACCCAATGCCAACCATTTTTCGACTGAATCTTTCCAATCTTGATCGTTATTAAGCGCAATGTCCAAGTAGGTTTCTGTTTCATCTTTATTGACAATGAGCCAGCTCACCGCACTTAGATCTTTTGGAAGTCTTTCCATTTTTGGTGAAGATACAGGGATGATGATTAACGGAATGTTATGCTCAGATGCGAATGCACATAAATACTCAATTGTTTCAGCTGGACAGTTCAAATCTACAACGATGCATTTTGCTGTTTGTAACTTGCTGTTTTTCTTTAAGAGTGCTGGTGTTATTTCTTCAAAAATATCCATATCTGCCAACGCAATTGACAAATCGCCTGCTGGGTCTAACACAGCTGTGTAAGAACCTGTAGATGCACCCTCTACTTCGATAACATCTGTTAAATCCATAAAAGCAGAAGAGCCATTTTGAATCTCAATCCACTCAGCATCTTTGCCTCTTACTGAAACCAATGAAACATTCTCGCCTAATCTGCCAAGGTTTTCTGCAATATTACGTGCGACACCACCAACAGTTCGGGAAGATTTCACTGGATTTGACGTGCCATATGTTATGTCAGATTTCACATAGAGTTTTCGATCGACGTTCGCGCCGCCTATGCAAATTATCGGGTTGATATTTCTTTCATCTAAATTTACTTTACTAGCGATTTTTGTCACACCCCCTCCCATTTAAAACAAAAGTTTTAATGTTAAACATATGTTTATTATACGAACAATGTTTTACCTTGTCAATATATCTTTTCCATCTTTACGTCTTTATCTTTAACAGTCGGTTTTTTTCTAAATTTTAATGATGGTAATGTAATCCCGATGATAATGATGACGATACCGATAACTTGCAGTGTCGTAACCGTTTCGCTTAGCAAAATCACGGAAACCATCACAGCAATCGGTAATTCAAATGCCCCTAAAATAGAGGACATCCCTAACCCGACTTTAGGTACTGCAATCGTAAATAGGTAGACAGGAATAATCATGCCCATTAAGCCTAAAGCCAAACCGTAAACCCACAAACCTTCCCCGAACAATCGACCATTCCAAATAATTTCGGGTGATTGAAATACAGCTGTCGTCATAAACGCAAAAAATGAAACGAGCAATAATCGATTCGACAAATTCATATTTTTAAGTGGTTTGCCATTTACAAATAAGAATAAGGAAAAGCAAAGCGCCGCCCCTAATCCCCATAACCAACCTTGAATCGGGATTTGAGACAGATCCACATCGATTAACCCAGCAGCTGGAATTGTTCCTGCAAACAAAACAATTAACGATATAAATTCAATACGACTAGGAAGTTGACGTTTGACAATACAAGAGATTAGCATGCCAATCCATGTAAATTGAAAGAGCAGCACAACTGCTAATGAGGCTGGTAAATAGATTAAAGAACGACCGTACACAATATTTGTCATTGCGGTTAATATTCCCGCTAAAATAAGAATACTAATGCCTTTAAAGCTAATCGTTGTTCTATTTGTTACTATAAATAGAAGTGCAGCAAAACAAAAACCAACAAAAAATTGACTCGTAACTGCTTCTGAAACTGTAAAACCGTCAAGCAATGCAAGTTTTATAATTGTCGATACAAAACCATAACTACTGGCTGCAATCACGACTAATAATGGATATAACCAAATTCTCATGCGTATAAATTCCTCCTAAAACCATCTATTCATATAGGTAACGCCTATTTACCAGATGGTGGTAATGGTGTATGATTTTTTTGAGCGATAAACTTTTGTTCAATTCAATCGACAAAGTATAGGCGCCCCAGTTACAATGCAATTAAGTATGACAAACATTTGTCTGGAGTGCAAACATTAGTTTAAATTTAAGCGAGGTGCTTTCATGAATAAAGAAAATCAGATTTTACATCATATTAAGATAAACCCTTTCATTTCACAGCAAGAACTGTCCGCAAAGGTCGGTTTGTCCCGGTCAGCAGTTGCAAATTATATCGCAAATTTAACAAAGCGCGGTGAAATTAAAGGACGTGCCTATATTCTCCAAGAAGAATCTTCAATCGTCTGTATCGGCGGTGCAAACACCGACCGGAAAGCACGTTCCAATCAAAAGGTGCGTTTATATTCATCGAATCCGGTAAAAACAACTGAAGTTTGTGGCGGCGTCGCGCGGAATTTCGCAGAAAACTTAAGTCGGCTCGGCTATAACACTTCCCTAATGACAACTATCGGAGATGATAAGGAAGGCCAGTGGCTCCTAAACGAAACGAAAAATCACGGTGTCGATATGAGCCAAGTATGGATTTTACAAACAGAACGAACGGGGACATACACGACGCTATTAGATGATAACGGCGAAACTGTTGTCGCCATGGCCGATATGAATATTTACGAAAAAATTACGATACCGATGATTGAAGAAAAGTGGTCTTATATTGTTGCTTCACAAGCCGTGTTTTTAGACACAAACCTTTCCGAGGAATGCATTAGCTATATAATTGAACGTTGTAATGATGAAAACATCCCTTTATATATCGATCCCATTTCATCTGCGAAAGCAGAGAAACTGCCAACACAACTCACGGGTATTAATGTGCTAATCATCAGCCAAGAAGAAGCTGAAGTACTTAGCGACACTAAAATAGAATCAAGTGAAGATTTCCAGTTAGCATCTGACAAAATTAGACAACGCGGTGTTCAAAAAGTCATTATTTTCCTTCCTAATCTTGGTGTATATTATTCCTCACCCACCGAGACTGGGTATCTTGCGCCTTCTAAGACGGATATTGTGGATATCACAGGTGCTAGTGATGCATTTTCCGCATGCGCAGTATTCGGATTACTGCATGAAGAATCTCTTAAAACTGCGTGTCTTCTAGGACTCGCTGGCTCGGCCTTAGCATTGCAAACTGAGGACTCAGTAACTAGCAATTTGCGATCTGAGAAAATATACGAAATGATTAAGGAATTTTCTTGAAAAGGAAGCTGGAAACTATCCGGTTTCCTTTTTAATTTATTCGCGGGTAGGGTAAACTAAGCAGCAATATATGAAGGTGGCGTTACAATGACAGCACATTACTTTATCGGCATCCAATGTCCGACGATTATTAGAGAAATTGCAGACACGTATATAACAAAATACAAGTTAGTAGATGAATACAAAGTTATTCCCCATCCACGCGACTTCCATATGACCTTGCTATTTATCGGGGGGATGACAGAACAAGAACTCCCAGCTTTAATAGAAGAACTACAACAGATTGCTGAAAAAACGCCAGCATTTTCTATGGATATGAATGGACTTTCCTACTTCGGTTCTCCAAGTGGACCACGTGTAGTCTATTTATCGGTCCTAGAATCCGATGTGTTATCAGTATTACAGCAGCAAATCGATGAAAAAGTAGCTACCCTGTTAAATCGCTCACTAGCCAAGAGGTTTACACCGCATATTACAATTGCAAAAAAACGCAGGAAATCAGATCCACTACTCATTCAAAAAGAGCAATGGAAACCAATCATTATCCCCGTCACGTCGTTCTCTCTATATACAATTCATCCAGGGCAAACACCTAAATATGAGGCTGTGACAACATTTAAATTGAAGGGCGACACAAATATAAAAAGCCAATCAGAGTTGATTGACTTTTAGAGGATATCAATAAGTATAATAAGAAAATGAATCAGTGTTATTCATGTATTCATCGAAATAATAATTTATGTCTTGATCATCTTTCTTAAAATGATAAATCGCACTCGACTCTGAAATACGTAAAGTTGTATCATTTGCCCTATCTTCGACTTTCCCTTTAAGTAAATAGGCATTTTTCACTTTCCCATCAAATGAGTATGTACTAATATTTAAATCCAATGTACACCCATTCATGAATGATATCCTCGTTTTCCCTTTTTCAAGCTGGTCGTAGTCCTTGATATGATGGAGCGCGAACCACAAACAATCCGTCTGAAATGGTGATTTACTGGGAAACCAATAGACACCTTGAATGATATTCACCACAATCGGCGCCATAGAACCACTACCCAAAATCTTACGCGCACCATCAGAGGCACCTTTCAGACTAGATCCATAGTACTGAAGATTAGCATCCATTAAATCAGTCGGACTTTTCTTCACTAAAAAAAATTGATTGTTTTCTACTATCCAAGTATGAATCTCTCCATAACCATTGAACTTCGGATTAAATAAAACTGTTTCGTAGTTTAAGATAAACTCCTCAATGAATTCCAATAATGTATCCCCCTTTTATAAAAAAAATGCATTTTCTTAAATTAGGAGGTATACTCAACCAGGTTGGTATACTTCCAACTTCTTTTCCTCGGGTGTGTCGGCTAGACATTAGCACCCGAGGATTTTTTAATTCACCTCCTTCTTTCATAACCAGATTAATAGTTATATTCACCTAATAACGATAGATAATTTTACAATATTATCTATTTAGATAATTAAAACCACCTATAACCTTCTTTGGTTAGTAGGTAAATATCCCTAACCCTATCAATATTTATTATATACAATTTTTAAAATATGGCAAGTATTTAGTAAAAATAAATAATTTTATTAGACTTTTGAAAGATATATTGGTTTAATTGTCGACCAGCGCAGACTTCTATATTTTCTTATACGTTTTTCTATATACTTTTACATACACTGTCCTGGCGAATAAAACCTTCTATACTGTGCACATTATAGGAATGGAGGTGAAATTCATGAATAAAAATAATAAAAAGACGATGAATGAGAGAACCCATAATAGCTATGATATCTACAAGAATAATATCAACAGCAATAGTAATAACCAAAATACAGAAATCAGTGCAGATTTTGAGACGAAAATTAAGAATAGCCAACAACAACAAGCTGACAAGAAAAAATAGTAAGTCATATATTGAAAATGGGCACTTAATAGGTGCTCATTTTTTAGTTGAAAAAATTTCAATTATTCATCAACTATAATGTGAAATTATGGTACTATCAGAATACTACTACAAATTGTCGTAATAACAGTTCTAAGATGACTAATCAATAACTAAGGTAATTGTGAATCAGTTTACAAAACCAAAATAGCTTAGGGGGAACATTATGTTTAAAAACCAACAGGGTCAGGTTCGAGCTGGATGGATTATTTTATTGGCTATTGTTTCGATGTTTATCGTGCAACAATTATTTGCATTACCGGGTGCATTGATGTTAATTTTTGCGGAACTCCCTTTAAACGGCACATTTGACTCTGATGCGTTATTATCCTCCCTTGATGCACATCCTTGGATTTTTCTAATCATGCAAGGCGGCGGATCTATAGGTGGCATTCTGATTACTTATTTGTTATGGCGCTTTATTAATAAAGGTAATTTAAAACAACTTGGCTTTAGGGGTTCTTTGAATGATTTATGGTTCGGCCTTTTTCTGGGTGCGATATCAATTGTCGTGATTTTCTTTGTGCTGTTTGCAACTTCAAATGTGTCTCTATTAAATTCGTTGTCTAGTCCGCAGTTTTCAGTGTATACGATTAGTTTTCTCATTTTTTTTATTTTAGTCGGTTTCTTCGAAGAAATATTCTTTAGGGGCTATATTATGTCGACTATGGCCAATAATGGAAATAAAAAACGGGTCATTTATGTGGTATCTGCTTTGATTTTCAGTGCAGTGCACGGCATGAATCCGAATGTTAGTGTTCTCGGACTTATCAATATTGCATTGGTTGGAATATTATTTGCTTATATGTTTGATAAGACCAATAGTCTATGGATGCCGATTGGGTATCATATTACATGGAATTATTTTCAAGGAAATATTTTCGGATTCGCAGTAAGCGGCATGACCCCAAATGGAATTTACGGCGTTGAAGTTGTCGCAGGTCGGGATTGGTTGACAGGCGGCACTTTTGGTTTAGAAGGCGGATTGATGGCGACTCTGCTTATTTTGACGGGGTTTCTGATTACATGGTGGTATGTTAAGTGGCAGAAATATGACAAAACTGAAAGTACTTTAACTTAAGATGGATGTTTTAAAACCAATTTATGCAGACCGATATTAACTTTTTATGATTAACAAGTCGTTAAACATATACCAGGAGGAATTCATGATGAGAAAAGCATTACTAAATATTGATTATACTTATGACTTTGTCGCAACAGACGGGAAATTAACATGTGGAAAACCAGGTCAATTGTTGGAACACTATATTACTGAGCTCACTAAGAAGTTTATCGAAAATGAAAATTTAGTCGTATTTTCCATAGATTTACACAAAGAAGGGGACACTTATCATCCGGAGTACACAGAGTTCCCACCCCATAATATTGAGAATACACCAGGACGGAAATTATACGGAGCGCTGAATACTCTTTATAAAAACAATCTTAACAATGAGCATGTTTTATGGTCAGACAAAACAAGATTCTCTGCTTTTACTGGCACGGATCTCGAACTAAAACTTCGCGAGCGTGGAATTAATGAAATACACCTCGTCGGCGTTTGCACTGATATTTGCATTCTTCATACTGCCGTTGACGCGTATAACAAAGGTTTTGATATTGTTATTCATGAAAAAGGAGTCGCTAGTTTCAACCAACAAGGACATGATTGGGCACTGACGCACTTTAAAAATACACTCGGAGCAAGAATTGTTTAATTCACTAGAGAGTCTCCTCTTCTCTTGCCTTATTATCACTTAACCCCACCTTAAATGAATAGGACATCTCGATGATTAGGATTGCTCTAAATACCTACAGACAACATGCCCGACCGATTTCGCCGCAACAAGTAAAGCATCTTCGTCAATATCAAACTTCGGATGATGATTGAAATAGGCTCTTTCGACTCCTTTGGGTTTGCAACCGATGTAAAAGAAAGCGCCGGGCGTTTTCTCTAAATAATACGCAAAGTCTTCTGATCCTGACAACATTGGGTACTCTTTGACCTTACTAATTACTGGGTCGTTTGCATTTTCAAGAATTGAAACGATCTCCGCAGTCACTGTTGGATCATTATACAAAGGTGGATAATCGGACTGATACGTCAACTCACACTTAACACCAAATTCCCGTTCAATCCCACCAACAATACGGTGAATCTCTTTGCTAATCAACTGCTCTGTTTTTTCATTCATATAGCGCACATCGCCTTCGATTTCGATGCTGTCTTTTATGATGTTGAAAGTTCCTTTTCCATCGAATGAGCCAATCGTGACAACGCCCATTTCAAACGGATTTAAGCGGCGACTGACAACGGTTTGTACAGCGGTCACAAAATGTGCGCCTGCAACAATTGGATCATTTGCGGTATGTGGAGATGAACCGTGGCCGCCTGTTCCTTGAATGACTAATTTGAAATAGGATCTTCCTGCCATCGAATAGCCGCTCCGATAACCAACCGTTCCAACAGGATCAGTTGGGAATAAGTGTGTTCCAAAAACAGCGTCTAAATCATCGAGAACACCAGACTCGACGATACTTTTTGCACCGCCTGGTGGAGTTTCTTCTGCATGTTGGTGAATGATTTTAATCGTCCCCGCAATGGATGATTTTAGTTGAATCAAACAATCTGCCAGGATGAGCATATAAGCGGTATGTCCATCATGCCCACATGCATGCATGACGCCATCATTTTTCGATTTAAACGGGACATCTGCTTCTTCATGAATTGGTAGTGCATCAAAATCGGCTCTTAATCCAACCACTTTTCCGGGCTTGTCCCCTTTAATGGTTACGATAATTCCATAACCATTTCCTACATTCGTTTGAATGGCTACATCTTTTCCCTTATAAAAATCGGCTATATATTGTGCAGTTTTTTCTTCTTCAAATGAGAGTTCAGGATTCTCATGTAGATGGCGACGAATTTGAATCATCTCTTCTTTACGTTCTTCGAGCATAGCCATTAATGTTTCTTTCATAAAAACGCCTCCTTATTTTTTCAGCTTATCCCCAATCTTATCTTTTCATCATAATTGCTAAACGTCCCGTCGTGTTAGGGATAATATAAAAAATAGGAAGGCGACAAAAAATAGTCGACTTCCCACTTCTTAAATTTGTTATTTATTTTTAATATAGTCGATTCCTTGCGGCGTGATTGCTAAAACGAGATTATCTGTTCCTTGTCCGCTATCTACTGCTAATTCTTGTTCAACTAAGTATTCAATTGCCTTTTTGCTATTTAAGTCCGTGTCTACCATTGCTTTAGGCAATATGTAGCTCGCTCCATTATTAGCAAAATGAAAATCATAAAGGCTTTGTAACAATATATCCCTTAAACTGTTTTCTCCTGCGTTTTCCATATTTCATCACCTCATAAGTTATCATACGACATATAGTTTACTATACCTTTTATTATACTGAAGTCGCCGCTTGTCCACAATCGATACGGTTTTAAAACCATTAGATACACGATATTTTATCAGATAGTTCACTAAACTTTATTTTTAATGGATTTGTAAAGTAAAAATGCAAGGAAAATCCCCACCAGGTCGATTCCAACATCAAAGAGTCTTCCGCTACGTGAAAAGTATAGTTGTAAAATTTCTGTTAGCAATGCAAATAATCCACTTATGACGAAAGCTGTTTTAATATTAGTAAAATGCCGAAGCAGCAATATAAATAGCACACCAAACCCAATGATATGCGATGCTTTTTGAATCAAATAAAAACTACTTGTCCATGGAATATCGCCGACTATGAACAAGTCGGTGAATACGGGGGATGAATCTACTTTAAAACTAACAACCTGTTGATAGAGAAAAGCATGAGGATCCGATGTACAGGTAGCTATCAATATAAATGCCATATAGGCGAGGATAATCAATCGGGATAACAAATTACGACAACCTCTCACATGATTAATAGTAGACGTGCTGTATTTACCATACAAAAAAGAAGTCAACAAGAAATTAATTGACCTCTTTTCTAATTAAGATTATGCAGTTTCTAATATTAGTCCACCTATTATTTGATTATCTAAGATGAGCTTTTCATCTATCTTCTTCAAATCACAATAAAACTCTAAACGAATCCACCATTGTGGTGCAGATTCAGGACGAATATCAGCTACTTTTAAACTAACATCTATTCCATTTTCAATTAATGATTTAACTGCTGCTGCATAAACGGCTGGTACATATCCAAGATGTAAACCATCCATGTTTTCTAAGCGGACTGCATTAGGATCTCGCTTGTTATCTGGTTCAAGAGCCGTCAATAGTTCATCCCCTAAATGAATTCGTGTAAACCAATCATTAGGCAATTTACGATGGCGCATCCCATTTACATAAAACTCCGTTTCTAAATGCTGGTCATCATATAATCGAAGTGGTGCTTCGAAGGAATAGGCATCTCCAGATAGCATTCCTCGAGTTTCTCGCAAGATATCCATCTGATCTGCATCACTTGCTAAGCCAAGATCTGATAATATATTTGAATAGTCAACACGGTCACTTGAAGGAATTCGTCGGTCAAATGTTGCGAACATGAAATTGGATGTATATTCTTTTTCTAACTCAGGGAATATTGGGTGAAGACGATAGCCATTTTGAATTGCATCTTTTACTTTCCGAGGTGAATCACTATTAAAAGTATAATGAAATTTATATTGTTCCCCATTAAAATATAGTGTACCTATATGAAAGTATTGATTACTTAATTTATTCTTCCACAAAACTAATAATGATTTTATACTATTCATTTAATACATCCCCTTTTGAATAGCGGATATGATTTTGTTTTTTCGAAAATCAATAAAACTTTTCAGAAATTCTTTTCTTATATCTGTTATCAACGGAAATTGACTAATATACTTATTATAGGCATCGGTATCAAATTCTTCAAGTTGCCGGCTTAATTTCTCCATAATATCTGGATAGCGTTTTGTACAATAAGAAAGTACTTGTGTAGCTAGCAAAGGAGCTTCCACATGCTCTAAGATACCGCATTTTACTTTTGTTCTCTTATAATATCTATTCATTTTCACCTCATCATTTAATAGATCTTTAAGTCTAATATCGTCAAGTTGCCAGCCAAGCGAAGCTCCGTTGTCATATAACGGACCAAAAAAATATTCATTCCCTGAATATAGGACCTGCCAGTTAAGAGGATGTCTGTCTTGGTTACCTATTAATATATCAAAAATGATCATCTGCAAAAACTGTTCTTTAATATTATTAAAATAAGAGAATTTTTCAATTAAGGAGAAAGACTGCTCAATCAAATCTGTTTTTTTCGAATCAGACATTTGCAATAAATCATACTCATATTGATATTCCGAGGCTAACAAAGGACCACCTGGTTCCCCTTGGTCCGCTCCATATTGTGTTAAAAAATGTAACATTAAGCAGCCACGTTTTCCATTTCGATAAGCTACTTCCGCCTTCACTGTATTAAATCCTAGTATTTCCGCAATCTTTGCAGCAATTACTTCAGTTATATCCTCCCAATTAACCCGTTCACCATCAAACTCTCTAGGATACTTTATTATATAGTCTGTTTTTTCAGGAGAGAAGTTCTTCTTTTTCTAATGTACTTTTTTCCCCATGACTAACAAATATCCAATTCGAAACATCTCTCATACCTGCACCCCTTACTTCTTGTATTAAAAATTAATTCGCATTCAATATGTTAACCACCTTCGAAATATTTCCAATAGTATATTAGATTTCATTTTTATATTATTTTTAAATTCATATATTTCATTCGACATAAATTTCAATAACCCTTTTATAGAAAATTATTATAATTTAGATGCAATAAATAAGTTAGAATGCACTACTCATAAAACAATTTCATTTGCTCTGAAATCACTGTCTCGCTATCTCCAATCACATAGGTGATTTTCGAGGTAAACACGGCAGAATCAGGACAATTAATAATGTCCGTTAAATAAACATACCTAAAGAAATCGACAAAGGTCATACCCAGTCGATTTCTTCTTTTGCTTTAAGCGTTGATCACTCATCAATCTTAACGATTAAATGAATGCGTATTGGCCAAAAGAGATTGAATTAAAGTTATGGTGAGCGACGATGGGTTGGTTATTAAATACTGGATAAGGTTTGAATGATGGTCTTACGACGATGTTTGTTAGGTAGGCTGATTTCTGGCTGTCTGGTTTTCTGTTTTGATTGAGGGCGTGAATGATTTGGTCAGCTTTATGGATGCCAATGCCATGTCCGAAGTAGGTGCCGTCTTCTAAAAGGACGGCATTTTCTCCGCGCCATTGCGGTGTATCCGGGTTAAATTCTGGGTTGTTGAAATAGACGACATCGCCGGGTATATACGCTTGCGAATTGATGGCTGTTAGTCCAAGATTTGAATCGGCATGCCAGCTATATAAGTAGATGTCTTTAAATAATTGGTTGAATAAATCTGCTCCGATAAGCTTGAGGAACGCATGGTAGTAGATGATAACCATCGCCGTTGCGCACTCAAATGCATACTTTGAACTGTTCGAGTAAATATCTTCAATTGCGTCGGATGGTTTTACATCATGGAGTAATTGAAATCCGCCGACACTTGTTAATGTCCAATATTTCGGGTTGCAACGAGAGGTTTTAAACACCGCAAATTTTGCATCCCCTTGATTCATGGCTTTTGCGCTTACTATAATATTTTTTCTCAACTTAATTTCAAATGATAATTCTGTAATGGACGCATAGGAATAGGCTGTCGCGCTATCATTGATTCGTTGAAGAATGATGCTTTCGATGCTGTCATTCAATTCCAAATCGCTTGGTTGAAAGGGTTTTCCAGCTATTTGAATCATACTACACCTCTTTTACGTGTTAACCCATCTTATTCGTATAGAGGTGGGTGTGTTAATTCGTTTAGGATTCTAATGAAAAACATGCAATTCCCTGGGAAAAGGAATTGCATGTTTTATTCACATTAAGCCCACAACGATTTCCAAATTTCTTTCGGTGTGGCATTTTTTCCGTACATCATGATTCCCATATTGAAAACCTTTCCAGCCAATTTCATAAATAGCCAGATACTGATGAGCAGAACGACAACTGCAAGGCTTATTTCTATCCATGGCCATTCTTCAAGTACCGACAGACGAACAAGCAAGACTGCCGGAGCAGTGATTGGTATGAATGAGCCAATTTGTGCAATCAGTCCACTTGGATTTGAAATGATCGGAACAATAAATACTGCAGGTATGAAAGGTAACATCATAACCATTCCTTGAAAATTACTCGTTGCTGTCATATCTTCCACTGTTGCACCAATTCCAACGAAAATGGCTGCAAAAAGCAGATACCCTGCGAATGCGATAAATAAGAGTAGTATCAATTCCGGAACTAGTAAGTACTCCATCAACGGGATATCGAAACGCCAGATCATAGCAGGCAGCGCCACAGCTAGCCATACGACCACTTGCGTAACACCAAGGACAAAGTAACCAATAATTTTCCCTTGCATCAATTCTGTCGGTGTCAATGAGGACAAAATGATTTCTGCAACTTTTTCTTTCTTTTCCTGTGAAGCTGATTGGAATATCATCATGCCTGTCATGACAATCGAAAACAGAATAACGCCAGCAAATACACCAGGAATTATTCGTTCTAGTGGATCTGCTTCATCTGAAACGATGCCACTTTCCTCTTCTTGGATGATCGATTCCATTTCATCGGCGTCTATCGCTGTAATCGTTACCTGGTTCAGAATAGCTAATTTCTGTGTATCTGTTAAGCCCAGTTTCTCCATTTGGAGTTCCCGAAGCGGCTGTTCCAATATCGTTGCTTCAAAGGGAAAAGAGTCTTCTATATCATCAGTCATGTACATTTTGACTTGACCCTGCTCAAGTGCCTCTTCAGTCATGACGAGGTAAACACTTTGTTCACTGTCTGCCAATTCTTTTCGCATCTCTGCTTCTTGCATCTCTGTATTGACCAATGTCCAATTTGTTTTCTCTGCAGCGTCCACCACTTCTACCACATCATCAAATACACCTAATTCATCATACAAAAAGACTTGAACATGACTATTCTCGTCTGAATCTGATTGAAATAACATGGGAATGAAAAAGAAGGCCAAAAAGATAATGGGTGTGCTCAACATTGATATAATAAATGATTTGTTGGTCATATTCCGCTTGATTTCCCATTTGGCTACTTTTAAACTATTACGCATAACTTTCAACTCCCTCAGTCAATTGATTTTGATCTGTCGCAATATCGATAAATATTTCATGAAGTGAAATTCTGTCGACCGACAACTCCTGGATCATTATCGTTTCTGGTAAATGTTTTAACCATGCAGGAACAACAACTTCTGGTGTCAAATAAAGCACTGATACATCTTCGTTTTGCTCGATACGTAGGACATCTGGAATCGTTTCTAATAAAGAAATCGCATTTTTACCTTTAATCGTACATTTAAAATTTGCATATTCATTTTTCACATCTTCCATTGCACCATAAATCACTTTTTCACCACGGTGAATCATAAACAGCCGATCACATAATTCTTCGACCACATTCATCTGATGGGAAGATAGTAGTATCGATGTTCCGTTATTTGCAAGTGAACGAATTTCTTCCTTGAAAGTTTCCTGGCTGACTGGATCTAATCCTGAAAATGGCTCATCCAAAATTAGGAGATCAGGTTCATGGATAATCGAAGCGATGAATTGGACTTTTTGGCCCATACCTTTAGATAATTCCTCGACAGAAACTTTGTCCTTACCTTCTAATCCAAACTTCGCCAAATACATTAATGCTCGCTCTTTCGCTTTTTTTACTGGGTAATCTTTTAAGTCTGCCAAATATAAAATCATATCCATGACTTTCACGTTTTTGTACAAGCCACGTTCTTCAGGTAAATAGCCAATCTTCTGACGCGGAATCTCATTCTTTGCGTATCCATTGAATTCAATACTGCCCTCGTCGGGATACATGATGCCCATAATATTACGGATTGTCGTTGATTTACCTGCGCCATTTGGCCCTAAAATCGCCATGATTTCCCCTTTACGCACGTCAAACGAAATATCTTTGATAATTTGTTTTGATTTGAAAGATTTCCCCAGATTTTTCACGGTTAAAACTTTTGTCATTTGCAGTTCCCCCCTAGTCACTTTATTAATAACATGGTTACGATTTCATCCAAATCGAGCGATTGGACTGTTATCCATTTCAGCTTCGCTTGATCGAAATACGCTTCAGCTTCAATAGGTCGATTTGTTATGAGTGTATTTTCTTTACGTTCGACCTCGCCTGGTACAGTTCCACATTCGAGCGGTTGTGAAAACCAATAACGCTTATACATATCAGTTAATACTTCTTTTTCAAACTTTTCCTGAATGTGGCCATCTTTTATAAAGATGAGATAGTCTGCTAACTTCTGAATATCCTCGATTTGATGGGTCGCTAGAATAATCGTTCTTTCTCCGATATCCATCCATTCTACGAGCAAATCTCCTAAAATCTTCTTAGAAGGTATATCGAGATGTGCTGTCGGTTCGTCAAGAATCAGGATTTCTGTATTTCTAGCGAGTACAAGCGCTAAATTTAATTGTTGTTGTGCACCAGGCGATAATTTCTTGAATTTTGTTGATAGATTAATGCCAAATAATTCTATGATCCTTTGAAAATAAGATTCGTCCCAGCTCGGATACGATGGTGCAATTAAATCCCTTAATTCTTTTCCTGTAAAAGGCGTAATCATGGGCGGTTTTTGTGGTAGGTATGCGACTTTACTTTTCCAGGCCTCATCTTCTCTTGACAGCGATTGTCCTAGGAGTTTTATGTCACCAGCATCTACTTTCATTAAATTCATGAATAATCTCAAAATGGTACTTTTTCCAGCCCCATTCTTTCCGATAAGCGCGGATATTGTCCCCTTTTCAATATCTAAATGGGTGATCTCCAATTGAAAATCATCTACGACTTTATGTAGATTGCGTATCGTTAATGCATGTTCCATGTATTAAGACTCCTTCCCATTTCCCTCGTACTTTTCCATAACGGCAGCAAAAATCTCTTTCACTTGCACCACTGAATAATCATGACGGAGTGCAGTCTCAATGGCAGTTTCAAATGCAAGTTCCACTGCTCTGATTGTCACTTCCCTTTTCAGTCCCTCTTCTATTTCGGCAACAAAAGAGCCCTTCCCTTGCTTCGAATAAATAAAGCCACTCTGTTCTAAATTTTGATACACTCTTCTCGTTGTAATGATGCTTACTTCAAGGTCTTTGGACAACGCGCGAATTGAAGGAAGCAAAGTTCCTGCGTTCAATTGCCCACTTGCAATTAAAGCTTTGATTTGCTCTTCGATTTGAAAGTAAATCGGTTCCCGAGAATCCTTAGATAATTGAATCGGAAGTTCCATTTTACACACGCCCTTAATAGTCAATTTCCTTCATTTTTTTGTTTGCCTGTCGAAGCGCTAATGTCGTACCAAGATAAGCGGCGATAATCGATAAGACTGACGATAAAAGCGGCCATTTCTTTGCAATGACCATAGACCAATGTACAACACCTTGACCTGTAAACTGCTGTAATAGAATAAATCCACCAATAATGAGTGCAAAGAATAATACTGTATACAGCCACATCTTAAAGGTGCTAGATTTAGTCACCTCACCTAAATCAGTCAAAGGATACATCACTCCCCAGTAAATTCCAAACGACAGCCAGATAATCGAGAAGGCAATGTATTCTGGAAACGTCAAGAATGATCGCATCGTTTCTGAAAATGCATAGATTGAGGCTAAAAATAATGCGTGAAACGGAATCGTGTATACATAATAAATAACAAATAAGTTTTTAATCAAAATCTCTTTTCGAATTGGCAACTGATAGAGCATGGAAAAATATGATTTTTGAAATGAATTATCTGCCATTTTCTCCAATTGAAACTCCTTCGGTTTTGCCCACATTGCAAGAATCCCAACAGTCATTAAGAAGAATATATCAAAGATAATGAACCCTTTTTCTAAATAAGTAGACATGGAACTAATGATGGAAAATGAAAAGGTAATTAACATTAATCCCAATGTGATAAGTGCTTTCTTTGAATGGCAGAGTTCAAATTTCGCCAAAAGGATCGCTTGTTTCCAATCTCCCAAATTACTCTCCCCTTAAAAACGAGTAGTGTGTATGTCAATATACACACCATAAAACATAGGAGCTCATTTGTCAATCATTTTTAGTACGCAATATTTTTAAATTTGTAACAGGCACTATGCACGGTGGAGCTATAATAATTCAAAATTTCTCATAAAAAAACAATGGGAGACCGACAAAATGTTACACAGTCGATCTCCCATTGTTACCTATTCTTAAAAACTATTCCCAATAAATATCGTTAGAACCTTTGCTTCTTTCCGATTGATAGGGAGAAACACATGTGGAACGGTTCCTTTAAAATATGCGCTATCTCCTTCTTGCAAGTGGTGAAATTCATCACCATAACTGAGATGAATTTCGCCTGACAAGATATAAATGAACTCATCTTCGTTATGTGTGAATCGTTCATTCGAGATGGGTTCTTCAAGAACATGAACGATTGTTGGTTCAATTTGACTTGTTCCCGAAAGATTTGCAAGCGTTTCATATGAATAGCCGACTTCGTTATTCCCGGATATTGTTTGTCGGGCTGTTTTTTTCGTGATTTGTAAACTTTTGTCCTCATCTTCTGCCAAGAGATAGGCCAATGACAAATTTAACTCATTGGCAATCTTTGACAGCGTTGCAACTGCTGATGCTGTCTGGCCATTTTCAATTTTTGATAATAGACTCTTTGTGAATCCGCAGCGTTCAGCGAGGACTTGTTGTGTGAGACCTTGTCTTAATCGTGCTTGTTTAATTCGCTGGCCGATCAATGAAATGCCGATAACAATCCCGCCTTATTTACTCGATAAAATTTCTTTTGCTCGGTCGATTGATACACTTTTTTCTTCAACCATTTTGTCCGTTACCCACCCAATGTCTTCTGGTGATGCACCGGCTTGAAGTGCTATATTTCTTGCGTGTAATCCCATATGCCCTCGTTGAATACCCTCCGTTGATAATGCCTTCAAAGCGGCCATATTTTGAGCGAGGCCAACAGCAGCTATGACTTGTGCTAATTCCTCAGCAGAGTCGATGTCCATAATCTTGAGACTTAATTGGGCAGCAGGATGCGTTTTTGTTGCGCCGCCTACGATGCCGACCGCCATAGGGATTTCCATTGTTCCGACCAAATCTCCTGCTTCATTTCGCTCCCAATTTGTGAGTGCTTTGTATACGCCATCTTTGGCCGCATATGCATGTGCACCCGCTTCGATTGCGCGCCAATCGTTTCCTGTTGCGACAACAACCGGGTCGATTCCGTTCATAATGCCTTTGTTATGCGTGGCGGCACGGTATGGATCAATAATGGCAATATAATTGGCCTTTACCATGCGGTCAGCAACTTCCTCACCACTAAATTCTTCCGTTCCCAGTTGTGCCACTGGTATCTGCGTTCTCACACGAACCACTCGGTATTCTGCAAAGTTACTTAAAATACGTAATAATACTTTTCCATTGGTGATTGACTCCACGAGAGGTGCAAGTTTCTCCGCCATTGAGTTCACTGCGTTAGCGCCCATTGCATCTAACACGTTGACAATCAAGTGAAGCGCAAGCACTGGTTCTGAATTGGATTGATCCAACACGCGTATTTCAATATCCTTTGCGCCACCGCCCAATGAAACAAGCGTCTTGTCACAACTATTCGCAAGCGCTAATAACTCAACTTTTCTTCTATAAAGTGCATGCTTCGCCCCAAAAGGATCTGCGATATCGATCACATGTATTTGAGCAATCATAACGGAGCCACTATAAGACGTTTCAAATCCGCCCGAATCACGTGTGAGCTTCGCCATATGGCTTGCCGCCGCTACCACGGAAGGTTCCTCCACCGCCATAGGTATTAAATAATCTTTCCCGTTTACTTTAAAGTTCGTTGCAATTCCCAATGGTAGCTGAAATCCGCCGACCACATTTTCAATCATATGATCCGCAACATCTGCCGAAAAACCCTTACTAAAAGCGAGTACTTCCTTATCCTTCTCATCCATCCCTGTCATTTCACTTATGATTTGTAAACGTTCATCCACAGACTTGTTATAAAACTGAGCAATTCTCGAATTTAATTTAGTCATTGAGTTACCCCTTTTCGTTATCTTAATGATTACACTTGAAGTGTATTCAACTAAGTTGAATTATATTCACCTTAAACTTATCATAATTCGATTATCGTTTCAACAAAATTCAGTTATTTAGCAAACCTCACCTTGAAGTCCCCTTTTGGTGGTACTGTTTTAGTGGTACATTTCGACAATTCTAGTTCAACAAAAAATAAAGAGATAGCGACAAAGTGTTGTATTGTCGCTATCGCTCTTTTCACATTATGCAGTTGTCGTGTATTTTTATTACTGTTCACTCCTCAAATTCATGTTTTGCAAGGACTGTTGCAATTGCATCTTCTATTGATGTTAGAGAGGAGCCGAGGTAATTGTTAATCATGATTGAGAAGACTAACTTCTCCCCGTCTTTAGACGTTACGTATCCTGAAAGGCTAGTAACACCGGTGATTGAACCCGTTTTTGCAGTGACGTTCCCTTTCGTCGGTTCCTGGGTCATACGGTTTCGTAAGGTCCCTCCGACTAATCGTTCTGGCTCGCCTGCTATTGGCAAAGATCTCTCAAAGGAAGGAAACCAACTTTTCTCCTGAGCATTATTCAGTATTTTTGTAAACTCTGTGGCAGGGATTAATGTTTTATGTGACATCCCTGAACCATCGCGAAGCAAGATTGTATCTCCTCTACCCCCTAGATCCGTTGTCACTTTATGAATGACTTGGAGTCCTTCTTTCCAAGTGCCCTTATCATGGACAACTTTCCCCATTTCTTTTGTTAACGTTTCTCCAAGCCCATTATTACTCAGTTTCATAAATGGAATTAGAAGATCCTTTAGTTCCATGGACTTCCGAGAAATGAGTAACTTAGCGTCTGTTGGCGTAACGCCTGTAGACACTTTTGAGTTGCCAATGAGCTGTATGCCATTCTCTTCTAGTGATTTCTTAAACACGTCTATCGCGTACATGGTCGGTTCCCACACAGCAACCCAGGACCTTGAGTTTGTCCCATTTAACGGCATTGTCCCTTCAACGATAATGTTATTCGAGCCATGTTCGCGTTCTATTGAAATACTCTTCGCTTGACCTGCCGGGGCCATTTTTGTTTTGTTGATAATATTGACATAATCTGTTTGAGGTGACAATGTGACTTGCGCAGTTTCACCATTTTTGGAAGGACTTACTTCCACAATAACAGTTCCAGAATCATAGTCTTCATTCGGTGAAATCGTTAAAGCAGAAACCTGTGCCCCAGTATAAAAGGGTTCGTCATTCCAGTTTAAATCCATCGATAAGCGAACATCGTCATACCAGCTATCATCGCCAATCAAATTCCCCTTAATTTTATGAACACCTTGTTCTTTTAATTCCACCGCAAGTTGATCAAGGTCTTCCTTCAATAAAGTCGGATCTCCTTTACCCTTCATGTATAAATTACCTTGAAGTACTTTTCCTCTAAGTGTCCCATCTGTTAATATTTCTGTCGTAAATTGATAATCCTCTCCAAGTGTCGAAAGCGCCGCTGCACTTGTTAATAACTTCATATTCGATGCAGGATGTAAGCGAATATCGCCGTCCTGCTCGAATAACTCTACGCCATTTTCTTTTCTGACACTAACGCCAGCTATTGCGCCATCTAGACGCCTGTCGCTTAAAATAGCTTGAAGTTTTTCACTTAATGTCTCGGATTCGACCAATTGATTTGCTGTTACTTCTTCAGATGCATTTGCGATTAACGAGTGTTCCTGTCCAACTAGTGGTACAAAAGCTAACATTACAATTAAGAATGATAATAATAAGCTCTTCATCTTTTTCCCAGTTAACATCACGTCACATCCCCTTCGCAGAACTTTGATTATTCAACTTAACTTGATTAATTTTACCGCTTTAATCCAGGTACATCTTTCCGCACGACATCAAAAAGTCCAGCACCGATAACTTCTAATGCAGACTGCATTCTCTCTGAAGATATATTGTCTTCAATAGTATCCTGCGGCGTGTGATAAACTTTTTCGATATGGTAAACTAGTGGATCCCAGCTATCGATTCCCATCCATATAAACAATGCAGAAGGAATGCCGGCATTATGGAACGGAACATGGTCGCTAGATCCAAATTTCCCTGGTAAAATATCGGAATTTCCTAACCGCGCACCGGCAGCTACTGTTGAATCAGTTATGATATTCGTGCTACCATCTACAGTCATTGCATAAAGGTTTCTAGCCTCTTCATATTTCGTTGCAACCATATCTGGATTAAAAACCGCTTCGATATTATCTCGTTCTTCTTGAGTTAACTGATCCACATAGTACCTAGCGCCGAGTAATCCTCGTTCTTCTGATCCGAAGGCAATGAACTTAAGGTCTTTGTCCGTGTTGTATCCTTTGAATACGCGTGCTAACTCGAGCATTAATCCTACCCCTGAAGCATTATCATTCGCCCCTGGTGCACCGACAACACTATCCATATGTGCGCTTAAAATGACTTCTTTTGCATCTGTTTTTTTATTCTTCGATTTCTTTGTTCCAATGACGTTTACAGACTCAAGATTTGAATGACGTTCTGCAGTTAATGCCAATTCAACTGGCCCTTCTTCAAGTTGTTCTTTTAACCATTCCCCTTGAATGAAGGCAGCACCGAACACGGGAATATCATACACCCCCGTCAAGCTTGGGTTAAACGTAGAACCATAGTTTCCACGACTTCCATTTACACTTTGCAGAATCACGCCACTTGCTCCTGCATTGACTGCATTGTCTACTTGCAGACGATAGTTCGCAGTTGAACTTTCACGCGTCATTAAAACAATTTTCCCGACAGTGTTCGTCGGGAAATCACTCGCAGTAGTTCCCCCTTCAACAAACAGCACTTCTCCGTTTACAGCAGTATTACTTAAAGAACCGTTTGGCGCCGCTCCCATTTGCCATGCATCACCATTAGCAAAAGCGGCTTCAGCTATATATTGGTCAGCTACCGGAAAATATTGATATTCCACTTCGTAACCATGACTTCTTAACTCAGATGCTACGTAATCCGCTGCCTGTTTTTCTCCTTCAAGCCCCCCAGCTCTCGGGCCAATTTCTTCTGAAAGATAGCGAATATGTTCAATTGCCCTTTCTGCTTCAACTCTTTTAATAATTTTGTTATCTTTAGATGAATCCGGATTTCCATTTGATGTGTAACCTATTGGTGCTCCTACAGCTTCTGCATACGGCGACGCAAATGGTGATGCGCTGAGCACTAATGCACCAGAAAGTGTCAATGTTAGTACTAGTTTTTTAAATTTGTTTTTCGGCATGAAATCATCATTCCTCCTATTATTTTCGAATCAATTGCCAGCTTCCCAATCTTTTCTGCGTAAATATTCGCCACCTATTTATCCTCTTCTTACCTCCCTCTACTTTTCACGGTAGTTAAAGGTATTCCATTCCGCGACCAGCGATTCCTTTAAATATTCTGAAAATGAATCATAGGTAATGTCGTTTAATGATAAATAAGTGCTAAAGGAATAGGTAGACTAGTAATAAATTATAATTCTCCTAACGATATAGCCATTTTTAATCACATGCCTGAACGACGTACTGTGTACGGTGCAATTCTGACGATTCACGACTTTGGATAAATCCAAAGAGATAACGACAAAACTGAATAGGAAAGCGGCGTATTATCTTGAAAAACATGTTACAGTAAAAACAATTAATCAACTTGAAACTTGTTCCAGTTGATTTCATCAGCCAACATCGAAAAAACACTATAAATGGAAGTAGGTAATGTTGTTTTGAATAAGAGAATTTGGGAATTTGATGTTATGGATGAATATGAATTAGAAGATTTTACTGAACTGACATTGAAGATGGTTGAAAATTCATTAAGAGTTAAATTACCAAGATCGTATGTAGAATTAATGAGCATTCAAAACGGAGGACGTTTGTTTAGAAATTTAATTCAGTTAGATCAATTAAATATTCGTGTTGATTATCTCCTTGGTATTGGAGGTAAGTTTGATGAAGGTATTCTTATCACGCCTTATATGATAAAAGAATGGAAGCTACCTGATGATATTGTATTGATTAGTGGAGATGGGCATAGTTGGGTTTTTTTAGATTATAGACAAAGTAAAGAAATACCTTGCGTTTCCTTTATAGATGTAGATGAAAATATAGATGTGAAATTAGCAATTGATTTTGAAGATTTTATTGATCTGCTTATGAGAGATAGTGAGGAGGATGAGTTTGAACTAATTGCGGAAAATTCTTACACAACTTCACAATTTGAGAAAATTATAAAAAAAGGAGACGATCCATTTTTAATAACAGACGGATTCTTATATTTTTCTGTAGTGGATTGTGATTTAGATTGGTTGGTATCACAAGCCATAATTAGTTTGAACAATCCAGATGAATTTGTTGTACCTGAAGTAATGGCTTATATGATGAAAAAAATTTCTAATATGGAAATAAACGAAAAAAACAATAGCACTTTGGTTTCTTTGGCAGGGAAAGTTAACGAACATGAACTTAGTGAAGTGAGAAGATATTATAAAAAAATAATTAATTTTACAAGGTAATACACAATTATGATGTGAAATTTAGGCGGTAGTACCTGCGCAAGGTGCAATTATGACAAGTCTGCGGTTCAGATAAAAAATAAAGAGATAGCGACAAAGTGTTATATTGTCACTATCTCTCTTTTCATCTTATGCAATTATAATGTGTTTTTTGTGTTTTTTCTTGCAAAGGTACCGTTTTGAGAGGGTACTTTTTTCCTCAAAGAATGCTCCTACCTTTTTTACTCGATTCCAATCCCCATTTCTTTTCTTCTATATATTAATAAGCTGCTGCCTGCTAGTAGTAACAGAAAGCCGGTGATGAGGTAATTGAAATTATTTGTTGCTGTGCTTGGTAAGGGAGCGCCGCCTTTGTTTTGGTTTGGTGTGTTTTCAAAATAAGGAGGTCCCGTTTTGTCTGGTTTATTGTTGTTGTTCGGGTTATCGCCTGGTGGTACATTTTTGTCACCCTCATCGTTCGGATCTGGTTGTTGAACAATTGGATCTTCAATCACTGGGTCGTTGTCTCCAGGCTTGACAGGGTCCTCGGGTTGTTCTGGATCTACGATGACGACGCCTTCTTTTGTAAGGAAGGACCAAATGTCAGACCGTTTTTTTCCACCATACTGATCTTCGGCAATCACATGCCAGAAATATTTGCCGTTTGGCTCTAAATCGTTCCATACGACTGATGCGATTTCACCACTAGGTACATTGTCTACTTTGCCGATTAAATCATTTGTATAGACATTGACTTCGACATAATCAGTCGCTACTTTTTTCACTTGAGGTGTCATGTCCCATGGAATCTTAAACTCGTCTTTTTCTGGATGTACGATTGGATCGTAATAATTGTATTCATCCAAATAAGGGGAGTATGTCTGGACATCGATTTCATTTGTTGCTGAATTAAAGTTAAGTAATCGCATATAACCTTGTCCACCTTCTGGCCCGCCTTGATAGTTCGCAAGTAGCTGATAGACCGTGCGATCGACTATGCCATCATTGTTATCATCAATTTCGTCGATAACCTTTTGGCTGTTATGGTAATGGCCAGCTAGAACAGCGTACACATTCGGATTTGGAAGCACGACCTTTTGGAAAACTTCTTCTCCAATCGGGCTTCGTGTACCACTTGCAAGTAAATACTCATGCAAATTAATAAACGCTTTTCGATTCGGATATTTTTCTAGCACTTCATTCATCCACTCGATACCGGCTTCATCAACACCCCAGCCCATATACACCATGATGAAGTCATTCCCATTTGCTGAGATTAAATCATAATGTCCACGGTTGTTGAGATAAGATTCACCGTAATAAGAACGATCTTTGAAGCGATGTTCTCCGAAAAATTGATAGTAATTGTCGTATAAGCCATCTTTATGATCGACATCATGGTTTCCGGCCAACACACCATAAGGTATTTTCGCATCATCCAGAACTTTCATTGCATTGTCTGCAACTTCCCACTGATTAAAGTCCTCAGAGTTATCGACGAGATCCCCTGTATGGAAAACGTATTGGATGTTTAACGCTTCTTGTTGCTCAGCAATCCAATTTACCTCGGTCTCGTAGATATGCGGATAACTTGCCGAATAATATTGTGTGTCAGACATCCAAACAAATGTGAAATCATCTTGAAGGGTCTCTTCAATCTGATCTTGAACAATGACACTCACTTTTTGATTTTGAATGTATTCGTTACCTGTTACAGAACCAATCAGTTCGAATGACGTCTCACCGGCAACGGTAGAAACGAGATCTTTCCATTTTTCGGTTTCATAATTCCAAGCATACATCGTTACTTTTCGACCTGGAAGAGAAGAGCCATTCCATACAATTTCGATTTCATCTTCAGGCAAGACGCGCTCATCTACAGTGACATCAAAACGATGATAAGGAAACTCCGTTGTTGACTCAGTTCCAAATTCCTGACCGTCTAATTCCTCAATTTTCTTGCGTTCATCTTCAGTGAAATCCTTTTCGCCCTCTGGCAAATAACTTTGCGGTGGCTCTGTGTTTACTGCGTGATGAGAAATTTTCATGTTGTCTGTGTCCGCAGCAGTATATTGATAGGATTGAAAGAACGAAACGTCTAAAGTGTCATTTGTTGGATCGCTCACCCTAACGGATAAAGTTGCGCTTGTGTCTTCTGGATCATCCTTTAACCATTCTGGCAGCAGTGGATTTTCCTCGACCGTGCTAAAGGAAATATTCTGCATACCCGTATTTCCAGCAATATCGCTAGCTGTGATTACCAATTCATGTGCGCCAGCTTCCAATAGAGCGGAAGAGGTTTCATAAGGTAAAGTAATATACTTCCCATCTAACTGGGTGGTAATCGTGTCTACTTCACTGGTTGCATCAGTGATTTTTGCATCAATTGTGAATGAACCCTTATAGGATTTTCCTTCCTCAATTGTTGGTTGAATAACTGGTGCAGTGTTATCTATTATAATATTGTTTTTAACTTCCTCTTCATTTAGGACTGCTTTTATTTCGTGAACGCCATCAGATAACACTGTCGTATCTAATTGATAAGCCAAAGAAGTAAATTTCTCCGGATCAATTGTAAATGTAAAATCAAAAACTGGAATTGAGCTTCCATCGTCTCCAACTGCAAGTTCTTCATTTACATTGACGTAATTTGGATCATAAATCGTTGTTCCATCTGATAAAACAAGTCGAATATTTTTGATGTTAAAGTCATCTCGATTTTCAGATGATCCTTCATCAAAAGGACTTACTTTATTTCCAGATCGAATGGAGATTGTGTTATCTCCATGCACTAACCGATTCGCTGAAATTGGAACGGTTAATGTTGTGTATGCATTAATGGTATCGTCAAAAATATACAGAATCTCGTCACCCATAGTCACGCCATTTTGGAAGAAAAGATTTGTTTTACGAACATCAAATGCAAAGTAGGCTTCCGTTTCAAGCGCTGTAAATGTATCTGTCACTTGTTTATCATCGACGAATAACGCAAGATTTTCTGGCGCTTGCTCTGATGTCGCTTTGAGTATTTTCTCACCAGACATGATTTCCTCTTCTGAAACGTTTAAACGTAGCCCTTCTCTTACACCTGGATGCTGAATAGAGATGCGATTTGTTTCTGATGTCGTTATATTTACACCATCACTAGCTGTGAAATAGTATTCTATTTGTTTTTTACCAATTAATTCAGGTTCGTAGATCATATGCTGATAGCGATTATTTTCTTTCATTTCTAGATTTACTTTGTTGTAGTCTTCTGTTTTAGCTGTTCGGTAATGTAATGCTGCTGACTTAACTTGATGATTATCTGTTATTTCCGAAATAACTTGTACGGGTTCAGTAGAAGTTACCTCGCTCTTTTCAGTTAAATCATTTATCGTTGGTTTCTCGTTATCTGCGATCACCTGAACTTTCTCCACTGGAACCTGTTCAGACATCACCGATCCAGGCGTAGCATTTAGTACACCAGCACTAATTTTCGTTAACTGAGTACTTCCATCTGTCGGAAAACGGTAGAAAATCCCTTTGTCGGGAACGGTATCATCGACATTCACTTCATCAAAATAACTGACAGTTGATAACTCATGGCCTGTTTTAGTAGCGATGACAAGTGAACGATAGGAACTATTTGCTAGCCCATTATTATAAATTTTGATTAGGTTTTTTCCTTCTTGTAAGTTTGTTCCATAGTTATTGTTAAAATCCTCGCCTGTTAAATGCGTATTGCCGCTATTGATATTCCAAAATACGACCGTTTCACCGGATGGAATAATGACTCTTTCATCCTCAGTTGGCCCCCACAATAAATCCGCGCCAGGACCTTCCATTGGATAACGATAACGAATCGTATAATCCGTAAAATCAATAGCTTGATCTGCGTTATTATAAACTTCGATAAACTCATAACCGTCTAGTGAATTCACATTGGTACTATCAGGGACGAGCTCGGTAATAAATAATTGTGGAACATTTTGATAATCCACTGCTGGTTGTGGAATAGTTAATTGATAAGTGTCAGTTTTTTCTGTTCCAGACTGGTTGGATGCTTCAAAATAGTAACTTATATGGTCGCTCCAGATAGATTCATATGGAATCGTTAAGGTATAGATTTCTGGATTTGTCGTGGAATCCATTGTAATGGCTTGAAAATCCATACTGCTACTTTGCCTAACATATGCATTTACACCTAATACCTCTTGTTCCGAGGTAACTGTCACTTCCAAAGTGATGGCTTGATTTTCTTCAGATAAAGTCGGTTGCTCATGCTCGATAACCGGAACATCTTGACCGACTTCAATCTGTACGGGCTGACTAGGTACTTGTCCAGGAATGATTGTGAGTGGTGTAACAGTTTCACTTACACCCACTTTAACCATAGACGTTCCTTCTGATGGGTATTTATAAATAATACCTTGATCTACTTTTACATCTCTTTGCCCGTCATTATAGGTAGCTTTGACAATCTCATTATTAAAATTATCTGCAATGACAAGTGAACGTTCACTACCGTTCGCCATACCATCAGATTCAATAATGGTAACATTGCTTTCCTCCATATTTAAACCGTAGAATTCATTAAAATCAGCAACTGTTTTGTCTTTATTTCCTTCATTATGGATCCAAACAATAAAGCTGTCTTCCGCACCAATAATTTTATCGTCCGTTAAATTCCAGTGTTGTTCAGGACTACTACTGCTTGCTGGATAACGATAGATAATCTTGTAGTCTTTCATATTAATCGGTTGATTGGTATTGTTGTAGATTTCGATAAATTCATAGCCGTCTAGTTTATTGATATTGGCTGTATCTGGTGTGATTTCGGTAATTAACAAAGGTGGTATCTGCTGTGTATCGTTAGTTTGAGTGAAAATAACTTCTGCTTCAACATAACCGATTTCTGGGAATGTTGAGGTATGATGCTCTTCAGTTTCTACAATAATTCTGTAATTAAAGAATGGAGACCAAAGCTGATTCTTCGGTACTTCCACTGTATATCTATCAGTCTCGGTTTGTCTTACAAATTCTAGACTTTGAAATTCCATAGATTGACCCGTTTGAAATTGCAGTGTTACGTTGTTTGCATTGGAAACAGTCGCTTCTAAGGACAAAGCGTTTTCTCCATCTATTTCAAAGACTGGCTGGTGAATGATATCTGCTTGTTGAGTTGGCTCTGTTTCGACGATATCTTCTTTTGTAGCTTCAGTGATAGGTTCAGTTTTTGTCTCTTCCTTATTTTCCTCATCATTTGTGGGTTCTTCAACGACGATCGCATTTTCAGGAACTTGTCCTGCAACCAATTTTCCTGGTTGGACAGTCTGCGCAAAGCCACCGTCATTCATTTCATTACCTTCTTTTGGAAAGTAAAAAAGTTGACTGGAATCTTCTGCTACTTGCTGATACAGCGCAGCGACTTCAGAAATTCCTGTGTTTTTATCCACTAGCTTGATATGTGAAGCATTTGCTAGCGGCTGATTGTTTTCAATCATAACCAATTGCTGTTCATCGAGAGTTGATTGGTAATGCTTATTAAAGTCTGTCGCGTTACGTAATTCATTGACAAGCCAAACTACCTTTGTTTCTTGTGATTGAATGGTAGTTCCTTCTGTAAACTCTAATATGATATTCTGTGCAACTACATGATAATTTGCTAAATCAATAGGCTGACTTGTATTGTTATACAGTTCAATAAATTGATAACCCTCATGATTTAAATTCGCTTCTGTAATTAATATTTTCGAGGCTGTCTTATTGTTATGATCAGTTGGACTGTTTACATTCACTTGATAGGTTTGTGTCTTTATTTCATTTTCGGTTGATTCAAACCAGTATTCAATTTGTGATGACCAGAGTGCTGTATGTGGGATAGTCGCGCTAAATAATCTATCTTCACTTTCCTCCATCTGTAGAGCGATTGTTTGTGAAAGCGCTGATGAACGATAAAAGAGTGTCACTTCATCAGCAGCTGTACTCTGTATCTGTACTTGAAAAGGGTCGGACTGGTTGATTTCCAGAGGCTGTTCATGATGTAATTCTAGCTGATTTTCCAATTCCTGCTCATGATTTACTTCCGCGGGTTCCTCAGCAAATACTGTTCCAGCCGATGGTAAAAAAGACGTAAGGAATAGGATACTAGCAGTGATAGCTGCCAATGCAGATCGAAAACGTTTCATTCTCAATATTTCCCCCTCTATAAAAGTCATACTCAATGTTAAGTATAAAGAGGGTTTGTTAAGGAAGTGTCAATTTCTTGTAATGTTATTGTTAAGTTTGGAAATATTATGAAGTTTTCGGTTTAGTGAGGTAGGACGCTAGCACCTAAGACTCTTTGAAATTAAAATCGAAGAAACCCGTTGTGATATAATCGGATTTCTTCGATTGAATGATTTTTTAACTATCAAATTCATTTTAGTTGATTCGCAACAAACGCTAGCTTTTTCTCCTCATGAAAGGGGTTCATCTCGTGAACAAATTGTGGGTAAACTTCCATTCGTTTTTCTTTTGAACTCAAATGGTTATAAGCAGCAAATACAGTTGACGGTGGGGTCACTGAATCTTCAAGTCCTACCCCCATCAGCGTAGGACAAGTTATAGATTGAGCAAAATGTACACAATCAATATAGCCAAGTGTTTTTACAATCGTACTTTGCTTCTTATATTGTGGATCATTCCATTTGAAGTAATTCACAATTTCCATATAAGGACCAGATGTCGCGATTTCCAAAGCTCTTTCAAAATGAGAAATGAACGGCCAATCCGCGACTAAAAAATCTATATTTCTGTCTAAGCCAGCCGCACTAATGGCAAGTCCGCCGCCTTGGGATCCACCCATGACACCAAATTTTGTAATCGTAAACGGAAAGTCCTTGGATCTGACCCAATTCATTTGCATCAAAATATCCCGGTAAACGTTTGTGTAGTAATAATTCTCTGGATCCTCTATCCCATGAAGCATCCACCCAGGAATTCTACTGCCATTTGGGTAATTCGCAAAGTCAGGTGAATCACCTTGTCCGCGTATATCAAATGATAAAATACCGACGCCTAGGGTCAACCATTTAAGATGATCTCCAGCTAATCCACGACTTCCTGTATAGCCATGAAAGCTTAGAATTATTGGAAATTCAGTGACTCCTTTTGGTTTCATCAATATTCCAGCCAGTGGTGTCTGATCCCAACTGTCAAAGGTAATATCCGCAACCTCAACTGTTGAAATAGGATAATCTCTCCATTCGATTTGAATCCCGGGACTCAATTCTTGAAGGCGCGCTCTTTGATTAGTCCAAAATTCATTGAAATTCGTAGGCTTGTTTATGAGTGTTGGTCTGTACTTTTGTAATTCTTGTAAAGTGAAATCCCCTATATGTCTCCCCAATTAAAACGCTTCCCTTTATCATTTTTTAAATTTAATATAGTTTTTCCGATAAGGCCTTAGCGGTTAATTCACTAAAGACTTTCGATTTAATATTCCCTTGATTTTTTATGGCAGTACAAAGTATGTCGACACATGATAACTGAGCTAATTGTGATAGAACTGAACTACCTTCTAATGGGTTTTCTTTTCCAGATATTAATAAAACAATATCTGCCAGTTTTGTAATTGGCGACTTTGCATTATTTGTTATACAAATAATCTTGGCTCCTGCTTTCTTGGCAATTTCTACATTATAAATTGTATCTTTTGTGCTGCCAGAAACTGAGATACCAATAACGCAGTCTTCTGTCGATAAAAGTGAAGCGCTCATGGCTTGAAAATGAGTATCTTGCTTATAGTCACAATTAATCCCAATTCTTAACATGGAACTAGAAGCTTGACTGGCAGTTATCCCTGAAGAACCTACACCGAAAAATGTAACCTTACGAGATTGCAATATGATATCTACTGCCTTTTGTATAGATTTATCGTCAAGAAGTTGAAGATTTCCTTCTAGACTATTTATTTGCCTTTTTATGACTTTATTTATGACGCTCTTCATATCATCGCTTCGTTGAATTTCTTCATCTTCAAAATTTGACGGTTGAACTTGATCTTGAGCTACTGCTAATTTAAAATCTTGAAAACCGGAAAACCCCAGTTTCCGACTAAATCGAAGTACAGTTGACTCCCCCACACTTGCTTTATCGGCAAGTTCCGTTATGGAATAGTACATGACATCATTTGTATTCTCTAAAACAAAGTCTGCTACTTTTTTTTCTGTCTTCGTAAAGCTATTATAGTAGCTGCTAACTTTCAAAGAAGTATGAGATATGCTCATCATATTACCTCCTGAATTATTCTTTGACTGCCCCTGCAGTAGATCCTTCTATTAAACGTTTCTGGAATATCAAATAAAAGATTGTTACTGGTATAAATGATAACACTAAACCAGCATATAACGCTCCCCAATCCGTACGATATTGTTGGACCATCATAATGTTCGCTAATTTAAGGGGCAAAGTCTTAGCATCATCATCAGTAATTAAGATAAGCGCTAAGATATATTCATTCCAAATACCGACAAAGTTAAATATGGCTGCAGATATTAGACCTGGCTTAACTAATGGGAACATAACTTTCCAAAACAATTTAAACGGTCCACACCCATCAATAATTGCTGCCTCTTCTAATGACTTAGGTATTTGATTAAAAAAAGCAATTAGCATAAATATTGTAAAGGATATCGAGTAAGCAACATACACCGCGATCAAACCTGGAAGACTGTTTACCAATTTCAAACTATTCATCAATAAAAAAAGCGGTGCCATTGCCAAAAAGGTCGGTAACATTAAGCCCATTAAAAAGGTGTTTTGAATCGCAGTTCGAAATCGAAATGTTTTTCTACTCAAAACATAAGCCGCCATCGCTGAAATTATGACGATTAACGTAACTGTGATGGTCGTTACAATAATACTATTAATAAATCCCGTCCCAAAACCCGCTTCATTCCACGCCCTTGAAAAGTTTCCAAATTCTAATTTACTAGGAAATGATAATGGTTCTAATAAAATCTCCGCAGATGATTTAACTGAGTTTACAAATACCCAGAGGACCGGAATGAGAATGAGTACAGACAATATTCCTAGGAACAAGTGATTCCTTACCATTTGCACAATTTTCATCATCGGTCACTCCCCCTAGTAATTTTAAGCGTCAACAAGGATGCGATTAAAGTGAATATCAAAAATACGACACCGATTGCTGAAGCATAACCAAAGTTAAAATTGGTAAACGCTTGTTCATACATATACAAAGATATTGGTTGCGTCGAGCGATTCGGTCCACCAGAAGTTAATAATTGAGGCATCTCGAAAACCTTTAAAGTATTAATTAATGTAAAGATAATGACAACTTGCATAATATCTTTTAACATAGGCAAGGTTATGTAAATACTTTTTTGAAACTTGGAAGCACCATCCATTTCAGCTGCTTCTAATACGTCTTGAGGAATATTTAATATGGCCGCTAAAATCAAAATACTATAAAATCCTACCATGCTCCATATATTCACAAAAACTACACTTCCAAACGCTGTCTCTGTTCGACCTAACCATTCTGTTATGAAACTATCCAATCCTACTATGTCCAGTATCCCGTTCAACATGCCACTTACAGGATTAAAAATGGTAGACCACAGCATTGCAATCGCAACGCCTGGTAAAATATAAGGGAAAAAAATGATTGATCGATAGATATTAAACCATTTTGTTTTGATGAGAAATGAAATGGTAATCGCAATGACAACGGATAGCAGTAAAACGATTGGAACTTGAATAATGATATACTTCCCCGTTACCTTAAATGCGTTTATAAAGTTACTATCTTCCAACATTCTTCTATAGTTATCAAAACCAATCCATGTTTTTGAACCAAGTCCGCGCCAATTATAAAAACTCATTCGCAGCGCATTAAATGAAGGATAAATCACAAATAATAAATACAACAATGCTGCTGGCAATAAGAAAATCACGATAGACCATCTTTCACTAGCACTCTTCACAATCTCACACCCTCTTAATAAAAAAGAGAGGCCAATTAATATAGACCTCTCACTCTTATAAATTATTATTACCAGGAAAACTCCACTTTCTCTATATTCGAGTCATTACGTGTTTGCTCAGCAAACTTTTCTGCTTGTTCAGCAAAATCTTCTGGAGTAATCTCACCAAGAACCAAGCTTTGATAGACGTTCATAATATTACCAATCAGCTCAGGATAAGAATCATTGATTGCAGTTGGTGCATATGATCCATTTGCATCTTGCAACACTTTCAATGCACTCTTTAATGCTTCAGATTCAATCGCTTCGTCTGTCCCTTTTACAACACTCGCAAGTCCTTTAGATTTCACCATTTTTTCAACTTCTTCTTTACTTGAGAGAAACTTCAAAAACTTAACAGTCTCTTCTTTGTTTTTACCATCACTCGGAACGTACCAAGCCCCACCCCAACCAGTTGAAACTGGTGCAAGTTGCTCACCTGAACCTGATGAAACTGCTGGCTGATTGATCGCGCGAAGTTTAAAATCTTCTGGGATGACATCCGACATTTCACCTTCCAACCATGATCCGGCTGTTACAAATAAAGCCTTTCTTTGGAAAAATAATGTTTGTGCTTCTGTATGCGACAAACCAAAGGTACCTTCGAGAAATAGACCTTCATTTACCATTCTTTGTGTTTCTTTCGCAGCTTCGATAAATGCATCTGACTGCCAGGCACCTTCTTTTAGATTAAATGCATCTAAGATAGGTTGTTTGCCACCAATTCTTTCAACTAACGGCATAAAGCTTCCATAGAAATAGTAACCTGGATGTTTCCCAGGAACAGCGAATACGGCAATGTCTTCTTTATCGGCCTTTTCTTTCAAGTCATATAAATCTTCTTGTGTTTTTGGCAGTTCCCATCCATTGTCTTCAAATAATTTTTCGTCGTACCATAAAATATAGCCCGGCGAAAAAATGGTTGGAATTCCATATGTTTTTCCATCTTTTTGCAAGTTGAATTGACCAGCTTCAAATGTATCTATCCATTTTTCATCACTGTCAAATGCATTCCCTTGTAATTCCTTATCTAAATCCTGAATCATTCCTTCACTAATTACACCTTGAATATCGAAACTTGGTCCTGGATTTATTAAATCTGGAACTTCACCAGATAAGAACCTTGTTTGCAATTGTTGATGAATATCAGGACTCGCGCTCACTTTTACTTCAACGTTCTCATTTTCATCCATATACTGTTGTGCGGATTCTTTAACCCATTCAGAACCAAACCCACCTTCGAACATCATGACTTCAATGCTCACCTTTTCCCCTTTGTTTTCATCTTTCGAATTTTCATCATCCCCTGATGAACACCCAGTAATCACTAATAACGCAAGCATAAATACAAATAATTTCTTCATCTTAACCCCTCTTTTCTTTTAATCTACTAATGACCAGTCTAATTCTTTTAACAATAAGCCTGTTGTAATGATCGCGTTTGTCCAACCACTCTCAATGCAGTAGGCCCCCCAACCAGTATCGCCATTATTACCGAAATACTCTTTACGGTCTAAATGAAATGAACGCATCCATCCACCGGTAAACTCTTTCTTCATAGAGACGATTTGTATTTCGGAAATATATTGTACTAATTCATTGTTAAACGAGGATATCCTTGGATCATGGGTCGCTTTCCACGCTTCCCAACTATTAATAATCATAAAATTATTTGTGTAAAGTTGATCTGCAATCTTTTCTCCATTAATGCGGAAGACCCCTGTGTCTTCGGTACCGTACCTATCTGGATCAGGATTATCAGCCTCTTCAATTCCGCCGAACTCATGCTGATGTTCTTTTAAATAATCGGTTACCGTATTAATTCCATTAAGGTAAGTTTTTTCTTTCGTTAAAGCATATAGATGGGAAAGGGAAAACAGAAAACGGCTATATCCCGCTGTTTTACTGTACATATACTTTAATTGGTCAATGTTTTCTAATAAATGGGTTGTCCCCTTTTTAACGATTAGCAGATACTTTTCATCTTTAGATACGATGTACGCCTGTAGAAATGCTGCATGAACGATACTTTCAAAATGTGGATTCATACTACTTTTTTCTGAGTCTTGAAAGTATGTATGTCCTTTTGAAGCTAATTCCTGTTCCCGAATTGCTTCCGGCCTTAACCCAAATTTGTTCTGCGTTTGCAGTAAGGAATTTGCCGTCAATAATCCACGGACTTTGTATTCTTCGATTCCTGTACGTCTATATAAGTAGAGTAATACAAACGCGACCCATCCATTATCATCCGAAAATATTTGATCTGGTTTATCACCAGGAAATTTAAACCATTTCCAAAATCCATAAGAGCTAGATGTTGGGTCCAAATCTTGATAACCCGAATTAAATAGATAGGATAATACATTTTTGGAGACATCTTTCCAATGTTTTTCCTTTTTATATTCTCCTAATAAATGAAACATTAATGCAGCATGCGCATTACAATCGGGTCTCATATCCTTACTAACATTCCCTCTAATCGAATGAACATTTTCATAGACCCCAGCACTTCCATCTTCTTTAGGCATTATTCCTGATTGTAAAAACCAATTCGCACTCTCGGAAATAACTTGATCTACAGTCTTACTTTTCAACTGAATGGTTGCAGGAAGGTTTTTAAAAGGGAAACCAAAATCAGAATTTAACCACTCCAATAATTGATTCCATAACCAATTCGGTCTTAATGTCCAACTCTGCTCATTGCCCAGTAAAGAAAATGCAGAAAAGATTGTCCTGCCATTACCTAGTTTCTTTGTGACAATGCCTGGATGCTTACCGTTTTTTTGTGATAAATGCGTTTCAGGAAAAATATCCAATTCAACTAGTGTTTCTGTATCAAATGTAAACCCAGTTAGAAATTCCCCGTTCCATTCTAAGAGCTGGCCTTCTTTACAAAACAAACTGTCTTTAGCAATACGTAACTTTTCTAATCGTCTTGAAGTTACTGAGAAGTCTTGCTTGAATCCGAATAATCGAGATGTAGGGAAATCTTCGCAATTCACCATTTCACCGTAAAGCAAGCCCCCATTCTCAACAAACTTCCAAAGCTTGCTTACCACTTCGTA
The DNA here is from genome assembly GCF_057669865.1 of Sporosarcina sp. Y1009. Classification (NCBI taxonomy): domain Bacteria; kingdom Bacillati; phylum Bacillota; class Bacilli; order Caryophanales; family Caryophanaceae; genus Sporosarcina; species Sporosarcina sp. Y1009. The sequence continues at coordinate 234,545 of NZ_JBYHFO010000003.1, read as the reverse complement.
TGGGAGGAGAGAAGGCGCATTGTTTTTAAATCCGTTTATCAAAATCACTTGGTAATCTTCGACATCTATGGTTGACAACGCTGATACATCAGAGAAAAAATCCGTATATCTGACAGTTTCTTTCATATTATCTACTACGCCAAATACTGCAATAATTATTCTCACCCCTATATGCCTTGACGTGCTGGCTAATCTATTTCAATATTTCATTCAATCGTTAACTTTTGAATCTCAGACTCAAAACGTTTAGTAATCTCTTGTGGCCGTGTAATAGCTGATCCAACGACTACTGCATATGAACCTAGTCGAATACATTCCGCTGCAAGTTCGGGCGTATTCACTCTTCCTTCTGCAATAATCGGAAGCGCCAACTTGCTCAAAAGTTTTGAAAGTAGTTCTCTATCAAATGAATTGATATGAACGGTGTAATCTGTATAGCCTGCTAATGTCGTTGAAATCATGTCTACCCCTAAACGAGAAGCATTCATTCCTTCTTCAAAAGTAGAAATATCAGCCATTAATAAATGATTAGGAAAGGAATGTTTTACTTGAGCAATAAATTCATCTAGGGATTGTCCCCCCGGACGACTTCGCATCGTTGCATCAAAGGCAATAATATCAGCACCTGCATCAATTACTTCCGCTACTTCTTTTAAAGTTGGGGTAATATAAACCTCACTATCCCCATACTCCTTTTTATACAACCCGATCACTGGTAAAGATACACTTTCTTTTATTGCACGAATATCAATCGGACTATTCGCTCTAATTCCTTTAGCGCCGCCCATTTGTGCAGCAATCGCCATTTTCTTCATTAGGCTAGAACCATGTAACGGCTCACCTTCAAGAGCCTGGCATGATACGACTAGTCCTCCTTCAAGAGATTTTATTATAGAATTCATTCAATCACCTCAATATTTCTAATTCTTAATTTCATTATAATCTTATTGGTGGAAATGTCCATCTTTATTTCATTTCAGGAGCATATTTCCACCTTTTTTGTAACGTTTCTATAAAAGACTTTGAATGAAAGACAAAAAACCGACAAATATTTATTTTGTCGGTTTTCTTATTTAGTAAACGCTAGTAGGAAGATTACAATGAATGATTTACAAAGCTAAAATCTTTTCCCACACTTCCGCACTAACAGGAATTCCTAGTTTTAAATTTTCTTCTCTAGTATTCTTCGTACGCTCACCGGGATAATAGACTTCTCCATCACTTGTAGCAGGAGCGGAGTCTTTAATGTATTGAATGGAATCGTTAATTTTTTCTTCCATAGCTGACAGATCCCCTAATTTATCGGGCGATATTGACATAAATACTTGCGAAACCGAATACTCTTCTTCTCCTAATTCCCCAATACGTTGGGTCGTATTTCCTCCGGACAAACTAGCAGCTATCAAATCGAGTACAATCGATAAACCTGACCCTTTCCAAAAGCCTACCGGTAACACTCTCCAAGTTTCCTCGATTGCTTTAGGCTCTTTTGAAAGATTCCCTTCGCTGTCAAATCCACCCGGTACTGGTAATTCCTCGCCTGCCATCCGGTACTCTTCTATTTTCCCATAGGAGAACTGAGACATCGCCATATCCAAAACGACTGGCCCATCTTCTCTAGGCAGCGCAAGGATAATAGGGTTATTGCCAATTCTTCTTTCTTTCGCACCCCAAGCAGGCATATTCGGCATCGTATTCGTCCATAGAATTCCGATATATCCTTTTTCCGCGGCTTGCCAGCCATATTCCCCGCCCCGCATCCAATGATTTGTATTTTGTAAGGCGACACAGCCAATTCCAAATTCAGATGCAAGTTCCATCGATCGATCCATACATTGTTTCGCAGTTAAGTTGCCCAATGCCAAATTCCCATTCCATCTTTCAATCGCACCAAAAGCACTGATTTTCTCTGGAACAGCATCTGGTTTTATGTAACCTTTTTCTATATAATCTATCACTCTCGGAAATCTATTTACACCATGTGAATAAACACCATCACGGCTATTATTCGTAAAAGATGTCGCTGCTTCATCCGCTTTTTCCTCTGTAAATCCTTTTTGTAGTAATATCCTTTTAAATTCATTTTTCATATCATCATATTGGATTCTCATTTTCCCAACTCCTCTTATGTAAAAAAATCAGTCATAACCTTGTTCGTTCTTGCACCGGATTGCCCAGTACTTGGACATTTTTCATGAGTACCCTGAGCGCATGTCAATTCAGCTACAATTAATTCAACAAGTGGTTGATGCACATGCCTCGGTGGCTCGAACTCAAACTCAGTTGTTCCGTCAGCAGTCGTTAATACAATGGGTTCGTTTCCAAACGTGGAGAAAGACAACTTCCCTTTACTACCGACAATTTCATTCATATCTACATCGTCAAAAGCAGCGAAACACCAATTCCCTGTACCTTGAACACCTGATTCAAATGTAAATGCACCCGTTACGATATCTTCTGCACGATAATTACCCGCTTGGTTGGAAGTAAATCCTTTCACTTCTTTAATCGGTCCCAGTAGAAAATCCAAGATATCTAACATATGACTGCCCATGTCAAAAAACAGCCCGCCCCCGGATACCTCAGGTTGAACTCGCCATGCTTTCTCAGCGCCTTCCAAAGGCTTTTGATATTGTGTCGTTGAGACAAAACGAACATCTCCAATTGCATTGTTATCCAACAACTCTTTAATCTTCACAAATCTTGGCATTGCCCGCCGGTAGTAGGCAACATATAAAGGCACACCTGCTTCATCACACGCAGCAATCATTTCATTACATTCATCTATATTAAGTGCCATAGGCTTTTCAACATAAACAGGTTTCCCCGCCTTTGCCACTTTAAGTGTATATTCTTTATGGGAACTTGGCGGCGTTGCAATATAGACTGCATCGACATCCGGATCATTGATTAATGCATTGGCATCATCGTACCATTTCGCAACACCATGTCTCTCGGCATAATCCTTCGCCAGCTCACCAGTTCTACGCATAACTGCCACTAACTCCGAATTCTCAACTCTTTGAAACGCCGGTCCACTTTTCACCTCGGTCACATCACCGCACCCAATTATTCCCCAACGAACCTTTTCCATTTTCACTATACACCGTTCCCCTTTACAAAGTTTCTTCTCCAAATACTGTTCTCGAAAGCGCTTCCACTCTAATTACATACTAGTCTACTAGGTATTATTTATCAACAATGCAGAAAATTCGACCTGTGCGATATACACTTATTCGATAAAAATAAAAGAGCTAGCGACAAATTCTTATCTTGTCGCTAGCTCTTTTCAACTTTATACCATTTGAATGGCTTCTCACAAGTATTTACATCTCGTTCTGTTTGAATATCTCACCAGCGATTCCCATTGCTTGAACAGCTTTTGGAAACCCTACATATCCGGTACAATGGATGATGATTTCGGTAATTTCCTCTTTTGTGAGTCCTACGTTCAAGGCTGCTTGTAAGTGAACGCGAAGTTGGTCAAAAGCGCCTTGCGTGATGAGTGTCGTGAGTGTAACAATTTCCCGTTGTGAAAGGGATAATGTGCTTCTCGCATATAAATCTCCAAAACCAAAAGAGACAATCAATTCCCAAAGGTCGGGAGAAACTGCTTTCATTTGTTCCATGCCGCTGCGTACTTCTTCAGAAAATAAATCTTCCATTACTTCTAACCCAGCTGCGTATCGTTCGTTCTTTTCCATCTTATTGCCTCCCCATCGTTGGTGGAATTTCATTTTGATCAACAATTGCCTCAATTAAAACTGGTTTGTTCGTTTGTTCAATTTTATGTAATGCTTCTTTGATTGAATCAACTAGTTCATTAGGATTATAACATGTAGATGCCTCTAGTCCCATAGATTTCGCAAAAAGTGCTGCATTGAGCGGCGTCTCATATATTCCACCAATGGATGTGCCGATCATTTTTTGCATGCCTTTTTCCACCATATCCAATCGTCCATTATTCAAAACGATAAACAGAACAGGTGAGTCATAATTGTAGGCTGTTGAAACTTCCGTACCGTGCATGAACATGCACCCATCCCCTACTAAACAGACAATTGTTTTCTCCGGGGCTGCTAATTTTGCACCGATGGAATAGCCTATTCCGTTGCCCATCGCACCGAAAATATCATCGAAGTAAAACGTTCCTGGCTTGTAAATATCAAAGTGTTTGATGCCGTAGAAAGAGTGGCTTCCGTCATCTCCGAAAATGATTGCATCTTCTGGAAGTGCTTGACGCATTGCCCGTATAACTTGGACTGCAGACATCGGTTGGTCAGGTTCATTTACCTGAAGTGGCTCCAACTGCACGGGTGTTAAAAAGGACTCGCTATTTGTTTCTGGAATTTCTTTTAACATCATGGTCAGATTGGATTTGATATCGCCTAGAACTGGTAAAGTTGGAACTGGAATCACTTTTCCAATATAGGTCGGATCATAGTCGAAGTGGATGACTTCTTCGGGATACATCTCTACTGATAAACCAGCAGTCGACATATCGCTTAACTTTGTACCAACGACGATTAGTAAGTCAACTTGATTTTGAAAATATTCTGTCGCTTCGGTAGTCCCGCCCAATCCAAACGCACCCAAAGAAAGCTGATGATTCGATGGAAATGTTCCTTTTCCGCCCGGCGTGGTGATGACTGGAATGTTAAAATGCTCAGCAAGATGCCGGACCTCCTCGTAAGCGCTGCTAGAATGAACGCCTTTTCCAAGAAATAAAAGTGGGCGCTTAGCATTGTTCACCTTTTCTAGAACTTCCGTCAATCTCGGAGAAACCATTTCATAAGACTCAGGAAAATCGATTTGGAACGGCTCAATCTCTTCCAATAAAACATCAAATGGAATAGACAAATGCACGGGTCCTTTTACACCGGATACTGCAGCTTCCAGTGCGTGTTGTAAAAATGGTTGCAGCATGTCGCCGCGTTCTATCCGAGCACTGAACTTAGTGACAGATTTAAACATATCGACAAGATCGGTTCCAAATATGCTGGAATCTTGTCCCAATGGTTTCCCTGTATCTTTCACCGAAGGATGTCCTGTAATGATTAAAAGCGGAAGGTTGGATGCTTTCGCTTGTCCTGCTGCAGTTAACAGATTTGTCCCACCTGGTCCCGACGTTCCAACAGCAATACCTATTTTTTTATTCATTAACGCATAGCCTGCTGCTTCATAACCTGCTGCTGCTTCGTGTTTCGTTAATACAAATTCTAATTCATGGTTTAATATTTCAAATAAGATTGGTGATACTGCTTTACCTGGAATGCCAAATATATGATGGATTCCCCAATATTTAAAGTTTTCCACTAATATGGATGATATCGTTTTCATGCTGCCGTGTCCCCTTATTCTCTATTATGTTAAATACTTTCTCTCGATTTCCTCCGCCGGAAGGGCCTTGCTGAAATAAAATCCCTGGCTAATGTCACATTTATGTTTTTTCAAGAAATCTAGCTGTTCTTTGGTTTCAACGCCTTCCGCAATCACCTCTTTTTGAAGATTATGCGCTAGCGTAATGATTGCTTTCACTATAAAAGCATTGTTTTGGTCTTTCATCAATTCATCAACGAAGGATTTGTCAATTTTAATAGAATCGATTGGGAAGTTTTTAAGATAATTAAGAGAGCTGTATCCTGTCCCAAAATCATCAATACTAATACCGATACCAAGTGCTTTTAGCTGTTTCAATACACGAATGGAATAATCGTACTCCATCGCCATATATTCCGTAATTTCCACGACAAAATATTGTGGATCAAGTCCTGTGCGCGCCAAAACCTCCTCCATAAACGGAAACAAATTCGTTGTCAGAAATTGCTGTGTAGATAGATTTACGGACATTTTAACTTGCGGCATACCTGCATCTTGCCACTTTTTATTTTGAGTGCACGCTTCATCAATGACCCACTCGCCAATTTGTGTGATTGAACCATTTTCCTCTGCTAGTTTGATGAACTTTCCGGGAGGCAACAGCCCATGCACTGGATGTTGCCAACGAATGAGCGCTTCGAATCCTACCAATTCTCCGCTAACATTATGAACTTGAGGTTGATAATGAAGGACAAACTCATTATTCTCAAGTGCTCTTCCTAGCTCAATTTCAAGACTGTATTCATACTGCATATCTTCTAATAACTCTGCAGTATGAAGCGTATAACGATTTTTCCCTTGTAATTTTGCTTGGTACATTGCGTTGTCAGCATAAACCATTAACTTTTCAAAGGAAATTGGATAATCAGGATAGATCGCAACGCCGATACTTGCAGTCGTATGAATTTCTTTCTTGTTAACTAAGAAAGGTTTATTGAACAAATCGAGAACCGCTTCTGCTTTCTTCGTTACATAACTCGGATTTTCAAAGTCCTTCAGCAAGAATATGAATTCATCGCCACCCATCCGGGCAAGAATATCCTTTTCACCAAGACAAGTCATTAAACGTTTGCTCACCTCGATGAGAAGATAATCCCCGTATGAATGATTAAAGTTATCGTTAATGATTTTAAAACGATCCAGATCGATGTATAATAGAGCTAATGTTCGATTTTTGTCACTATCAGATTCTTTAATGATTGTTTCTATTTCCTTCTTAATAAATCGCCGGTTAGGTAGTTTGGTTAAGTCATCATGATAGGCCAAATAGTTATATTGCTCTTGCAATAAATACCGTTCTGAAATATCTCTGAACTGACCAAAGGCACCAATTATTTTGTTCCCTTCATAAACCGGTTGCGCATCGAATAGGCAGACGACGAGATTACCGGATTCATCTTTAAATTTAATTTCTTCATTGTTAAAGATTCTTTGGTTATCTAGTACTTCTGTGAAATAATCACCCGTTAAATCCGATTCACGAATATTTCTTCCAATGACTTTATCTCGGCTAGTATTTGAAATTTTTTCAGCATAATCATTAAAATCAGTCGTAATTCCATCCCTATCCGTTATGACAATGCCATTTCGCGTTCGACTTAACATGATTTGATTGAGAATATCCAACTTTTTATTTTGTTTCCTCAATAATAATTCTCTTTCAACCGAATCAATCGATTGGCTTAACATTGTTAAGTAAAGCGGATTTTGAAATTGTATCGGCATCATAATGCATACGCTGCCTAGCATTTTATTTTCATCTGTAATATAAAATGCCGTTCCATAACAAGCAATTTCATGAAGAAAAGTATGGTAATGTTGATTGCCAATGAGGCTGATTGGGTGCTTTTGTTGCAAAGCTAGACTGACCACGTTTGTTCCAGTATCTTCTTGTGTAAAAAGACTACCATTTTTAATACCAAATTGTTCAGTCATAGATTTGATGGTTGCATCTCCTTCAATTTCCAATAGATAACCATCTGCATCTGAAACAACTACCAGTATTGGCGTCCCTTTTAACGAATCCAGGAGCTTGTTCGAGAAAAAACTCACAACAGATAATATTTCATTATAGTCGTTTCTTAGTTCTTCGAATTCTACTTCACTTAAAAACTTTTTAGGTCTTGCAACTTCATTCGGATCCATGCCAGACACTTTGCATGTCTTCTTAGATGCTGTTATGTAATAAGGTTCCATCATATAAACATCCCCCCTCTACTATCTATTTGATGTGATACCCCTTATTCCGCTCTACTACTCTAGTATAACATTTCCAGAGGAATTCTGTGAATTGTTCGAATGTCATCAAGCCTTTAACTGAACAAATAAATCAGAAATAAACACAAAAAATCCGACTCTATTTTCATAGAATCAGATTTTTGAGATCTATTAACTTTTTATCATTCTTCGAAAATCGATAATGGCAGTACTGCATTGACGACATACTGTCCAACATTCACAATTTCAGAGATTTTTAAATCTACACATAAACTTGAAAGCAAATATGCATCAACTTTCGGCATGTTGTAGCTCTCTGAAATATGGACTACCATCGCACGTAATGCATCTTGAGAAGCTTCATAAAGGTCCGCACCTACTCCAGAAGTACCGTAGAAATCTCCATCATTTACTTTTGATGTAAATTGTCCATTTGTTTTAAACTGTGCTGCTGGAATGGATTTACCTTTAATAAGATTAAATTTCAGGCTTGCATACAACTCACATACTAATGCGGAGCCACAAACCTCCCCATCCCCTTGACTCGCATGCCCGTCACCGATACTGAACAAGGCACCTACTTCTTCCACTGGAAGATATAATGTTGTTCCTATGGTCAGTTGACGTGTATCGATATTTCCACCGAATTTTCCCGGTGGCATCACTTCTTGATCCACTGCACTGGCTGGGCATACCCCCATAGTCCCTAAAAACGGTTCAATCGGAATCTTGATATCATCGCGGAAATGAATGTACTGTCCATCTGATAAATCAAAGACGCGCAGATAAGCATCTTGAAACTCATCTGCCAATAAACCCATTCCTGGAAGGACCGCTGTCCATCCCCAACCTTTAGTTTGTAAATCTAAAATTTCAACCGCCAGCGTATCGCCTGGTTCAGCACCTTCTATATAGACAGGTCCTGACAATGGATACACCCGCTCCCAATTAAAATCAGAAAGTGATGCTGTCGTGGATTCAGGTGTTAACTGATTATCCGTTATTTCAGTTGTTTCAAAAATAACAGTATCACCACTTTCTATCGTAATAATAGGTTTATTCGCAGCATTCCATTTAAAATGAACAACATCTGTAGGAAAATAATGTGTCTTAGCCATAAATCGTTTCCCCCTCTTATAAAAATACATCCAAATTGTATCACTAGTCTGTCACCTTTACAAACAAAGGATGTTGTCATATAAAAAATAAGTACTAGAACAGGAACTGTTCTGGTACTCAGTAAAGTTGAAAGAATTAAACTGTTTTGCCCTACTATACTTACTTCTTTTTCACCAATTTCGCATGGACAACCAAGCGACCTTCGCGGGGGTCTAGTTCATAATCACAAGTTGATAATGTGAGAATTTGATCATCTTCACTGATTTCAATATCTGAATGATACAATGCGTTTTCTCGAATTTCATTCAATAATGATCCGTATTCTTCATCACTTGTGAAATTTGTCTGTATATAATCAAAATCAGTCGTTGTTTTATAAACCGCGAATATTTCTGCGTCATAACTGTCATAAAGTGTGTCGAATTTGACGACTTTATGATTGTCAAAAAAGTCTTTATCCAAAAACTTATTAAGCTCCTCAAACATCGAACCGTCTTTCATACGATGTCCATAGAGAATTGTATTTAGGTTATGCGCGCCAATATCAATTCGGTAATCCATGAAAATACTACCGGCTATTGATTTATCGCCTTTATAATTTCGATTTAAATACTCGTCGTTATTCTCAGCTTGCAAAATCGGATAATTGATTTGTGTATCTTCAATTGAAATCCAACCCCTAATTTCCGAGTTAATGTGCTGCAACTCAGCAAATTGTGGCCGAATTTCACCTTCTACGATTTCTTCCTCTTCTTCTAAAATTTCCACATCGGAAAAGTCATAATAGATTTCTTGGGCATCTGCTAAAACTTGGCGATTTTTGTGATAACCTAAAAAGATACTGACGAGTGAGTAAGCTGAATAGATGAAAACAGCAAGACACAAAATGGTAAATGCGCGTGAGATAAAACTTTTCAGCGGACTCTTCTTCTGTTTTGTTCGTCTATTGCTTTTCATATAATCACTCCTCACGAATTTTTAGCACGGACCGAAAAAGCGAATACGGTACCTCAAATGCCTACTGGAACAATGTATAATCCGGTTCGTTCGTCTTTTTTTACGATAACATCAATCCCGTAGATATCGGCCATTAATTGCTTGGTGATGATTTCTTCGGGTTTGCCTTTTAAGACGATTTCACCATCTTTCATCACAATAATTGTATCACTGTACTGAATGGCTTGGTTAATATCGTGTAAGACCATGACGATGGAAAGACCATGTTCTCTGTTGAGTCGCTTAATCAAATCTAGGATCTCGTATTGATAATAGATATCCAGATAAGTTGTAGGCTCATCAAGAAAAAGAAATTGTGTTTTTTGAGCCAGTGACATGGCGATCCAAACGCGTTGTTTTTCTCCACCAGATAAGGAATCGATTGTTGCATGTCGCTTTTGTTGTAAATTGGTGCTTGTGAGCGCCCATTCGATGGCTTCTTCATCTTCATCTGTAATCGCGGAAAACATGCTGCGATGCGGTAATCTTCCATAAGTCGTTAATTTCTCAACGGTCATGTCTGCTGGTGCCTCATTTTGTTGATGAACAATGGCTAATTTCTTAGCGAAGTCTTTCGATTTATACTGTCGGATTTCCTTACCATCTAAAATGATTTGACCTTGTTGCGGAAAATTATTATTCGACATGACACCTAATAGCGTTGACTTTCCGCAGCCATTTGGGCCAATAATTGTCGTGATTTCACCGCGTTTGATGCTGCTATTAATATTGTGAAGTTGGTTTTTTTTATTGTCATAAGAAAAAGTTATTCCTTTAATTTCCATAAATACGTTCACTCTTTCTCAGCAAGAATATGAGGAATGGTCCGCCAATGACAGCGACTAGTATCGATGCTGGGATTTCATTTGGCGCAATGACTATTCTACCCAATGTGTCCGCAGTCAGTGTTAATAACGCGCCTGATAGTGCAGAAAATGGAATGAGTACTTTATGATCCGTTCCCACCAACATTCGGCCAATATGTGGAATTAAAAGACCAATGAACGCAAACATGCCTGCGACTGCTGTTGCAATCGATGCCAGTAATACGGCGACTGCTGAAATGATTAAGCGTGTTCGATTGATGTTAATCCCTAAACTTCTTGCTGTTTTATCGCCAAGTGCCAGGTGGTTACACCAAGAATAAAGTAAAAATGCTAATAGGAGCCCGATGGTACCGTAGATGACCATCACATTGACATCGCTCCAATTTTTCATGGATAGCGTCGATGTTGTAACTTGATTGATAGAAGTAGCTGCCCCCATGAAACTTAAGGCTTGGCTTAACCCTGTAAACACAGCATTTATCGCCACACCGACTAAAATCATTCGCAGTGGATTCAGTCCTGATTTCCATGAGAATCTATAGACTAAGTAAAATGCAAAAGCACCACCAATAAATGAAAATAGAGGCATGTAGAAAAATAATGAAGGGAAAAAAGAAATGATTAGTAAAGACATGAAACCTGCACCAGACGATACCCCGATAATGCTTGGGTCTGCTAATGGATTCTTCATGACTGCTTGCAATAAAACCCCAGAAACAGATAACGCTGCACCAGCAAACAGTGCAATGATGATTCGTGGGAAACGCAAGTCTTTGATTATTTGGACATTCTCATTGTCACCTGTGAAAATCCCTCGAACTAATTCAAGAACGGTAACTTCTAAACTTCCTGTTACGAAAGAAAAAATTGTTACGATTATGAGTAGTGTAATCACAGTAATAAAGCTAATAACCTTTTTGTTCATTGTAGACATCCTTTTCGGAAATCGCTTTTTAATGATAAAGCATTTCTAATAATTCATCTAAAGCTTCTGTTGCTGCTAAATTTGCAGTTGTCCCAAAGAGCGTTTCTTCTAAATCATAGACACGATCATTTTTAACCGCATTGAAATGTTTCCAAATATCGTTCTCTTTAAATTCTTTGTCAAACATCTCTACAACTTCTTTAGGCATCCCGTGCGCTGCTCTTAAAATAATATCTGGGTTCGATTTCTGCAAGTATTCCGTGTTAGATGCTAGAAACTCGACAGATTCACCGGTAATCACATTCTTTCCACCAGCTTGTTTAACAAGATCTCCCATATAAGAGTTTTCTGTCGCAACTAAATAACTACCAGGTACACCCAATAATATAAGCACTGTTGGCTGATCTTGCCCCGCTTTTTTCAGTTCAATCTCTTCAGCTTTTTCTTCAAACTCTTGAATAATCGCTGCTGCTTGTTCCTGCCGATCGTATCGTTCTCCGAGGGCTACAATCTCATTTTTCATACCTTCCAATGTCTGTAGATTAAGATAACTAGCATTTACATTTCTATCAGAAAAAATCGTATCTAAATCACTTTTAAGGGTTGAGACAGACATCACTTCCGTCGGTTTCAAGGACAAGACGATTTCCATATCAGGACTCATCGGATTTCCTATTTCGGTTAACCCCTCATATCGCTGTGGTAAATCTTTGTAACTCGTCGGAATACCGATTAGATCTATTTCCAAAGCATCCATAATTTCAGTTACGGCGACTGTTGTTGCAATGATGCGGTCTCCGCCTTCTGTTACCTCTATTTCTTCTGTCTCTTTACTTTTTTCTCCTGCTGGATTGGCATTTGCTGAACAACCAGCAATTACCATCATGAGCGCAATGAATAAAAATAAGAGGGACTTTCTCTTCATCATAAATATTCACTTCCTATCAATTAAGTCTTGTTGCCAGATATCGCTAACAACAAGACTACATTTCTAATGGCCAATTTGACTAAGGTCAAATTATGCGGCTAATCGTCGTTTTCGGTATTTAATCACCAGTGGAATTAAAGATCCTACTAGCAATAATGTGAATAATAGGGTCTGTGTTGTGTCCCCAGTTTTTGGGTTCTTACCTTTTTTATCTGTATTTTTACTTCCTACTATATTCGTATTCGCATCAGCGTCGCGATCAAAATCTAACCCTCCGCCGTCTTTATCCTTATCTTTATCGATTGGTGGATTCTTATCATTACCTGCTGGTGGATTTTCTCCATCTTTTAGTAATTTGATTGAATTTGTATCGAAAGCAAACTGCACATCATGTGTTTCTTTGTAGTTGTAAGCAGAGATGTCCAATGAAACTTTGGCATTCAACTTTTCAAATAAATCTTCTACTTCAAATTTCACAATACGTGTATTTTTACTTTTATCCTCACTAACGACTTCTGGATTTATATAACTTCCATTAGATTCAACTTCGAATTCTGTGATCCAAGAACTATCTGTAAAAGTTACGGACATATATTTTTTCCCGTCTTCAACTGTTAAGTGACCTGGATTGACAACATAGCCATTCATGATAGATGTGTTGTCTGTATTGTCTTCTAAGACTTCAAATCCGATGGTGTATTCCCCATCTTTTAAATTCTTAGGATCAATGACTGGATCTTCTTCATCTTTTGGTTCTTCTTTAGGGTCTTCTTTCGGATCCTCTTTTGGATCTTCAGGAGCTTCTTCATTTAATGGTATTCCACTTGGGTCAAACTGCAAACGAACATCGTGATTCATGATGCCAAAGCTTGGAATTCCAGTATCGACTGAGACTTTTCCAGCCATAATTGCGTCTAGATCTTCAACAGGGAAGCTCACAACTCTTGTGTTTTCCGCTTCGTTTTCACTAACGATTTCTGTATCAATGAACGCACCATTATGTTCCACTTGGAAAGCCGCGATCATCTGGCTACTTGTTAACGTGACGGATACAGTCGCTTGGCCATCTGCAATGACAACAGATGAATCCTGCAGGTATTGGCCCATTGATGATGTTTTATCTTCTGTCGCATGCAGGACAGTCAACGGTAAATCATATTCGCCATTTGCATATTTAAATGATTGACCAGGTTCTTCTTCTTTTGGATCTTCTTCAGGAACTTCTTCCTTAGCAACAGGAATCTCACTCGGGTCGAATTGTAATCGAACATCGTGACTCATGATGCCGAAGTTAGGATTTCCAGTATCGACTGAAACTTTACCGCCGATGATTGCGTTTAGATTTTCAACTGGGAAGCTCACAATTCTTGTATTCTCTTCTTCATTTTCACTAACGATTTCTGTATCAATGAACGCGCCGCCATGTTCCACTTGGAAAGCTGCGATCATCTGGCTACTTGATAACGTGACCAAAACAGTAGCTTGGCCATCTTCTATAACGACTGTTGAATTTTCGATATATCTACCCATTGATGATGTTTTATCTTCCGTCGCATGAAGGACTGTCAATGGTAAATCATATTCTCCGTCTTCATACGTAATTAATTCTATTGGGTCTTCTTCAGGAACTTCTTCCTTAGCAACAGGAATTTCACTCGGGTCGAATTGTAAACGAACGTCGTGACTCATGATGCCGAAGTTAGGATTTCCAGTATCGACTGAAACTTTACCGCCGATGATTTCGTTTAGATTTTCAACTGGGAAGCTGACAACTCTTGTGTTCTCTTCTTCGTTTTCACTAACAACTTCTGTATCAATAAACGCGCCTTCATGTTCCACTTGGAAAGCCGCGATCATTTGGCTACTTGATAATGTGACCAATACTGTAGCTTGGCCATCTTCTACAACAACTGTTGAATTTTCAATATATCTACCCATTGATGAAGTTTTATCTTCTGTTGCATGAAGGACAGTCAATGGTAAATCATATTCACCGTCTTCATATGTAATTAATTCAACTGGGTCTTCTTCAGGAACTTCTTCCTTAGCAACAGGAATTTCACTCAGGTCGAATTGTAATCGAACATCGTGACTCATGATGCCGAAGTTAGGATTTCCAGTATCGACTGAAACTTTACCGCCGATGATTGCGTTTAGATTTTCAACTGGGAAGCTCACAATTCTTGTATTCTCTTCTTCATTTTCAGTAACGACTTCTGTATCAATGAACGCGCCGTTATGTTCCACTTGGAAAGCTGCGATCATTTGGCTACTTGATAATGTGACCAATACTGTAGCTTGGCCATCTTCAATAACGACTGTTGAATTTTCAATATATCTACCCATTGATGATGTTTTATCTTCTGTTGAATGAAGGACTGTCAATGGTAAATCATATTCTCCGTCTTCATACGTAATTAATTCTACTGGGTCTTCTTCTTTTGGCTCTTCTTCAGCAAAAGGAATTTTACTAGCGTCAAACTGTAAACGAACATCGTGATTCATAATCCCCATGCTAGGAATTCCAGGATCGACTGAGACTTTTCCTCCGATGATTGCGTTCAAGTCTTCTACTGCAAAGCTAACATTTCTCGTGTTTTCATCTTCATTTTCACTAACGACTTCTGTATCAATAAACTCACCGTCGTGTTCTACTTGGAAGGCTGCGATCATATGACTACTTGTCAACGTTACTGTTACGGTAGCTTGTCCATCTTCTATGACAACAGTTGGATTTTGGATGTATCTACCCATTGATGATTCTTCATCTTTAGTGGAATGAAGGACAGTCATTGGTAAGTCATATTCTCCGTCAGCATATTTCAAGTTTTCTTCAGCAAATACGATACCTGTTGGTAATGCTGCTGAAACTACTAATAACAAAGTTAACATCATTGAAATTAATCTTTTCATTCTATTTTCTCCTCTATTATGTAGCTATTATTTAAATGCGACTTTACGAACTACAAAGAAGCCCGATGCTAACAGCAGTACAACAAGGAAAAAGATTGGTGTGCTGTCGCCTGTTTGCGGGTTACTTTCAGGTTTTGTCGTCGTTTCTTTATTACTAGTTGTACTCTTTTCAGTAGTTTTTGCAGTTGATTTATCTGTAGTGTTGCTTGTGTTACCTACTGCTGCTTTTGCTGCTACATTAGATGTATTAAAATTAAAACGAACATCGTATTTATTATCATAATTGATCTCTGGTACGATAATATGTACTTTTGCGTTGATCAATTTGTCGACATCTTGTACTTCAAACTGGACTAACTGGGTGTCTTTACCTTCACTAAGGACAGTTACATCACCAAAACTACCACCGTTTTGAACTTTAAAGTATTGCCACCATGATTTGTTTTTCAATGTAACTTGAATATAGTTTTCATCATTTTTCACAACTAGCTTAGCGGGTGATGTCATATAATCATTCGTCACGGATTGTTCTTCACTATTATTTTTCAGAACTGAGAAAGGTACACTATATTCTCCGTCCGCATATTTTGAAGCTGCTTCAACTGAATTCGATTGAATGGTTGGAAATACAGTTAGCATGATCAATAATGAAAATAAAACCTTTAGAATTCTATTCATCTTAAACGCTCCTCAATCTAATTTTTCTTTGCTCTCCATGGTCTAGTTATTAGTAATGCTGCTATAGCCACTACAATAACGATTAAAACAATGATTAAACCACCATTTTCCTTGGAATTTTCATCTTGTTTTTCACTATTTGTATTTGTTGATTCTGTTACGACTTCTTCTTCCTCTTCATCCGCATTTCCTTGTTCTAGACTACTTGCTACTGTGGCTTCTATCTCTTCTTTTTGGGAATCGTCGAAGTCAAAGCGAACTGAATAGCTGTGGTCATAAACCGGCTCCATGGATTCGATTAGAATATGCATCTTAAATTCTACAGGTTGAGACAGATCCTCTTCTAGTTTAAATCTTACAGTTCGAGTATCTTCAGTTTCATCTTCACTGACAATATCTACGTCGACGAAAGCATCTCCAAGTGGGGCTTGAAGTTCTTTTACCCATTCACTGTGATTGATTGGAAATTGGACGAATTTCTCTCCATTTTCTACAAATAGTATTGCAGGTTTGCCGAAATAATCATTTGCAATAGATACTGAATCGCTATCAGAATTTAGTACTTGATAATCGATTGAAAAGGTCTCCTCAGAATTCTCTGCATAGACGGTTACAGCCGACGTTAAAACTAGTGCTAGTACCGCAAATTGAAGTAAAAATTTTTTTATCAAAAGGCTTCCTTCCTTTCATATTAAATTAAATGAGAACTAATTATGTATTATTAATGATAACCATTCTCAATAAAGGCTAAAAAAAAGAACCAAAGTTACCATTTTCTATTATACGCTACTATTCGCTCCTGTCACGTCAAGCATTTGTAGATTGTGTGAAGTTTATATTCTTTCAATTCTTCCTTTTTAGGTTCTTCTTTTTTAACACGCTCTTTCACCTTTAATAGGTACTTTACATAAGGATATGGACAAAGCTTTATGCAGAAAAATGTACCAAAAAAGTCTAAAACAAAAAAGCACCATCCATAAGGACAGTACTTAGTTATAATTTTTAGTATGAATTTTTTATAGTAGGAAGCCGCCTCTGCCGTATTTTATAGAAAGTTTTAAACCACCACTTCTAAAAGTGGGTGTTCGCAGAAATTTTCCTGTTTGTCCTCGTTAATCATAATGAACGAAGCATGCCATTTCAATCCCGATGTAAAACTCCCTGTTACAGTATAAAGGTTAAAACTTAATAGTCATACGCACAATGCAGCTTGTTTTATTAGTATACAGCAATCATGCGATACATTCAATGGTTGATCTTTCCTGGAAAAACATTTTTGAAGTACTAACAATTACTATTTAGCATACGATTCTTTCCCCAGTGGCGGTAATGGCGGATCGCTTTTTTCTACGACCGTTAAAATCGAACCCACGATAATGAAGGCTCCGAACAAAGCCTCTTTCCATGTAAATATCGTTCCAAATAGAATGGCTTCAAATCCAACAGCCCAGGCTGCATATGTAATATTCATCGCCATGGCACGAATCGGCCCGAGTATATTGATTGCATTGTAATAGAAAACATACGACAATGTCCCTGCAAGTGCGACACCAGCTAGTGCAAGAATAACAATCGGTGAGGAAATAATTTGGATTGTATAGGAGTGTCCAACAAAAATTGGAATAATCAACGTTCCGTAAATGATTGCGGAAGTATATTGTCTAATTAGCAAAGCGTGTTCAGGTTTAATGCCATCATCTTTCATGGCATACGCACTGACAACACACTCCATTCCCCAGCCCGTGATACAAATAGCAAGAAAAATAATTCCCAGTGAAGCGCTAGAACCAACAACAAGTTCTCCAGAATAGCTGAGTAAAATGATAAAGGTAATACTCATAATCAGCCCAAACCAATTTCTTAATCGCAATTTATCCCTTAAAATTAAATAGGCAAATAAAGCACCCACCGCAGGATAAATACTCGATATGACAGCCGTGTAGGACGACCCAATACTATGAATTGACAGAACGTAAAAAGTCATTCCAATCGGCCCGCCTAGCAGTCCCGCCAAAATAATGATTCTACCAGGTTTTCGCTTCAAACTAGAAATCGCCGTCTTGAATTCGCCTTTTGCCGCCAGATAAATCGTCATCCAGATCGCGGAGAATGTATCGTGAAGAAAAGTACTTAATAATGGAGCGACAAAAAGGAGTTGTTCAAACGCTAAAAATCCTGACATGGATAAAACAATACCGATTAAAACAGTATCTACTGCCCAAAAAATACCCGAGAAAATTCCGTACGAGACACCGCCTATCGTTTTGGAATTTCTCATTGCAGAATCCCCTGGCCATATTGCTCATCGAATTGTGTCAAGTTTACTTGCAACCTCTCAAAACGATCGTTTCCATACGAACCAAAGTCATCACCACTAGCTTCCTTGAATAACGTCCAAATCGACCATAAGTAATCTTGGAAGACTTTGTGAATATGGATTCTCTTTTTCTCTTCCTCCGTTGCTTCTCTCTCAAAATAGTTACTTAAAAAGATAGATTCTTCTCCGACATCAAAGTCCGATTCAAGAAACATCGTGGCCACATCCCATAATGGATCAAACATTCCGCTATACTCCCAATCTATTAAATACAGCTTTCCTTCCCCATCCATAACGAAATTCTCAGCTAAAGCATCGATATGGCACGGACAATCTTTTTTCTCTAACTCATCGTATGTTGATTTGATACGCAGAATTTTCTTTTTAACCTCTTCAAAGTTTGGATAGAACTCCGCATTTGCTTCAATTGCATTATTCTCATAGTCTTCCATCAGTGCATACAATTTGAATTGATTATCCATTTGAACATGCGAACCGTGTAAAGTCCGTAGCACATCGGTTGTTTTTTTCATCATTTCTTTTTCTTTCGTATCGGCTAAAGTCAACGTAATCGCGCCTGGTATCATTCGTGTTATCTTCAAACCTGTTTCTGCATCGATGCATATATGTTCCGGATTAATACCTAATTGCACACCAATATCAAGATTTTTCTCTTCTTCTTTTCGATTAATAAACTGATTCGTCCCCACTCCTGGTATTCTCACAATATACCGCTCGTTGCCAACCGAAGCATGATAATTGATATTTGTCATCCCACCCATTGCATGGACGTTTGTGATTTCTGACGCGGGAACATTAAGCGCCTCTCGAATTATGTCTACCACTTTTCTCATTGAACCTTCTCCTCTTTCTTCATTTAAAATAACGAATATCAATGGAATAGATGTTTGGAATCGCTTTCAATAACTATCTAAAAAAATAGTTATTCCTATCATCATAACAATATATCATGATTATGTAAACTTAACTGTTAAACCTAGCAAATCAAGTGAAACATTTGATGATGTTCTTTCGGTTAGTTCTAAGCGTTTGAATAAAAAATCAAAAAGAAGCCGACAAAGTTGTGATATTGTCGGCTTCCTTATTTATTTTATGCAGTTGTAGTCGTGTATTTTGTGAATTATGTCCTGCATAGTACCTAAAAATAATAAATAAAAGATAGCGATAGAGTATTGTCTTGTCGCTATCCCCAAAATATCAAACTAAGTATACGGTTAGAATTTCCTCTTCTGTTGAATATTCAAATCGTTCGACAGTATACTTCGTACCGCCGACATGTATCGTTAAACCTTTGGGGTATAGCTCAGTTGGTTGCTTTCTAAGATTTTCAACCATTTTTCCAAGTGGTTGTTCATCATAAACATTCCCATCAGGACCAATCAACTGAATCGTGTTAGACTTCATTTTATTCCCCTCCCTTACTTCTATTATACGACATATTGTGACAAATCTAACGTTACTTTAGTCTCAATGATTTCAAATCACTTCCGGATGGGTTTTGGAATAATTGAATTCCAAACTCTGGCGCTATGGCGAAAAGATGATCAAAGATGTCAGCTTGAACCGTTTCGTACACTGCCCACCTAATATCATTAGAAAATGCATAGATTTCTATCGGCAACCCTGTTTCACTTGGTGCCAACTGCCTCACCATTAGTGTCATCTCCTGATTGATCCCAGGATGATGTTGGAGGTAATTACTGATATATGCCCGAAAGACACCGATATTCGTCAGTGCTCGACCATTCACTGGATTGGACGGGTTTATTTTATTTTTCGTATTGAACTCAGCAATTTCACGTTCTCGGTCGATGATATAATCAGTTAGATAGTGGATATCTTTAAAATTAGTAATCATCTCCTTCGTACAAAATGAAATACTATTTGTATCAACAAATAGTGACCGCTTTATCCTACGTCCCCCGGAAGTTTGCATGCCACGCCAGTTAATAAAAGAATCCGATATTAAAGCGTAACTAGGTATTGTCGTAATCGTTTTATCGAAGTTTTGAACCTTCACTGTATTTAACGAGATATCTAAAACATCGCCATCTGCACCGTATTTAGGCATTTCAATCCAATCTCCAACTCGAACCATATCATTCGAAGTTAACTGAATCCCTGCGACTAGACCAAGTAATGAATCTCTAAAAACCAACAAAAATACAGCAGAAAGTGCACCAATACCACTTAAGAGAAGGAGTGGGCTTTTATCCATCAAGATTGCGATGACCAAGATAACTCCAATTGTTACGAATATAATCTTCGTCACTTGAATATAGCCCTTAACTGGCCTGACCTTGGCTATTTCATAGGTTTGATAAATATCATTCACCGCATTTAGTACGCTGTTGATAATGATTAACCCCATAATAATTAAATAAGCCATCGCACCTTTTTGTATCACAAATTGATAGTTCTCGAAGGCTGTGGCAAAGTAATAAATGATAATTGCAGGAACAACATGAGATAGTTTATGGAAAACTTCTCTATCCAAAAAGAAATTATCCCATCGAAATTTAGTTTTCTTCACGATTTTAGTGATAATCCGGATAACTACCTTTTTCGCAATGAGATTTGCGATTATACAAATTACCGCAATGAAAAGCAGCATAATGATAATTGAAAGGTATCCCACTAAGGTTGGATTCAATTCCCACTTTAGAATTAGTTGTTGACGAATGAAATCCATTTAGTCTACCTCCCTTGTATTTTTATTATAACAAAAAAATTCTTCCACACCCCCGGAAGCTACCCGTACACAGTGCAGATATGACAATTTAACGAACTGGATAAAACTCAGTAATCATTGTCATTATAGGATGTCATCTTTTTAAATATGCAATTCCAGCCTATTTCCGGAATTGTTTCTTGCATAAGTACCAAAAAAGTTCAAAAAAAAGGTACCCAGAGTTGAAGGTACCTTAAAAGTTATCCTAAATCATAGATTTTGCCTTTTATTAAGTATGCGGCACTTTCTGCGATGTTGGTGATGTGATCGGCAGTTCTTTCTAGGTAACGGTTGATGAATAATAATTGTACGGGTTGTGTTGTTTCTTCTGGGTGTGTACGTAAATATTCAGTGAGTTTTTTATAGTTTTCTCCATAGTTGTTGTCGACTGTATTGTCTAACTCTCCGACTTCTTTGGCAAGTGCCATGTCTTCATTGATAAATGCAGACAACGCCATTTTCAGCATTTTCATGGAAGTTTCTTTCATTTGCTCAAGATTTGTAATGTTGATGAGTGATTCTCTATGTCCAATTTTAGCAGTCGCTTTCGCAATGTTAACTGCGAAGTCAGCAATTCGTTCGATATCAGAAGTAATTTTTAAAGACGCAATGATTCTTCGTAAATCCGTTGCAAATGGTTGTTCTTTCGCAATCAACCACACAGCATATTGGTTGATTTCTCGATCAAGATTATCAATAGCACTGTCTTCGTCAATGACTCTTAGCGCTAATTCAACATCCTGTGTTTTAAATGCAGTGAAAGCTTTTTCAAACGCTGATTCAGTTAGCTCATTCATCTCAGTCATTTTCTTTTGCAGTTGTGCCAAGTTTTTGTCAAAGCTTTTCCTTACGTTCATCAAAGTCACCCCTTCATTTAATTAGCCGAATCGACCCGTAACATAATCTTCTGTTCTTTGGTCTTTCGGATTTGAAAAGACGTTATTCGTGATATCATATTCGACAATTTCTCCATTAAGGAAGAAAGCTGTTTTTTCTGATACCCGTGCAGCCTGTTGCATATTATGCGTTACAATTACAATTGTATAGTCTTTTTTCATTTGTGCAATCAATTCTTCAACTTTTAATGTTGAAATCGGATCGAGTGCAGAAGTTGGTTCGTCCATAAGTATAACATCTGGCTTCATCGCAATGGCACGTGCGATACAAATTCTTTGTTGCTGACCACCTGATAACCCTAGCGCGGATGACTTAAGACGGTCTTTAACCTCATCCCAAATCGCCGCTCCACGTAAGCTTTCCTCGACAATTTTATTCAGTTCTCTTTTATTTTTAATACCCTGAGCCCGAGGGCCGTATGCAACATTATCAAAAATACTCATTGGAAATAAATTCGGCTTTTGAAATACCATGCCGACTTTTGTACGTAACTTAATAACGTCACTGGATTTATAAACATCCTCGTTATCAATGACTACATCCCCGTTGATTGTCACACCGTCGATGAGATCATTCATCCGGTTAATGGTTCTTAGAAAAGTCGACTTCCCACAACCTGATGGTCCGATTAATGCAGTCACTTTCTTTTCTTCAATATCTAATGACACATTATAGAGTGCCTGTTTATCTCCGTAAAATAGATTCAAATCTTTCACGCTAATCTTTGCTGTTCCCTCTGCCCGCTTCATAAGTGACAATTCCTCCTTCACTTCTATGTCCCGCATATAAATTCTTTACGTAAATTAATGATCTGCTTTATTGAAAAACTTGGATATAAACGTCGCTGAGAAGTTCAAAATCAAGATGATAATGATCAAGATGATTCCGACCGCAGCTGCAAGTTCAATATCTCCTGCCTCTTGTGTGACTAAATAAGAGTGAACCGTTAATGTTCTTGCAGAAGAGAATATGCTTGAAGGCATTGCTGCCACTGTACCAGCAGTTAAAAATATCGCAGCCGACTCTCCGACAATCCGGCCCATTGATAGAATGATTCCTGATAAAATTCCAGGCATCGAACTTGGTAAGATGACTTTCATAAGCGTTTGAAGTTTTGTTGTCCCTAAAGCTAAGGAACCTTCACGATATGCCTGTGGCACTGTTTTCAATGCTTCCTCTGTTGTCCGGATGACGACAGGCAAAACGATAATCGTCAAAGTAAGTGACGCAGCGATGATTGACATACCCAGTTTTAACGTTGTCACGAAGAATACCGCACCGAACAAACCATAGATGATTGACGGAATTCCTGTTAAGCTTTCTGTCGCAAAACGGATTATTCTAACAAGACGGCCTTGCTTCGCGTATTCTTGAAGATATACAGCTGCCAATATTCCAATGGGTGTCGCAATAACTAGCGAAATTACAATCGTATAGACGGTTGTCACAATCATTGGCCAAATACCGCCGCCACCTGTTGGTGAATAATCACCAAAGATAAAGTCGAAACTAATCAGACGGAACCCTTTATAAAAAATGTATCCTACGATAAGCAAAAGAATAGCTACCGTAACAAATGCAGAAAACCATAGAAATCCACGCAATAAGTTGTCTTTAAATTTTCTCATATTATTTAGCACCCCTTGAACTGATTGATGCTAATACAAAATTCAATATCAAGATAAAGGAGAACAATACAATTCCTGTTGCGAACAACATTCCTTGATGGACGCCTGCAGCATAACCCATTTCCAATGCAATATTGGTCGTTAACGGGCGGACACTATCTGTCAGGCTTGTTGGAACGATTAAACTGTTCCCTGCGACCAAAATAACCGCCATCGTTTCCCCGATGGCTCTACCTAATCCTAAGACAATGGCTGCCATAATACCAGACTTTGCTGCTGGCACGACGACTTTAAAGATTGTACCGATTTCAGAAGCACCAAGTGCCAATGAGCCTTCTCGGTATGTTTTAGGAACAGCGCGAATCGCCGTTTCAGCTACCGTAACAATTGTCGGAAGCATCATAATCGCTAAAACCAAAATAACCGCCAATAAGCTTTGTCCTTTAGCTAAGCCAAAATTTTCTTGTAATAATGGCACGATAATCGCAAGTCCAAAAACACCATATAAAACAGATGGAATTCCAGCTAGCAATTGGACAGCTGGTGAAATAATCTTTGCAACGCGTTTTGGTGCAATCTCTGATAAGAAGATCGCTGTAAACAATCCAATAGGAACTCCAATAACTAATGCACCAATTGTCGCGTAGATAGAAGCAACAATCATTGGGAATATCCCGTATTTATCCTCACTCGGCACCCAATCTGAGCCAAAGATGAATTCAAAAAAGCTGTATCCTTCTGCTAAAAACGGATGTGATCCTCTATAAAATACAAATCCGACGATTAGCAGCAAACTGAGCACTGATAGAAGTGCACAGAATAAGAAAAGCTTTGATGATAAACTTTCCATTATATATTTTCTTTTATTTGATTTACCGTTACCTATGTTTGGTTTTTCAATAGGTGGACTTGTCATGGCTACATTCCTCCAAGATTACTGATTCAAGACAGACGTAGATTTATTGATTTGATTAATTAACAGGGATAGCACCCGTTTCAATAACAACGGCTTGTCCCTCTGGACTTAATATGAAATCAATGAATTCTTGTCCTTCGTCAGTAAGACTTTCTTCTTTGTTAACGAATAAGAATGGACGTGATAATTGATAGGTTTGTTCGAGTACATTATCTGCGGTTGCCTCGATGCCGTTAATATCAATTGTTGAAACGGATTCATCGACATACTCAAAGGAAATGAAACCAACTGCGTGCTTATTCATCGCAACAGTCGTTTTGATATTACCATTTCCACTTGCAATAATGGCACTTCTGACTAATTCACCGGATGAGAAGTCAATAATTTCTTGAAATGAGTCACGCGAACCTGAGCCGTCCTCTCTGGAAACAACGACAATCTCCAAGTCTTCACCGCCAAGCTCATTCCAATTGGTCACCTCACCGGTAAATATTTTTTTAACTTGTTCCAACGTGAGATCTTTTACTTTATTTGTCGGATGTGTGACGACAACAATTCCATCGTAAGCAATAATGATTTCACTTAGCCCACTATCCAGTTCTTCTTGTTTTAAATCACGGGAAGACATACCGATTTCAGATACACCACTTATTGCATTTGTAATACCTGCTGATGATCCAATCTGGTTTATCTCTATTTTGACATTGCTGTTCTCTTCATATTTAAATGCTAATTTTTCAGCCAGTGGTCCTACTGAAGTAGACCCTGAAATAGATATTACTGAAGAATTGCCGTTTGACGATTTGGTACCTCCCTCGTCATTGTTGCCGCATGCAGTCAGGACAACTGCCAAGGATATAAAAAACAAACCTTTTGCTGCATTCTTTATAATGTTCATATTTGTACCTCCAACATAATTTGATGGGTCTTTGTAGAGTATACTGTCGAATTGTAAATATTAATAGACTTTAATTGTTAAGGTTTTGTAAATTTGCTTTAGCCAGTGTGAAATAGCTGTTTTATGCTGTTGTCTAAAACCTTGTTTATTGTTTATCTACTCAATTTAATTTCCCCTCTTTTCTGACCAATATACAGTGATGTTATCGATAAGATAAGCTTTATAGTTTTGCGGTTCAAATCGCATAAATAGACAATAAAATTGGTGGCTAGCATAAGAAATAACCTATAGTAGGTATCCCCTTTTCTATGTAATTAAATCATCTCTTCCAATTTAAATCATCGGATAATTACAACAGTTGGTACTTGTTAATTCTATTCAACAATATATACTTATCAGTATATTAATATATTTTCATACATAGAGGAGGAGCGTAAATGGCGACGTTTTTAGCATCTTTGGTCTTACTTTTTGCCGGATACGCGGTTTATTCGAGGGTCGTGGAAAAAGCGTTTAAGATTGATGACGCACGTACTACGCCTGCATATTCTGTTAATGACGGCTTGGATTATGTACCGATGAATTGGTTGAAAGGATGGTTTATTCAGTTATTAAATATCGCAGGATTGGGACCGATTTTCGGAGCCGTGGCAGGAGCGTTATATGGTCCTGTTGCATTTATTTGGATCGTCCTTGGCTCTATTTTTGCAGGGGCCGTTCACGATTATTTTTCTGGAATGCTCTCAACGAAACACGGTGGAGCACAATTCCCACAAATTGTAGGGAAATACTTAGGGAAATTCGCAAAGAATTCTGTTGTTGTTGTGTCACTAATTTTAATGATTTTAGTAACAGCGGCTTTTACAGCTGGCCCCGCACAGTTACTCGCGCAGGTCACACCACTTTCTTTCATCGCCGCAATCCTCATTATTTTCGCTTACTATTTCATCGCTGCAATTCTACCTATCAACCAAATTATCGGTAGAATTTACCCGATATTAGGAGCGGTGATTGTTTTTATGGCGGCTGCAATCGCATTCGCTTTAGTCTTTGGAGATTATACAATTCCGAACTTAACATTAAGCAATTTACATCCTGAAGAGTTGCCAATTTGGCCACTTCTCATGGTGACGATTTCCTGTGGGGCAATTTCTGGATTTCACTCCACGCAAAGTGTCATCGTATCAAGAACAATGAAGAAAGAATCGGATGGTCGTAAAATATTTTACGGTGCGATGATTGGAGAAGGCGTTATTGCATTAATATGGGCAGCAGCTGGAATGACGTTTTTTGGCGGAACAGGCGGGTTGCAAACAGCACTTGCAGCAGGAGGTCCTGCTGGCGTGGTGAACGAGATGTCGGTTTCCATGCTCGGTGGATTTGGTGGTATTTTGGCCATACTGACGGTTATTATTTTACCGGTTACGACTGGAGATACGGCACTTCGTTCTTGCAGAATGATTGTAATGGATTCTTTTTCTAAATGGATCGACCCCGAGAAGAATCGGACAGTGATTTTTACAACGACCGTACTAGCCATACCTGCATTTTCATTGTCACTGATTGATTATTCATTTTTATGGAGATATGTCGGCGGCACTAACCAACTCACTGCGGCAATTATGTTATGGGTCATCGTATCCTATTTATTAAAAGAAGGACGAGCCCACGCCCATTTGATCGCTGGGATTCCAGCAATATTCATGACAGGTGTTGTCTCAACTTATTTCTTGTATGCACCAGAAGGATTAAATTTAAATTATACAATTTCTCTCATCATCGGTGGCCTCATCACATTTGTCGTATTCGTTCATTATATTAGACAAATTATCCGCCATAAAGAGTTCGCTGCTAAAACGCTATTGGTCGAAGAGTAAATTCCAAACGCTATGCATAAAAGGGTGAGCACTGTCCAATTTCGACAATTCCACCACATAAGATAAATAAACAAGGGGATCCCGACAAAGTGTTACATAGTCGGGATCCCCTTGTTCTTTTATGCAATTAGAGTCTTTATTTCTTCCACAGCTACCTAAAAATTACTTCGCAAGTTTATGTTCTTGAATAAAACCTTTCAATATCTCGCTTAAATTCGGTGCGCCGACTTCGTCTAATTCGTAGTGTACACGTGTTGTCGGTTTATTAATCGAAATGATGCGCGTTAAATCCATTGGCGTTCCAATAATGACTGCATCACAGTCAACATTATTGATTGTTTCTTCTAGATCTTTTAATTGTTGTTCGCCGTACCCCATCGCAGGAAGGACATTCGTAATATGCGGATATTTTTCAAACGTCTCGATTAATGAACCTACCGCAAATGGGCGTGCATCTATGATTTCTGTTGCACCTAAACGTTCCGCGGCAACTGTACCTGCACCAATTTTCATTTCTCCATGCGTCAATGTTGGACCGTCTTCTACAACAAGCACACGTTTCCCAGCAATCAGTTCTGGACGATCAACTGTAATCGTTGACTCGGCTTTAATAATGATACTGTCCGGACTTGCTTTTTTAATATTGTTTTCTACAATTTGAATCGCTTCTGCTGACGCGCTATCGATTTTATTAATAATATTCACATCAGCTGTTCTTAAACAAACCTCACCAGGATAATACAATAACTCATGACCTGGACGATGTGGGTCTAAGACGTTTACCGCTAAATCAGGCTCGTAGAATGAAAAGTCATTATTTCCGCCGTCCCATAAAATCACGTCACAACCGTCTGGATCATTTTCAGCTGCCGCCAAAATATCTGCATAGTCCACACCCGCATAAATAATATTTCCACGTGTGACGTGTGGTTCGTATTCTTCCATTTCTTCAATCGTACAATTATGTTTCTTTAAGTCCTCCACCGTTGCAAAACGTTGAACACGTTGTGCGTTTAAATCGCCATAAGGCATCGGATGTCTGACTGCAACAACTTTAATATCATATTCAAGTAGTGTTTCGATAATCTTGCGAGACGTTTGACTTTTCCCTGTACCCGTTCTCACAGCACAAACAGAAATCACAGGTTTATTACTCTTAATCATTGTGCTCTTAGATCCAAGAAGCGTGAAGTTCGCGCCAGCAGCATTCACAACGGCACTCAAACTCATCACGTCTACATAATGAATATCACTATAAGATAACACGCACTCATCAACTTCTAACTCGTCGATCAACACTTCTAATTGGTCCTGTGAATAAATCGGGATACCTTCTGGATAAAGTTCCCCAGCCAATTCACTCGGATATTTACGTCCATCTATATCAGGAATTTGCGTCGCTGTAAAAGCAACTACATTACATGCCTCGTCATTTCGGTAATACGTATTAAAATTATGAAAATCCCTTCCCGCCGCACCAATAATTAATATATTTTTTTTCACCATATGTATGCCCTCCTACGATTTCAATTAATAATTATAATTATAACCTTTAATGCATTTTAATACGAGTGTTTTTATAATAAAAGATATTTCAAACTATTTATTATACAAGTTTTTTAATAGCCGATATAACAAAGAAACCTGTGTACGATGCATTTACGACAATTTAGTCCATTGAATAAAAACATAAATGAAATCCATGAACATGTTTATATAATCGAATTACTTCTACTACATTATACAATTCCAGTGTATTTTCTAAATTTTCCCTTGCACATGTAGCTAACACCGGTACCTGCCTATTGTTGTTGTTTTTTGAATTTCTTGTATAGGTGATTGGAATTCAAGTATAGTGAAGGTTAGGAAGAAAATTCTAAATTGAACAGTGAAAAAGGAGGTTTTGTTTACTTTGAAGCGTACCCTTCAAGCGGTAATTTTTGATTTAGACGGGGTGATTGTCGATACATTTGAACTTTACTATCAAGCCAATAAAATGGTTGCTGACAAATTAGGTGTTCCCTTTTCAATAGAAGATAATGAACAATTTAGAGGGATTGGTCGAAATGAAATCATTGATGCGTTGGTCAATACATCTAGTAAAACCGTCAGTCAGAAAGAAAAGGCGATACTTGCTCATGAAAAAAATCTTTATTACCAACTGTTAATCGAGAATATGAATGAACAATTCATATTACCAGGGATGAAAGAATTCATTATGGAATTAAGCAGAAATAAAATTAAAATTGGCATTGCCTCTTCTAGCACAAACGGTGAGGTAGTTTTACATAAAGTCGGACTCTTTACCTATATCGATTATATAGTTAACCCAAATACGCTATTAAAAGGGAAACCTGATCCGGAGATTTTTTTATTAGCCGCTGAAGCACTAGGTGTTTCTGAAGAGAATTGTGCCGCTATTGAAGACGGGATTGCTGGAATGAAAGCCATTCATTCGACAAAAATGTTTTCGATTGGGATAGGGAAGGATCCAATCATGGAAACGGCTGATTGGCATGTTTTGAATACTGCAGAAATAACTTTTTCCGAATTGGTTAATAGGATTGAGGAGGATCATTAGATGGATCAAAAGCAAACAGAAACTGAATTTCAATTAAAATGGTTTGACCTCGCGATAGAAGAATATAATTCGCTTAGAAATGAGTCCGCGAATTCATTAAACAACCAGCAATCCATCATTAACTACGGACTAACAGCAATCGGTGTTTTAATCGCGTTTAGTGCAAATCTATGGCTAAAGGAAAGAATTGTTGAAAGCATTTATGTTATATTTGTTCCATTTATGTGTAATTTAATCATCCTCATTTGGAACGGTGAAGTACGAAGAATGTCACGAGCTGGCCAATACATAAAACAGATAGAAGACAAAGTGCATAAAGAGTTGTCAGCAAAATCCGGGATTACTGAACGCGCATTAGATTGGGAAACATTTTTACGTAAACCAATACTCGGGAATGTTGAGGTAAAAAAAACCAACTCCAAATTTAATCGCGTGACGACATATTTCGAACAAATGTATTCCTTTTTATTTAAAAAAGATCCAGCACAAAACAGTAAATTAAAAAGCAATTATATTGCAATCATTATTATGTTCGGCGGCTTAAGCATACTCTCTCTCACTTTGGGATTTGTTCATAATTTCCTAATGGTCAAAGAAGCCACGCTCTATGGAGGGATGGAGCTTTGGTCTGCATGGTTTACAATAGATTTAACGTGGATTATCTCCTATACAGTACTCTTAATCGTGAACATCTTATGCTTTATCTATCATTATCGCTACTTTCAGCATGTTAAAAAATAAGAGATGGGAGCAATTGATATGACACAAGGGATTGTATTGGGCATCGATGGCGGCGGAACATATACCCGAGTTGTTGCTGCTGATTTTGAAGGAAGAGTCCTCGCTTTTTCCAAAAAAGGAGGCGCTCATCCAGAGAAAAACAGAAATCCAGAACAAAATGTCCAGTCCGCAATAGCCGATGCATTACTGATGGCAAATCAACCCGCAGAAGCCGTCACGTGTATTGTTGGTGGATTTGCTGGATTAAATAAACCCAATGATAAAGAATGGGCTACAGAATACGTAAAATTACCAGGGATAAATTGTCCAGTAATCATAGTGAACGATGCCGAAATCGCACAATACGGCGCATTTTTGGGGAGTCATGGTTTGTTAGCAATCGCAGGCACAGGATCGACAGTATTAGGTAAAACAGAAACCGGGCAACTATTCGTAGCGCGAGATTTCCATTATGATTCCAATGCCTCCGCAAGATATTTATCGTACGCGGCTATTTACGAAATCATTTCAAAAAATGCAGGACTGGAGGACCAACGGCTAATAAATCGCGTTTTAAACTATTGGAATGTAGTGGATATTGAGGGATTAAGGTTAATCGCTTCAAACGGATTTTCCACCAATCCGATACAGGCAATCCAAAAGCTTAGCCAAATGGGGCCAATCGTAACAGATGAAGCAATTATAGGTAGCGAAATTGCGAAACATTCCTGTGAAAAAGTAGCGAAATCATTAGTAACGGGAATTGAGCTGGTTTCATCAAATTTTTCAACTACCACCGTACCACTAGCACTCGTAGGCGGCGTCGCCAATCAACCTTACATAAAGGCGTTATTACAAGAAGAGCTAAATTCTAGCAAAACCCAAAAAACAATCACATTTACCGAAACAAAATTATCCCCGACACTTGGTGCGGTATTGTACGCTTATATAGAAGCGTTAGGAATAGGAAAAGATCAAAAATTAGTAAATCAGCTTATGTTGTCAGAACAAAGTCGTGACTTTAACTAGGTTGTGATTGAAAAATAGGTAAGCTATGCAAGGTTCAATTATGATAAAAAACACAAAAGGAGCCCCATTAGGTATTAATCTAATCGGACTCCTTTTTCGGTTTATGCAATTGGATTGTATTTACCAAAGCACTTAAAATACGCGTTTTGTTTGGAGTAGTTCTTTACCCTCTCTTAACTTGTCCAAGGGGATGTTTGGACTGTATTCTAAGATAAATTCACAATTGATTTCTTGTGTTCTTGAATGGTACTAAATATAGCTGCCATTCCATTTTGCCTTCTCCGATAGGAAGATGGTCGTCGTTGATGCCGTTGTTGTCGTAAAGGTGAATGGCTAACAAGCGATGTTTTGTCTCTGTCAGGAGTTTAGGAATGTCCCATCTATTTAAATAAGCATGGCCCACTTCTATTAAATCGCCAATTGACTCATCGTCTTCGAAATATTCATCTAGGAAGCTTGTGAATTCTGCTTGTGTAAAAATAGATGTCCCGTTATAGCCGACATTCTCTATGACGAGTTTCACATGATTTTCTTGTGCAAATTTACTTAATAGCTGATTGGATTTCTTTTTACGAATCTGCAATTATAGTTTGTTTTCAAATCAGTTTCTTGCATAGACCCAAAAAGTGATTGTGTTATAATAGTAAGTAATTGTAATTGCGCAAACATTAGCTTCATAATTGCTAGGAGGAGGAATACTTGGAACTTGTTCTCCAACAGAAACAAACATTAAATCTAACGATGACCGTTGAATTAAGACAAGCTATTGAACTATTAAAGTATTCTACTTATGAACTTTATGAATATATAAAAGAAGCAGAGCTCGAAAACCCATTAATTCAATTAGAGGAACACGCGCAAGATCATCTTTATGAGGAAAGATCAAGAAATACAATAGCTAGGGGTACTTCTGAACCGCTAACAGATCAGATAAAAAGTGATGATATCGATATGCGGAGTCAATTAGTTGAGCAAGCAATGCTTTTATTTAGGGATTCTCGAGATCAAAAACTTGTTCGATTCATACTTTATAATATAGACGATAATGGTTATTTGCAGATTACAGAAAATGACTTCCCCTCACATGAAGAATTTGACATGGAGGAAATTACGCGTGGCATACATCTTCTTCAGCAAATTGGCCCAATTGGTATAGGTGCCCGAGATTTAGAAGAATGCTTACTTTTACAAATCGCATATGAATACCCAGGGCGGAAATTGGCAGAATCTTTAATTAAATATAATCTGGACTTACTAGCCAATCGCAAATGGAATGAAATCGCTTCTATCATGGAAATTTCACTAGAGACAGTAAAAGAAATAACCGACTTTATTAAAACTTTAAATCCAAGGCCTTGCGCTTCTTTAGCTGATTTTTCAGTGGAATATTTGAATCCTGATATTATTGTAGAATATAAGGATAAGGGCCTTTCATTTTATTTAAATGATCGTTATTTACCTACAATTCATGTTGCGAACAACTACACGAATGCACTTACTTCAAACGATGAAACGTCAAAATATATTCAAAAGAAACTGGCCAATTATAATTGGTTAATCAGCAGCATCGAACAACGTCGTCAAACGATTATTAAAATTATGAAGGTCATTATTCAGAAACAAGAAGCCTTTTTCACGGATGGTTTCATCGCATTAAAACCACTTACATTAAAGGAAGTAGCCGATGAAATTGATATGCACGAATCAACAGTTAGCCGCGCAACAACCAATAAAGTCATTCAAACACCGAAGGGTTCATTTGATTTACGCCTGTTTTTCACTTCAAAGCTGGAAACAGGAGACGGTGATGACATTTCTCAGACGACATTGAAAGCGCTTCTAGAAAGAATTGTTGAAAATGAAAACAAGCAAAAACCACTATCCGATCAAAACATAGCCGATCATTTTAAATCGGAAAACAACATTATAATTTCAAGACGCACGATTAGTAAGTACCGAGAAGAACTCAACATCCCCTCATCGCGAATGCGAAAAGAAATCTAAAAAGGCTGCTAGGAAGAGAATTACCCTTCCTTGCAGCCTTTTATCTAGCTTATTTTACGACCAACGAGATGTTATCATTTTTCTTCTTGTATAAAACTCGACACCATCTGATCCATTCGCATGCAAATCGCCGTAGAATGAGTTTTTCCATCCTGAGAATGGGAAGAATGCCATTGGTGCAGGAACGCCTAAGTTAACACCAAGCATTCCAACTTCAATGTTTTCACGGAAGTATCGAACGCTATGTCCGCTTTGTGTAAATAAGCATGCGCCGTTTCCGAAATCGGATTTATTCGTTAGCTCAATTGCTTCTTCAAGCGTTGCAACACGAACAATCGATAAGACTGGAGCGAAAATCTCTTCTTTCCAAATTCTCATTTCCGTTGTTACATTATCGAAAATAGTTGGCCCAATAAAGTAGCCCTCTCCTGTCATACACTCATCTTCTCGTCCATCACGTAAGAGTTTTGCGCCTTCTTCTAGACCAATCTCAATATAATTCGCTGTTTTTTCTTTGTGCTCTGGACGAATAACTGGTCCAAGGAATACACCATCGTCCATTCCGTTACCGATTTTAAGGCCATCAGCAGCTTCCATTAATTTATCAATGAGTGGATCTGCAACCTCGCCCACCGCAACAACGACTGCACAAGCCATACATCTTTCGCCTGCTGAACCATAAGCTGCGCCGATAATTTCTTTAACAGAAGCATCTAAATCAGCATCTGGCATAACGATTGAGTGATTTTTTGCACCTGCTAATGCTTGTACACGTTTACCATAGCTAGCACCTGTTTTGTAGACGTATTCCGCGACTGGCTCTGATCCTACGAATGAAATAGCTGGAATATCTTTATGCTCAAGAATGCTATTGACAACGTCATGTGCACCGTGAACAATATTAAATACGCCGTCCGGAAGACCTGCTTCTTGGAATAATTCCGCCAAGCGATTAGCCAAAAGTGGTGTTCTTTCTGATGGCTTCAAAATAAATGTGTTCCCCATTGCAATCGCCAGTGGGAACATCCAACAAGGGACCATCATCGGGAAGTTAAACGGTGTAATTCCACCCACCACACCAACAGGATAACGGTACATTCCTGACTCAATATTCGTTGCGATATCAGGCAATTGTTTCCCCATCATTAGTGACGGTGCACCTGCCGCAAATTCAACACACTCAATACCACGTTGTACTTCACCGCGAGCTTCATTGAAACTCTTCCCATTTTCAATGGTAATTAATTTAGCAAGTTCGTCCCAATTGTCGACTAGAAGCTGTTGATATTTAAATAAGATTCGTGCTCTTCTTGGTACAGCTGTTTTACTCCATGTACGGTACGCAACTGACGCGGCCTCAACTGCATCGTTTACATCAGCCGCAGTTGAAATTGGAACTTCCGCTAATATTTCACCTGTTGCTGGATTTGGTACTGGATCATACTTCTCTGTTTTTGCCTCTACCCATACACCGTTAATAAAGTTTTTCAATATATTTTTCGTCATTGTTTATTCCTCCTCAAAATATTGTATATAAGAATACAGCTAAGAACATGACAATCGTTGGAATGATTACACTTAATATAAAGATTGGTCCATATGCTCGTTTATGTGTTTCTCCACTAATCGCTCGAATTGTCGTCACGACATATCCGTTATGTGGGAGTGAGTCCAGACCACCTGATGCAAGCGTTGAAACTCGGTGCATAGATCCCGGATCAATTCCCTGAGCCATATATATTGGTGCTAAGATTGGTAATGCGATACCAAGACCACCAGAAGCAGATCCTGTTATCCCACAAATTAAGGTAACTGCAATCGCAAGTCCCAACATAGGTGGACCTGGAATACTCATGAGTGCATCTATTACACTATCAAATGCATTTACTTGAGCGGCAACGCTACCAAACCCGACAACCGCACATGTATTGGCCGCCGCAACTAATGCATCTTGCGCCCCTTGAGCCAATGCATCCCAGAAATGCTTCAAATATTTAGCCATCAACACACTAGCTAGGAAAATACCACTTGATAACGAGATAAGTGCCGCTGCCGTTGAAGACATAAAGTTCGCCATAATATTTAATATGGCAATGACAGAAATGAGCGGTAATACGGCGAGCAGTATTGGTGGAAGTGCCCCATTATTAACTTTCACGCCATTTTCTTTATCTGCTTTTTCCTTTTCTTTCTTTTCATCTTCTCTTCTCTGAGATTGAGCTGGTAACGAGAAGATTTCCCCATTTGCTGTTGCTTTTCTAACCATACGCCCCAGGTATAAACCACCAGCTGTCATAATTATGAGGGCCATAAGTACGCCGATCAACCCACCAGCTGTTGGCTTCGTTCCGAAAAATTGAGTCGGTATAAGGTTTTGAATTTCCGGTGATCCTGGTGCTGTCATTGTAAATGAAATCGAGCCGAATACTAAAGCCGCTGGAATAAAACGGTGAGGTAAATTCGCTCTTTTAAACAACGAGACTGCAATTGGATAAACCGAAAATCCGACAACAAACAGACTAACCCCACCATAAGTCATAATGGCAGCAGCGGCAACAACTGCGAATACTGCTCTAGCATGACCCAGTTTATCGGTTACCCACTTCGCTATACTATCGGCAGCTTTGGTGCCTTCCATTATCTTACCAAAGATTGCGCCTAATAGAAATATTAGGAACCAACTAGCAAAATAGCCTGTGAAACCCGTCATATAGTGTTCAGTCATTGCAACCTCAAGGTTAATACCCCCAGTTATAGCAACAACAACTGCACTAATAATCGCGCCAATGATAATGTTAACGCCCTTCATCGTTAAGAACATCAATAACGCAAGAGATCCAATTAAACCAATCATACCTAACATAATTTCACCCCATATCTAGTTAATAGACATTGCTCCCTGAAAATTGATAATCGTAGCAGGTTTGGTATAATTCTTCGATTTCTTGTTGATTCGGAACTCGAGGATTATTACCAGGGCTACCACTATTTAAAGCATCTACTGACATTTTACTGAGAACGCTTTCAAATTTGTCTTGTTCAATTCCCCAGGATCTTAAATTAGGAATCTTAAGATCTAAACAAAGATTTCTAATTTGCTCTACTGCAAATTCAGATGCCTCATCGTTATCCATTTGTAATGCTTCTTCGGAAAAAATACGCCCGATGACTGCAAGCCTTTCCGTACATGCCACACGACTAAATTCTAGAACTGCGGGAAGTAGCATTGCATTCGATTCACCATGCGGGACATTAAAGAGTGCACCAATTGGTCTAGACATGCCGTGAACAAGGCCAACAGACGCATTCGTAAATGCCATTCCTGCATACATGGACCCAATTGACATGCCTTCTCTTGCATCGATATCTTTTGGATTGTTATAAGCTTGCTTTAAGTTCTTGACGATTAATGTAATTGCGGAGAGTGCAAGTGTGTCTGTTAACGGTTGTGCCTTTTTAGATAAATAGGCTTCCACAGCATGACATAAAGCATCCACGCCCGTAGCTGCTGTTACTTTAGCAGGGGAAGACATCGTTAAGAATGGATCCACAATCGCAACTGCCGGCATAAAGGCCGGTTGCTTTATCATCATTTTTTCATCACTACTTAAATTCGTAATCACCGTGACATCTGTTACCTCTGATCCAGTTCCAGCTGTCGTAGGAATTGCGATATGGGGAACAGATGGATTTGTGGCCATCTTTTTCCCACCCATATAATCCCCTATGTATCCACCGTTTGTTGCCACAACAGCCACTGCTTTTGCCGTATCAATACAACTACCTCCACCAAGTGAAAGAATGACATCGCAGTTATTGTCATCGAATATAGCTAACGCTTCGTCTACATACTTGTCGCATGGTTCCGATTTCACGCCTATATACGCGACACATTCAATGTTTTCCGATTCTAAAAGTTGTACACATTGATCCAAATACCCAAGGCCTTCCATAATTCCGTCACTTACAATTAAAGCTTTTTTTCCTCGGAGAGCTGTTTCTGAACCTACCCGATTAAATGCATCTCGCCCGTATACCGTTAATTGTGGCGATCTGAAAAGCTTATAATTTTCCATTTCCATCACTCCATTCTCTTCACACTACTTAAATGCAAGAAGCATGCCAACTAATTTTAAATAGCCATTTTCAGATGAAAATAAAGGTGATTTAGTCATATTAAAAGGGCCTACTTCCTTTATTGACGGCAAGTAGGCCATTTATTTTTTAAAATATTAATCTTTTCATTTGTTATTATCTATGTAAATGAACCTCAATCTTATCCTACAAATATGTAGTGTGTTCACTACAACATCCTACACATTGTAGTGATGACACTACATATTAGTAGATGTTGTAATTTTTCAATCGCTGATATAATGTCGTTCTATGAATACCAAGTTTAATCGCCGCTTTTGACTTATTTCCACCAACTTCTTTTAATGTTTGTAAAATAAGTTGTTTTTCAGCTTCTTCCCCTACTGATTTTGCCTGTTCGATTAACGTCAGATTCGTCCCGTCATCCATTGATTGCTCCCGCATCACTCTGGGTAAATCGCTACTATCAATCATTACCTGATCACTCATGATGACAGTTTGTTCAATGGTGTTCACGAGTTCTCTGATATTTCCTTTCCATTGATGATTAGCTAAAGATGACACGGCAGCTGAAGTAAACTGTTTTTTCTCGATGTTGTATTTCTCACATATTTCTTTCAAAAAATAGGCTAATAATATAGGGATATCTTCTTTTCGTTCACGTAAAGGCGGCAAATGCAAACGGATAATATTTAATCGGTAATACAAATCCTCTCTAAATGTTCCGTCCTCAACCATCTGTTCAAGATTCCGATTCGTTGCGGCAATCACACGAACATCCACGTGATATTTTGTCACGCCCCCTACTCTTTCTGCTTCTCTTTCCTGCAAGACACGTAGTAACTTTGTTTGTAGTAAGAGAGATAACTCTCCGATTTCATCCAGAAAGATCGTCCCATTTTGCGCCAGTTCAAACTTCCCTGGTTTCCCTTCTTTTTTAGCACCCGTAAACGCACCCCCTTCATAACCAAAGAGTTCTGACTCAAATAAGTTTTCAGGGATCGCCCCACAATTCACGCTGATGAATGGACCATTATAATAGGGACTCAAATGATGAATACTCTTAGCAAACACTTCTTTCCCGGTACCACTTTCCCCGGAAATGAGAATCGTAGCCGCCGTTCTTGCAGCCTTTCGCGCTAATCGTTTTGCCTGCAATACACTTTCACTCGTTCCAATAATTTGATCCATCGTTATACGACTATCTTCTGCTATTTCAGTCGTTATCATTTTTCTTTCGGCCGAATTTTTCATTTTTTCACTTTGTAGCCTCTCAATAATTTCATAAACCTCTGAGACACCTTCAAAAATCAGCATACCAATCGCGCCAACAACTTTTCCATTTTTCCAAAGTGGTATTCTGTGGACAACCATAGGCTGTCCCTGAATCACTTGGAGTACCCCTCGGTCTGGAATAGCCGTCTTCACTGTGATATGAAGATTTGTATTTTCAATCACCTCCGTTACATGTCGACCAATCGCATCTTCACTTTTCACACCTGTAAAGCGGCTGTACGCTTCGTTAAACTCCAATAAAACCCCGTTCTCATCTACAACTGCAATTCCTTCATACGCTTTTTCCAAAATAACACTCAGCACATCAGCTTTATTCTCGGCTTGCTCTAATTTATAAATATACTTCGAAAACCCATCCAGGATGTCCTGATTCGTCAAAATACCAACGAGTTGCCCACTGTCATCCACTACCAAAAACTGTTTATGAGGAATCTTAAAGACATCCATTAAATTAGCATCTTGTTTAATAAGCACTAAATCACGAACTCGAACACTACTCCTAATTTCCTCATCCGGATTCCCATGGAGAAATAAGTTCATGATTTTCTTCAAAGTGACCAAACCTACTGGATGCCCGAACTCATCCACGACAGGCAGACAATTTATATCAAACTTTTCTATCATGATCGCGGCTTCCCTATAGGTTTTTCCAACCTCGATGACATGTGGAAAAGGCGTCATCCAATGTCCAGCACTCAGCATGTCATCTTTCTTTTCATCAACTACTTCATTTAGCATTTCCATTCCTCACCCTAACTCCCTTAGACTCAATTGTTCTATGTTGATTCTATATTACCATAATTCAAGAAACAGAGATAATTAGAAAATCCAAATAAATACGTTGCACGGTGCAATAAAAACGCAAAAAATCCAATCAAGTGTTAGTTGATTGGATTCTACTTCACGATTATCTTATACCGTTTTTTCCCGTTTATAATGCTTCACAATCATCAATACAATACCAGCTGCGATTAAGGCTGTGCCGAATAATAGTAGTGTGAATAGACTTGTTGCGGTGTCTGGTAGGGTGAAGCCGGATGATGCTGGATTGTTACTGCCGATTTTCCCATTTGCGACGGCTCGATCTGCTGTTCCTCTTTCTTTTCCTTCGGCGATAAAAACTAAAGCAAATGACGAATCCATTCCTTGAAACTCATTCCCCAGATGCTCTGGGAAACGAATTGTAATGTCTAAATTCTCCTTGCTGTCACTTACGAGTTCACGTGTGACGATTGAATTAAATTCAGCTAATTTACCGTTGTACAACTCATTGGCATCCACTTTTATTTCTAACAACATTTCATTAAACAGTTTGGTATCCCCGTTGTTTTGCAGCTCCATTTGATAGAAAAAATCTTTACTTCCGGAATTTTTGACCGTAATCGTCCGGGGCGCCCAGTCGCCAGGCTTCATATTACTGATATTAAATAAATTATCAGTTGGTGAAAGTGTGATGTCTATTTCATTCTGTTCCACACCATCTTCATCGTTTGCAAGGACACTAATTGCAGGTAAGAAACATATTCCGCTAATCAATAAAAGAAGCGGGAAGAGCCGAAACAGCTTGGTCATGAATTTGCCTCCTTTTATTGCTTAGCAATTGGTTTAAGATGTACTTTTCTCTCCATCTCCGCCCAAAATATCCGATTGATTTTTCTGAGGCAGTTCGAGTTGTGACAATGCCCGCCAGATTGTAAAAGCTGAGTAAATCAGCAATAAAAAGCCGGGAATTAATAATAGAAATGCACCATTTTTCGATTGGGAGAAGTTAACAAAGTATCCGACGTAAGGAATGGTAAACCCTGTGTACGCCGCAACTACATTCGTAGCTAAAACCGGATTCATATCCACAGCATTATTGTTATCACCTTTTGTCCGGTAAAGTACAGAATCTCCACTTCCGACAACTTCGGTAATCCTATGGGTAATCAAAATCTGCTCTTCTGCCAGGAATGTTATAACGTCGCCTTCTTTGAAGTTTGTTTTATCCACGGCCTCTTTTACGGTAATAATCGAACCCGTTTGGATTCCTGGTTCCATGGATCCCGACAAAACTGTTTTTATTTGGTAACCGAAGAGTTGTGGCTCTCCGCCAGAAGCTTTCGTGATAACTACAACAGACGCCACAGTAATTAACAAAACCATCAGTATGGTGGAAACGATGTTATTCATTATCTTCATTATTTTTTTCGTCTTCTTCTTCCTGATTTTCTTCGTTTTCATGATGATCCCCCTCTACTTCCCCTGTTTTCCCTATTTGTTTATCATTCATTTCGTTTTCTTCCTCAGCAACATCTTCTTGTTCTTCATCTTCTATAGGAGCATTATCCTCGAATTCATTTTCGTTTTCTGGAGGTGTTTGATCTTCCTCTTCAGGATTTTGTTGTTCTTCCTCTTGACCTGCATCTGAATCGACTGTGTCTTCATCTATATTCGTTTCATCACTATCTGTTTCAGCCGGCTCACTATCTTCTTCAACTTCTATATCGTCTTCTACAATAGGCTCTTCTTCCATTTCTTCGCAGTCAACATCATCGCCTGATTCCACATTTTCCTCACTGCATACATTCGTCTCATCTTCCCATGTACCGGCAGTAATCGTCTGCTCTACTGTCGACTGACTGCTGTAAAAGGCTGATGTGTTGGACGTCAGGTAACTGGTACCGAAGATGAGCAAATAACAGATGAGTGCCATTTTGATCACTATGAAAAGACCCTGTTTATCTGATTTCCTATATCGACGCCTCCGCTTTTTTCTCAACTCGATTCTGGTAGTGATCCCTTGGGAGACATTCAAATAACACGTATGCGCCATTTCAATTACTAAGAAAAGACTCTGCTTCCCCTTATCCCTGTATCTGCGCCCCCGCTTTTTTTCCAACCCGATTCCACCTTTCAATTTCTTATCTTACTTTCATTAAATATATTCCTCAAAACACAAGTTCAGTTATGTGTTGAGAAATATATGTAAGTTGAACACTGGGGTTCTGGTGAAATAAAAGTAAGGAGGAGAAGTGCTCTCCTCCCTTGGTATTTTTTATCTAAATGTCCCAAGTGTCTGTTTTGCATCAAATGTCCAGTTAAGCTTTAGAGTATCTCCCTGGAAAACGTTTTGATCTTCATTTTTGTATTCAAATTCGAACAGAACATGAAGTTTATCGGATGTGCCTGCCTTTAGTCCGCTACGTTCTCCGCCAAGAATTGCTCCAATTATATCTCTAGCAACAGCGTCTGTTTCACTAAGATCCTTTAAAGTAGTTTCCCAGATAACATCAGACCTTTTGTCCTCATTGACAAGGAACTTAACCTTAATATGTTCACCAAAGTCGTCTGTGACGGCATTATCACCATGATAGTCAGAAACCGTATAACTTGATGTCAACAATACCTTGGATACATCCAAGCTACCAGTGTTATTTAGGTTAAATGTACGCAACATATGATCCCCAGGTTTTAGATTACTAACATTGATAATTGCATTGTCTGCATCGTTACCTGCAACATTAATATCCAAAGTACCAGCTGCAAAAGTGCTTTGATTCACTTCCACATCATTAAAATAAGCATACGTTCCTCCACCGATCATACTTACAGCCAATGCCCCAGTTGCGATACCCATTGCCAATTTCTTTTTTAGACTCATTATAAAATTCCTCCTAATAGTTGTTTTTAGTTTTATTCCTTGCACTTATGAGTACCGTGTTCAAGCTTTTGGTAATGAAACCTAGTTCATTCCTCATTTTCATAGCTAGATAACTTTGTTTATCTGCTAATGTTGCAACATCTGATAAACTGGTTCCTCTTCCCTATCAGAAAACCGGCTGACCACGCATTACATTTTTCTTTCTCAGCCTGAAATATTGATAAAAGAAGCAGAATGCCGTGATTTAGATAGTTCTTCTATAGATAAGTGCTGGCGATCTCCTCCTTGAAACTTCTTTTTTCTCACTATGAAAATGGAACTACGTTTAGTATAGACCTAGCAAAAGAATCAAACCTCCCTCTAACGGGTGAAATCGCATTCTACTTTAGAGTGATCTTGATGGTAGACTTTCGTGTAAGTCATTCTTATATAAGAAAAGAGCAACCCACCAAGAGTTGCTCTCCCCATCTTTACTATTCCCGCAACTATATTCGACTTTCCCTCGTTCCGCTTTTCTACTATTCAGCCAATCTAATCCAAATAGGACGCCTACTATAACTACCCCCGCGATATCTGTATACGTTTCTGGGATAATCATTAACATTGCGCCTGCAACTGCCATATCACTTGCTTCAGGTCTATAAGATCTCTTTTTTCACCAAATCTATTTAAGCGACTAAATGCACACTGCACACCTCACTCCAAAAATACTACAATAATTCAACTTTCACCCCATCAAAATTGAATTTCACCGACTTGACAAAAAACAGTTCTCCAGAACCCCTGACAAACTCCTCACCTACAACATTTACAGACCACTCTCTCCCCATAAAAATCATTTTATAATAACAACAAACGTGTTTTAACCAGGCTTTAAAAATACATACAAAACTCAATAATAAACGGGTATTTGTGAATTTTATCGATTCGACTCAGTTCGAGTAATATTCTACGATTGTCTTACCCGGGAATAACTGTATCGTGCACGGTCGAAAGGGCCGTATATTGGAAAACTTTGAAGAGGTACTTACGCAATATGAACCAATGATTTCTGCAGCTTTGAGACAGCTGAATATATACCGTGATCATGACAGTTTTCGGCAGGCTGGTCGCGTTGCTTTGTGGCAGGCTTGGACACGTTATGAGAAAGAGAGAGGTCATTTTGCACCCTTTGCTTCTAGGAGTATTCGAGGGGCTATGCTCGATTTGATAAAGAAGGAGGTTCACTTTGAGGAGAATGTGATGCAAACCGAGGAAGATGTGTTGGAGTTTTTGAATGAGATTGAAAGTCCAGAAACAATCGATGAATGGTCCGATCGGCTTTGTCTTGCATTTAAAGTTTTGAATGATGCTGAACGAGAATTTATCCAGTCGTTTTTCGTTGAAGGGCTTTCGCAATCTGAGTGTGCTGAAAAAGCTGGTGTTTCTGTTGCGGGTATAAAAAAAAGACGACAACGAATGTTGGTGAAATTGAGAGAGGTATTAGAGAGTTCTTCAAAAGAAGTTCCTTCTATATAAAGAACATTAGAAATGAGTTGTCGACTATATTTTTTAGTCGACAATCCATTTCTGTAAAATTATTGTTTATTTTACGAATTCTGAAAAATAGTTATCGACAACTATAGGCAGAATGTTCTATAATCATAGTGGGAGTATAGCCACTAGTTTGTATATTCTACAGAGAGATTGCAAGGGGGAATTGGGATTGTTGGGGAATGATCTTAAGCTGAATTTAGGGGATATCGCAGGAAAGAATATGGAGGCACATAACTTCATAAGCGGTCGGGATGGTCGGGAAGCAATCATTATGATACATGAGATTTCCCTTGGGAGAATTAGTCACGTCGTCAGACTGTACGCCTTAAAAAAAGAAAAGGGAGAACTAGTCATCGACGGTCAAATCGACAGTTTCTCATTCCGTAGTTATGAAGCTGCTGTTGAATTTGCGAATGAACTTCCTGAAATGCCT
This sequence comes from Sporosarcina sp. Y1009, assembly GCF_057669865.1. Lineage (NCBI taxonomy): Bacteria > Bacillati > Bacillota > Bacilli > Caryophanales > Caryophanaceae > Sporosarcina > Sporosarcina sp. Y1009. The sequence goes on along the minus strand of NZ_JBYHFO010000003.1, from coordinate 189,941 downwards.
GCATTTGAATTACTGATGCTTTTTAAACAAAAACAAATTGAAGCTTTTGCTGGGGTTAATGCCAAGCTATCCACTGTACTATAATTTACTAATTTGTAGAGGAGTATGTAAATGTTGAAGGATGAAGTAGAACTGAACTTAGAAGGACTAGAAGACGCCGACAATATGGAAGTACATGAAATCTGTATCAGCGAAAATGGGCAAGGACCAGCTGTGCTAATTATCATTCAAAATACATATCCCGAAGTCATTAGCCATGTCGTTAGATTATATTCTTTGATAAGAAAGCCCACTGAATTTAGCATAGATAACGAAATCGAGGCATTTGGATTCTTGAATCGTGAAAGCGCTATCACATTTGCAAATCGACTACCAACTATGTCTGCATTTGAAATACTGATGATCATGGGCTTAAATACTGACACTAACGGAAACCGGGTCCAGTAGAAACAATCAGTGAAAAGGTACCCGTTCAAAATTGAATAATGACAATTCACGACGTTATAAAAAACAAGAGGATATCGACAATATGTTATACAGTCGATATCCCTTTTAGTTATATGCATTTATATGATATTTTGGGAATCGTGTCTTGTATTGGCACCTTAAACTTACCGCCAGCGTTCATCTTTCCGTGTGCTAGGGTCAAGCAAAACTTGTCTATTTCTACTCTCCATCTTGCCATTAACGCGCGGATCTTGTGAATAGATTTCTTTTAACTCAGACGGACTGGCTTTGGCTTTTACTTTTCGTATTTCATCTTCATAAAATATTGACATGTCCAAACCTCCTTTACCCGTATGTGAGAAAGGACTCATGAAAGCAGCATTTTACAATCTTCTAACACAAACTTCCCTTCTCAATAGCATACGTTGTCCCAAGCGAGGGACAAGGGATAAGCGCACATTTTAGTTGAAGTAATTAAATGTTATCTGAACATCTTCTTATCTACCCATATCCTGTTTTAAATAGCGAATAAGCTCCTTTTCTCTCGCATTATTCACCTCTTCAGAGAACGCTGTATCCCACTTATAATAGCCTTCACCTGATTTATTTCCAAGCTTATTTTCATCTACAAGTTCACTCATGCTAGGCGATGATTCTTGCGTGGTAGATAAATGACTATACAAGTAATTCGATATGTCCTGGTACACATCCAGCCCACCCATATCTGCGGATAAAATTGGACCCGTTACAGGTAATCTACGTCCTATACTGTAAACAACAGCCGCATCAATATCTTCTTTAGACGCGATGCCTTCCTCCAAAATATGTTGCGCCTCTCGAAGAAGGGCGAATTGCAGACGATTCCCGACAAATCCAGGTGCTTCCTTTTTTACTTCAATCGGTTTTTTGTTCATCTCGATCATCAATTCCAATGATCTCTTTACAGTAGCATCATTTGTTTTATTACCACGGACAACCTCAACTAATGGAATAAGATGTGCCGGATGCCAGAAGTGTGTAATCACTGTTCGCTCTGGATGATTCGTCTCGGAAGCAATTTTCGTTGGACTCAGTGCAGAAGTATTACTCGCTAAAATAACATCCATACTGCATAAACTATCTAACTGCTTGAATAGCTGTTTCTTCAATTCAATATTCTCTGGAACAGCTTCAATTATAAAAGTGGCCCCCACTACAAGTTCTTCAATCGATGTCGTCGTTTCAACTCTAGCTTTTATCAACTGCGCTTCCACTTCGTCAATTAACCCATTTTGAATGAGCACTTGTAATTTAACCTGGATGCTTTCCAGTCCCCTATTTACATCTGCAATATCTATCCCTTGCATCTTCACGTCATATCCTGCCCAAGCTGCACTAAGTGCAATAGAATGCCCCATAGTTCCACAGCCAATTACCGCTATCTTCTCCACATTTTCCCCTCCAATAAATTCAATCCTTTTTTCGCATAAGTCTAACAGCTGTTCAGTAAAGCGCTTACAATATGTATTTCAAATTCCTGTTCTTCTGAACTTATATAATACTCAATAAATCTATCGATAATAAGTAACTCTATCCAATAATCGCCATAGCGTCAAGATTCGATTTTCAATTAACTGATTAAATTATCATCCGAGTAAAACAATGGACCGAGAACCCCTAATCAAAGAAGGCTATCTGTACACAGATAACTTCGGCGATGAATAGACATTAGGATTATACTGGAAAAGATCAGAACAGAAGATTCTCGGACAAGATGAGGAACGACTAGCTTGCCTACCGTAAGATTGCGGTGGTATTTACGGTTATGAAGATGTGCTTGCAAAATTAGTTGGACCAGATGACAATGACAAAGCGGAGTTATTCGAATGACTTAGGGAAGATTAATGGTGGCATAGTGCGATTATGACAATTCAAGAATTTGAATAACAAAAGGATATCGAAAAAGTTATACAGTTGATATCCCTTTTTTGTTATATGTAATTGATTATCTGAATAGTGTCTTGCACCTGAAACTTAAGTTTGCACCCTTCTTGAAATAATCTCATAACAGTAAAAGTAAGGCAAGGAATTATCGTTCATTAAACCAACCTCTTCTATTTCTCTTCAAACTTATTTTCAATAAAATGATTACAGTCATTAATAACGTCTTGTAGCTTATTCGCATCCATATTTTCTTTAATTGAGTTTAATGAAGAAATATACTGTGACATATTTTGTTCGACAATATTTTGATACCCTGCATCAATTAATATCTCTTTGGAGAGTTTATCAAAATGCCCATTTGATAGTACTAGACTTATAACATCTATCGCCAAGTCTCTGCGAAGATTAATGATTTTTTGATCACTTAAAATTTCTAACATCCCCATTATTAAATTATCTTTCGAGCGATTCTTTATATCTATTTTAACTACATAAAACATAAGTATAAAGGCGAGAATATATATTGAACATATTACAAGAAAATACATGACATCATGATCAATCTCCTTAACATAGTATGATAGTAAAATCGGGAAAATAATTATTATCCAAGACATCCCAGGTTTAAATAGAGTTAGGAATGATACTTTATTCTTCTCCTTTTTCCAATGAAAATTTAAGTAGTCCTCGATTGTATTTAGTACCCTATCATCTCGGAAATCAAGATTTAAAGTCTGATAAGTTTTATCAATAAATTCAGCGTTTGATTCCTTTTCCAAGTAATGAACATCATTATATTTCCGCTTTAAAATGAACTGAATTACTAGACTTACTATTACACAGCATGCAAGATAAAGTACTATAGCAAGAAAAATAATTTTTTTGAAGAATATACTACTAATAATAAGTGCAACACCCATTGCCCCTGTTAGTATTACAAAGAAAAGTACCACTTTATGTAACTTAACAGTTCTTTTATATCCATTTTTCAAGCTGAAAACCTTTTTATATATTTTTAATAACTCATCTACTTGCATGATTAAATCATCCCCCTTTGTTAACTTTGAGTGCCTATCCATAAGCAACTGAACCTTCCGGTAGATTCTTTAATAAAGTCAAGGTAGCCCCTTCCTTCTATCTACCCAATTCGACAAAAGGAGAAGGAATCCTTCATCGGCATGTATAGGCATCGTAGTAGTAGAATTGATTTATGGATTAGCTATTCATATCCTTTTCCAGTAATACCTTAATAGCTCACTCACTCCTTTAAAATACACATTTAAATGCCAATAAATCAAAAATATGAAAATAGTCTAACTCATTAGATTAAAGACCTCTTAAAGACTTGTCTATATAAAAGCACTCTGATAGCCTTCTATTTAAGATGAAGATAACTCTTATTTCGTCTAAATTATCAATGATTCTGGAGGTGTTTTGACGCATTATATGTAAGCGCTCTCTTATTATCTTGATTCTCCATCGCTCTAAAATACATTAATAATAAGGAGATTTTAAATGAAAAAACAGTATTTAAAAGTTATTTATTCAAGTCTTTTAATTTTATTATTGGTCTTTAGCTCATTTCAATTTAGTAGCTTGGCTGCAACAACTGAGGAAGAGGATGTGGTTGCTAAACTTAAGGATCGCGGTTTCAAAGAAGAAGTAAATTTAGGTATGCCAGCAACTGGGGCTGTCTTAACTTCTGCTGTCTTTGGTGTTGAAAATGGAAGAAGTGTTGGTTATACCACGGCTAACGGCGGAACATTTAGTGCAGTTGATGTCGTGGACAATAAAGTGCTATTCACAGCACAACTGGCAGGGATTTCACAAGTATGGACGCACTCCGTTGCTTCAGATGGAACAGTGTATATTGCGGGGTTAGCGGCAGGGAATGTGGGTACGTTATGGAGTTATTCACCCGAAACTAAATCGGTCACGAATCATGGTGTTGCAGATGCCGCCCATCAGTTTTGGAGTAGTACGACAGATGAAGACGGTAATGTCTATATCGGGACGTACAAAGAAGGCGAAGGAAAAATCTTTAAGTATGACTCGTCTTTGAACAAATTTGTTGATTTTGGAAAAATCGATGACGAAGGTGATAGTAGTTATGTCCGTTCTCTTGCATATTATGATGGGTATATTTATGCGGGGTTAGGTGTCACTGGGAGCGTTTATAAGATTAATGCGAATGATTCAACTGATAAGGAAAATATCACAAAAAATGTACCAGAAATTTTAGAGATGGATCATAAAGATATCGGGTTTGCTTATGATATGGCGGTGGTAGGCGAATTTTTAGCCGTCAGATTTAGTGATGCTACTGCAATTGTATTTTATGACTTAGTTGCGGATAAATGGGTTGAGGACGTCGTCATTGGAAAGAAAAATGATGGCTCAGTTGAGGATTTTGGCAGTTTCGGGTTCACACAATTACCTGTCCATAATAATAAAACATATGTGATTAATGACCGAAAAGTTCTAGAGATTGATGTAGAGACGTTAGAGACACGAGAAACTGGAATTGATAACGCAGCAGGTTGGCGTGGCTTAAGTTTTTCAGATTTCAGTGAAGATGGTAAAGAGGATATCCGCTTGGTAAATTTCCAAAGAAATGGAGAACTCTTGACGATTAACATTGCTGAGAAAACAAAGGAAATTTTACCATTAGCAATTCGTGGGGATCAGCCATTAGATTTGCATAACTTAGGATTAGGACCAGACGGGAATTTATATATGACGACATATCCTGGTGGACCTAGGGGAGCACAATATAATACAAAAACTGGTGAATTCCTATCATATGCGCAAGGACAAGCTGAAGGTATGATTGCTGGGAATGGATCAGATATGTATTTTGGAATTTATGCAGGTGCAGTTATTCAAAAAATGGATACCGATACATTGAAAATGAATACCCTCTTCAATTTAAAAGATGTTTATGAACAGGATCGTCCATACATTATGAAATTTGAAAATGATAAGTTATTAATAGGGACAATTCCTGATTATCAAAAATTAGGTGGTACATTAACAATTTATGATCCTGAAACAGAGGAAAGAGAGACATATAGAAACGTCGTCCAAGATCATAGTATTGTAGGACTAGCAACGAAAGATGGAAAAATTTATGGTTCTACGACAATTCGGGGTGGCTTAGATATTGCACCAACAGCAGACAATGCAAAAATGTTTGTTTGGGATATCGCAGGTAAGAAAAAAATCACAGAATTTGAAGTTAAACTACCAGGACTTGGGAAGTCACCGATGATTAGTGGTTTGACGTTTGATGACGAAGGATTATTATGGGGAGCGGTTGATGGTTTTATATTTGCAATGGACCCCAATACGTATGAAATTGTGAAACATAAAAATATTTACCCGAATATTATTAAACGGGGAATGTGGCGACCAGTTCATATTCATTTTGGTGATGATGGATTATTGTACACAGATATTGGCGGAAAGTTAGCGGTCGTTGATCCTAATTCAGCTGATTTAGATCATGTAAGCTTAATTGATACTGGAGCAGAACTGTCCTTTATGGAATTGGCATACGATGCGGAAGGTAATCAAAACATTTACTTTATTAATGAACCAAATTACTTAAAAATGATTCCTGTAATTGATGGTGGTAAATTACCAGTCGTACCTGAATATGAAACTGTGCATGTACCCATTCTTAATCCAGGATTTGAAGAGGATTTAAATGAAGATGGGTCAATCCCAGGCTGGTCATCCTTATTTGCAAATATAACGGATAACGTGTCATTTGAAGTCTCGGAGGAAAAGAGCAATAGTGATGAGAAAAGCTTAAAAGTCACAGATACTTCCACAACTGAAACAGTATTTGTTCAATCCGACTTACTACCAATCGAAGCAGGTGTTGACTATACAGGTTCTGTTGAAATGTATTTAGAAGATGGAAGTGCAAGCTTCTTCTTACGTTATTTTGATGAAGCTGGAAAACAAGTTGGAAGTGATAAAGATGGTGTGAATATTATTCATATTCGTAGTGGACATGGTAAATGGCAAACTGTCAACGCTACTGTTCAAGCTCCAGAAGGTGCTAAATATGCTAGATTATTTGCAGGAGCGTCTAACTTCTTTACAACAAAAGGTGTATACTACGATGATTTCCAACTGACTTATGAAAAAGAAGTTGTCCCAGTTGAGCCTGAACAATCAGCTGAATTACTATTAGCTGAGTTGTCTGGGCAATTAGAGGCATATATCAATTCAAACGATGTACGTGGACCATTAGTAAATCAGCTTCAAAATAGTTTAAAACAAGCTGAACATCATCTGAATAAAGGATCTGAACAGAAAGCAGCAGACTTTGTAGAAAAGTTCCTTAAGCATATGAATAATAAGCCAATGCAACAACATATAACTGTGGATGCAAAGGAAAACTTGACTCAACAAGCTGAAAATCTAATCAATTACTTGAAGAAGTAAAAAAAATGTGCACGTTTCTATACTTAGAAGCGTGCACATTTTTTATAGGTCACTTTTTAATTGTTTATATACTAGCGTTCTTTTTATTGGCCTAGTCAACCAGACTACCAGAATCAAAACCGCCCACATCGCATTAGTTGAGATGATTAATAATAAACTTTCAGGCATATTTAGCAAAAGGGTAGCAAAGCAATTAATCAAAAGTTTTTCCCATCTACCTCACATCCTTTACCTTCAACCAAACATGGTGCCTAAAACATTTATCAACCCCTCTATAGCATTAACAACCGACTATAATCATCCATATACTTATAAGCTTCTTGTTCTATCCTTCAATCTCTAATTCCATCTATTATTTATTTTATGCGACCAATTATTTCGCTTTTATATACGCCATGAATATCTGTTTGATGATGGTTAATTGGCTTTCGGGAGGTAAATCAGATTCTAATAAAGGGATATTCTCAAATAAAGAAAGTTTCCTTGAGAAAATACCAAAAGCATTCATAATCGAGCTTAGCACTTCCCAAGTTGGGATATCTAAGCGGATGGAACCATCTGTTTTACCTTCTTCAACGATCGCGGCAAATATATTTGATATGTTTTTTTGAGCTTTATTATATTCAGCAATATCCTCAAGGGGCTCATTTAAAAGAGAAGCATAACTTTCGAACGCTTCAATCAGCTGAGCGTTTACTATGTTCTCGGGCTTGTTTTGAGCGATGAAAAAATCAAACAATCTGTCCACCTTTTCAAAACAGCTAACCTCCATATCGGCATATCTTTGGAAAATCGTGATATATCTTTCTAATATATTTACCGCAACTGCCACAATCAGTTTATCCTTTTTAGGAAAATAGCGAAAAACTGTCGCAATGCCTACGCTTCCCTCATCAGCTATTTCCTGCATGGTTGTCTTTTCAAATCCTTGCCTGCTAAAAATATTTTCCGCAGCATCAATTATGTTTGTCTGTCGTTTAAGTCTTTTATTAAATCCAGACTTATTGTCTCCACCTATTATGCTCATGCTACAAACTCCACCTTTATTAAAAAGATTACTAGAGTATAGAGTGATTATCAAGGCATCAACGAAACCCCCCCTATTATTTGAGTTTCACTAACAAACATATTATAATAGTCTGTATAGTGATAGTCTCACTATCACTAATAAATTCTTAAAAAAACAGTTAAAAGGGGAGATTATTTTGGGAAGATTAGATGGTAAAGTTGCAATTATTACAGGTGCGGCTAGTGGCCAAGGAGCAGAAGAAGCAAGATTATTTGCAAATGAAGGTGCCAAAGTTGTGGCGACTGATTTGCAGTTTGATTTATTGGAGAGTGTCGTTGAGGATATCAAATCAAATGGCGGCAAAGCAATTGCTGTTAAACATAATGTTACATCTGCAGATGAATGGAAATCGGTGGTCGATGCTGCAATAAGTGAATTCGGTAAAATCGATATACTCGTAAATAATGCTGGTATTACAGGTCAAATTATGCAAAACGTTGAGAATATAGAAGTATCAACATGGGATCTGATCATGGATATTAATGCAAAAGGACCGTTTTTAGGCATTAAAGCTGTTATTCCGGAAATGAAAAAAGCGGGGGCAGGTAGTATTGTCAACATTTCATCTCTTTCTGGTATTTATGGTCTTGGGAATCCTGCCTATAACACATCTAAAGGCGGCCTCAGACTTTTGACAAAGAATATAGCTTTAGATTATGGAAAATATAATATACGCGCAAATTCTGTCCATCCGGGAACCATTGAAACACCAATGATCAAAGAATTTGTAGGGACCAAAGAAGGTAAAGAAGCAGCACTATCGGGTATCCCTTTGAATATACTTGGTCAACCAACTGATGTTGCTTATGCAGTTCTATACTTAGCCTCCGACGAATCCAAATTTGTAACGGGAAGCGAATTAATAATTGATGGCGGATCAATTTTGCAATAAACATGGAACAGGAAGCACCTTTTAAGAAATCCATAACACTGGAATATCCCCCGAGGGAATTCCAGTGTTTTTTGTTTATCTTGAAAAGAGATTAGAGCCCAAGTCCCCATTCAACGTTTTGCCATCTTTATTAAACTGCTGATTTATCTCTCGAGATATAATGATTTACAGACATTAACACATCATTCATCACCAGAACCGCGAAGTGACAATGAAATCAAGGTAAATGCAAACACCTAAAATTGCACCTAAATATTAGTTTCTATTTCTTAACCTAAACTTAACCTTCGTTTCATACACTTGTTCATGAAACTGAATCACTGCAAATCCTTTTATGAGGGTTAATTTGAAGGAGGGTATTTATAATGAAGATATTACGTTTAGGCCACGCTATGTTTCTATACGAAAGCAACGAGGGAAAAAGATATCTGATTGATCCATTCTTTGACATGAATCCAGGGTTTCCAGAAAGCTTAGACAACGATGAATTTTACAAGTCGATTGATGCTGTTTTTCTTACACATGGACATTTTGACCATACAAGTGGTCTCGACAAATTAGTGGCAGTCAATTCCAAGCTCTTAGTTGTCGCGCAATATGAATTAGCATTTATTTTAATGCAAAAAGGTATGGAGAATGTTTATCCAATTAATCTTGGTGGCGCCATTACTTTAGAGGACGTTATTGCTACAATGGTGCCGGCAAAGCATAGTTCATCTTATGGTGAAACCGAAGGCCCCCCCATGTATGCGGGCGAAGCGGCTGGTTATGTTTTTGAATTTCAAAATTCCTTGACGCTATATCATTCTGGAGATACTGCTGTCACGTTGGATATTAAGCTCATTCAAGATATATATAAACCAACAGTCGCTATTTTGTCCTCATCTGGTCATTTCACCATGGGACCAAAAGAAGCAGCCTACACTGTTAAAAATCTATTGGAAGTGAAATATGTTATCCCAAGTCATACTTTTCCTACCAAAGAAACTGCCGCCTCCCAGAAAAACTATGATCTCTTATTAGCAGGATTTCCGATTGTTACTGAAATGATGGATAGAGACCAGGAATTGGCCGAGCTATTAGAAGACTATGATAAAACAGAAGTTATCGTTTTAGGATTCGGAGAAGAACATGAATTTTGATGTAACTGTAATTAATCAGGACACTATCAATTCTTGAATTCGAGATGCGTTTATGACAATTTAAATTTCTAAATAAATATACAAACGGAAGTCAACCAAACTTTGATCTGGTTGACTTCCTATTTCTGTTTATGCAATTTTTAAAAGGTACCTATAATGTGCGTCATTGGATAATCAAAAGGTACCTGTGTTAGGAGCAACTATGACTATTCATGTTTTTCGGATAATAAAACAAGAGGATAACGACAAAGCGTTATATAGTCGGTATCCCCATTTATTTTCATACAGTTGTATTGAATATACAGAATAGTTTCTAGCACAGGTACCTGAAATTAAATATTTATTTTTTTATCTACCATAATATTTTACTGTACATTTTCTACTTTATTTTTTCTATCTATTACTTTATTTTTTCTATCTATATAGATCTTAGTTAAAATTAAATAGAAAAACCAAAAAAAGATAATCGTTAAAATAATAGGTGTTAAATTTTCGGTATTCACCCCTAGACTTGTATATAAATCCCAGCCCTCGGTATTTTCCTCGACATTTACAAATAACGAATTGAAAAATGATGTTGTATAACCAACTTCATCATAAGTGAACATCAGCTTGATCAAACTAAATACTACGATTATTAACGTACTTATCACAGCTGACACTAGAGTTCCAATGATAATATTAACTATCTTCATGTAAAAACTCCTCCTTTAGTTTTTTTAATCCCAAACAACTTATGTGTATAACGAAAATATATAAAATCATCATTAATATGCTATTGTACAGTTTTGATAAATTTAAGAATTGTATTATTAATGATATAAATCCTGAAATTATTACGACTATTAAAAATCCAATAAAAGGTGAGAATGGATTGTCCTTTTTTGCCGGGAATAGAATTCCAATCAAAGTTGAAAGTATAATTATTAAAAGTAATTGACCAAAAATAATTAGAGTATCATAAAGATTAACGTTACCTTTATTTATAATAAGCCCTAATATCAATATTGGTAATGAAGTTATTAAAATGTATAGATACTGACTGATAATTAGATTAATATAATCTTTAATTGCACTATAGTTAAATCTATAGTAATTTATTCTAATTGAATCAGTTTGACTATAAATATACAGTCCTGATGTAGTAACTAAAAACATGGCATATAACGGATTCAATATATCTAGAGAAAGCAAAGAAATCGATAAAAAATATGCAATTATAAGAGTTGTTATGTTTTCCACTCTTCTCGATATTTGTATAATATACAAATTAAACATGGTTAGTCTAAGTTTAGTAGGCTTTTTAATTTTAAAATATAGATTATCTTCTGATCCGAAATTATTAGGAATATAAAGAATGATCATTAATAGCACAAAAATGATTATTACAAAAATTAAGGATGTAACAATAAATCCATAATTACTATACAATTCTATATAAAATTGGGACCAATGATTAAATTCACCAGTTTTATAATTTATATTTTTTATAGAATGCATTATATCTAGATATAATATTGCCAACATAACAATAAAACTTAGAATTGAAACGAGTGCACTTACTTTTTCGAATTTAATTAAATTTAGTACGTATATGATTATGGAATTAATCAGTTGTAATAATAAATATCCTGTTAAACTCGTAAAAAAAATTGTGCAAATTAGTAAAGGAATATAGTGAAAGTTAGTGCGTAATACTACTGCAATAATAACGGCGATACTAATTACAAAAATAATAGTTAAAGACATAAGCAATTCAAAAATAATAAATGAACTATTTCTTTCATTATGTGTAATTGGCAACTGATTTGTTATTTTTAAGAAATCCCCTTTTTTCAAGAAAATAATTCTAGTAAAAACGAATATAATCATCGTCCAAACGATAATATTTACACCTTGCATTTTAATAATAAAATATATAAAGTCAATTTGTTCGAAAACATCGGTGTCATCTAAAAAATTATATAGAAAAACTGTGGTTACCGTAATAGTTACTACTGTAGCAATAAAGATGAAAGCTTTAAATATTTTCTCTTTTATTATACCCACACTTAGAATTCTTCTTAAAATAAATAGGAAATATAGCTTTTGTAAATTAAAAATATTTTTCAATTTCATTTTTCATGCCCTCATAATCTATAAGTTCTTTAAAAACATTTGTTAAATTAGAACCAGTCTTGAGAATGTTTTCAATAAGATCATCTATATATATTACACCATTATTTATGAGTAACACCCTATATCCTATCTCTTCAACTAATTCTAAATCATGGGTACACATTATTATGGAACCACCACGTCGTTTGTATTGTACAAATAATAGTTTGGTTGCTTCTTTTGCTTCCACATCTATACCATTCAATGTTTCATCTATAATAATAATTTTATTGTTAATCATAAATGCACTAACTAATTGAATCTTTTTCCTCATTCCATGAGAGTAACTTTCTATCAATTGATCTAATTTAGAATCTAAAGAATAATACTCTACTAACCGAGATAACTTTTCTTTATCCAATGGTGTATCATAAAAATCACATATCATTTCTATATATTCTTTACCTGTTAAAAAATCCGGTAAAAAATCCTCACTAGATAAATATATAATTTCTTTTTTAAACGATGGGTTATCATGGGAAGTTTTATTAATGGAAATAGCCCCTTCTTGAATTTTAAGTAAATTTACTATTAACTTAATAAGCGTTGTTTTTCCACTTCCATTAGGGCCAGCAATTGTTAATAGTTCTCCTTTATTTAAATTAAAACTTACGTTGTTTAGAACAGTATTTTTTTTGTCGTAAGAGTAAGCAACATTCTGAATATTAAACATATTATTCCTCCTATAAGATTAATAATAAATAGTAATTTGTACGAATGGATTTTGATAAAGTCCATATTGACTGCCTTTTTGTTACAATGTTCTTAACGACAAAAACTTTTCCTGGAGGCAAATCAATAAGGCCCAGATCCATTTCACATTGAAAACAAAAGAAATACAAAATCTAATTGAAAAGTGTGTTCAAGATGATCTTTCTAAGTGAAAGGTACCTGTGCAAGGTGAAATTATGACAACTCATGACTTCGGATGAAAATACAAAAGAAAATCAAAAAAGCGTTATAAAACCAACATTTCCTTTCTTGTTTCATGCAATTGTAGTGAATGTGCAGAATAGTCTCTAGCACAGGTACCTGACACTATCACTTGACATCTCACCAATATACTATTGGATAATTCTAACACAGTCAATGAATATTCTGCATATTTTGAAAATTGATGTGTCTGGACCAAGCCTTTACACCCGGCATCTAAACTCCCTGCAATACTTTTATCCTAGCAAGTAGCATTTCCATAGAATAATTACATTATAAATAGCCACATTATCATCCAATGCGGCTATTTCTTCTATAATTATTTTATTTTCCGCTAAACACTGCAAAAACATGATTAACGGCTCTAAATATGTTACGCATTGCTCAGCAAGGTTTTCTCTTTGATGTGCAGTGAACAAGAGATTAACCTTTCATCCCCAAGCTATTCTAGCATTGGATGTGTATAAGAATCTTTAAACGTCATCTTCAAAGAATCAATTGCTGCAGTATTACCTGTTAATTGACGGTTCATCTCTTCAGGTTATGATGTAAATTTCCCTTTCTCCCATACATATCACAATCAGCTTGTCGTATAAGTTGTTGAAAATCTTCTCCGTCATCCGGGTAAAGCGCGAAGCCTACGGATAAGCCAATCGGGGGTAAATCACTGGATAGATTGTTTTTAATGTCCTCTTCGAACGCTTCGATCGTTGTCATGTTAACATCCTCTGACATACTAGGGACAAGAATAATAAATTCGTCCCCTCCCCATCGTATGACTATGTCCTTTTTTGCGACAACTTTTTTTAAACCCGTCGCGAAATTTAGTAATACTTCGTCACCTATTAAATGACCATATGTATCATTGATGTTCTTGAAATCATCAAGATCGATCATTAGAACACCCAACTTTTCATCATCTTTTGACGAAAGTTTTTCAAAATATTGTTCCGCTTGCCGGCGATTGTAAGTATCTGTTAAAGGATCTTTCTTCGAAAAGTATTCCGCTCGATCATAATACTTTCCACACCACCAGGCAATCCATAAAAATATTGCTGTTAAAACAAAGAAATTCATCTTAAAAGGTAAACCGATATAAACATTATAATAAAAAAAACGAAGTACATTAAAAAGCCCAACAATAATGACGGCGAAGATTCTACCCTTAAACTGCAAAAAAATCCCTCTTTTTCTATCATTCTACATTTTATACTAGGTCTATTATATCATGAGGTTTGACCTTGTCATTAACAATTAACTCCCAATTCACATACCCATTTCAGATAAAAAACAAGGGGATACCGACAATGTGTTTAGTCGGTATCCCCTTGTTTTATGCAATTGTAGTGAATATGCCCAGTAGTCTCCCACACAGACACCTGAAATCAACTATAGGTCCTGAGTTAAACTATCTGCATCATAAACCTGCGCCTAAGACTGTTCCGAATAATCCACATGTGATTGCTGAAATCATAATGATGGTTCCGTGCGTTTTCTCAACTTTACTATGCAAGTATCCAAATATAACGCCACCACCACCAAATAAGATTGGGAAAAACAAAATTGCTATAGCAGTGAAAACCCATCCTAAGATAGCATATACAGATCCATTGTTCATTACATTTCCATTAGTAGATACTGAATCAGTTTTTAATGAATTGGAAGAAGAGACTAGCGAATTCCCACATGTAGAACAAAAATTGGTGTTTTCAGCACATTCCTTGCCACACTCACTACAAAAAAGCACACTATCCATCCCCCATCTTAAACTTTAAAGTAGCTTCCTAACATATCCTATGTCACATTTCAGATATTATAACAGACAGATATTGAAACTACTCTATCAAGTTAATCCTAGTATTTAAATGGTACTTGTTCCCGGCGTGGTAGTGAAAAGTATCTGTTAGGTGCATTTATGACAACTCATGACTTCAGATAAAAAAACAAAGGGATACCGACAACGTGTTGTATAGTCGGTATCCCCTTGTTTCATGCAATTGTTGTTGAATAATTTTTCTTAATTAAATTAAACCGAAGTAGCGCCTTGTCCACCGTCGATGCGGTGGTAAGATCCTGATATGAATGACGCTTTATCAGATGCTAAGAAAGTGATTAAATCTGCAATTTCTGATGCTTCTGCATAGCGATTCATTGGGACTGTTGCTGCAAATGCTGATTTGGCTTCTTCTTCTTGACCAGGCATTGCATTCTTTTCGATAGAACGCATCATTTGCGTGTCCACACCAGATGGGCAAACTGCAACTGAACGAATGCCGTGTTCTGCACCTTCAAGTGCTGCTGTTTTATTCAAGGCAATTACTGCATGCTTGGAAGCTACATATGAACTCATTCCAGGTGCACCAAGCAACCCGCCATTAGAAGCTAGGTTGACAATTGAACCTTGTTTTTGTTCAATCATAACTTTCATGACATGTTTTAGACCCAGGAATACCCCGATAACGTTAACATTTAATACGTTTTTATAGTTTTCAACGGTTTGATCGACAATATTTGCAAATTCACCGTTAATACCAGCATTATTTACAAATGAATCAATTCTTCCGTACTTTTCAACTGTGTCATCAACAAACTTTTTCACTTCATCTTCGTTTGTTACGTTTGCCGTCAGCAATAAAGCATCGTTTAATCCTGCATCTTTTGCTGCTTTTTCTAAAGCTTCTTTATTTAGGTCGACTAATGCTAGTTTTGCACCTTGTTCTGCAAAAGCTTTAGCTGTAGCCATACCAATTCCACCCGCAGCTCCCGTAATTAATACTACTTTATTCGAAAAGTTTTCCATATGAATCTCTCCTGTTGTTAGTATTTGTCATACGTGAATATATACTCATTATAGACCTAAGAACAATAGTTTTCTAACGAATCGGCTTGCCCTACTTTAGATACCGTTATCATTTCGATCACTATGCAAGGTGCATTTATATTTGATATGCAGAATAGTCTATCCCAGACAACTGAATAAATACATTTACAGTTCTCGTGACTTGTACCTGTAATCAAGCACCCCTTACTTATGCGTAGTGGAATCAAACTTCAAGTTCACCTATCAGTCAAATATACTGTGGGAATATGATTTTCATTCAAGTTCCCAATATACGGGCTCATTTTCACGTTGCGGAAAAACACCATTATATTGTTTTGTGGTTGTTGAGTTTCAAAAATTACCAATATGAAGCTATGGTTTCGTTCGGCCAAAAATCTATTTTCTTAGCGCTTATTGGAAAGTACCTGTGTCAGGCGCAACTATGAACATTCATGTTTTTTGGATAAAAAAACAAAGGGATATCGACAAAGCATTATATAATCGATATCCAACTTTTATTTTTATACAATTTCAGTGAATACACGGAATAGTTTCCAACACAGGTACCTGAAATTAAATATTCACACTTTTCGGATAAAAAACAAAGGAATATCGACAAAGTGTTATATAGTCGGTATCCCCTTTCTATTTTTATGCAATTACATTGAATACACAGAATAGTTTCTAACACAGGCACCTGTAATTAGCGTACAAAAAACCACCAACCTTGTAGGTTAGCGGTTTTTTCAACTTAGTCCTCTACTGCGCCAATAACCAGTTTTGGCCAACTTGCAGTATTCTGTTCATCTCGAGAATATAAATTAACATTCCCATTTTGTCCTTCGATATCTACTACCATTAAACTAACACTCTGATTACTTCCTTCTTCTATAAAGGAACTAACATCGATACTATATTTACTATTTTCAGCTTGGTCTACAGTTATGGTTCCTAGATAAAATGCAGTCTCATTTAGTCCAGTTACCTCTACGGTATCTAAAGCAACATTTGGTGCATTACGCCAAGTTAATGTTTCTTCAATCCAGTCATTGTTAGTAATTCCATAGATTGCAAGTGATACAGACGTCGTGTTGCTCCCTATTTTTCCGGTTAACTGGAATGTTGCTTGGTCGATATCCTCGTAATCAGCAATATCGAATTGATAGTAGGCGATTCTACCTTTTGACTTGTCTGCATTGCTTTTAATATTAAAATACTTATAGTAGTTTCGATCTGCTGCTCCTGCATCAATTAGCTCTTGATTAATTACTCCATAATTGCTGTCAGGTCGTTCAATATCAATTAATGCGTCACCCGCTGGATTGAGGGTATAAATTGTATAATCAACCTCATCGTCATCGTTCTCTTCCTTAGAAATAAGGTCGACAAAGTCTTCTTGCTGATTGTTATTAACCAAATTATTTTGGACGATTAACCCTTTTCCTGCTTCTAACTTCATCCCATTTGTATTATTAACAATCTTATTATTTTCAATAACGATGTCTTGAGGAATTCCGGCACCTTTATTGCCATTCCTTGTATCACCGAAATCCTCAGCAACAACAATTCCCCAAAATCCAGGTGCCTTATTATTGATAATCTTGTTTTCTTTTACAATCGTGCGCGGGGCATTCTTTAAATAAATCCCTTTAGCATTTTCAGGTCCTCTTGTGTTGACAATTGTATTACTCTCAATAATGGTATCTGGGGATCCCATAATAACAGTGATTCCATCGCGTGTATCCGTCAATGTGTTATGGTGAATATAATTCCCCGGTCCCGATGAAGAATGAGAGTTCGGCGGAGTTCCACCAGTATTTCCAACACCAATACCACCACGTATGACGCCATCAATTTTGTTATTGCTAATTTCATTTAAGTATTCCCCTTGACCATGTAAATCAATTGCATCATGGATAATATCCGTATATTGATTACCATCAATTAAATTATTATGGGCAAAGTACTGAATTAATGTGCCATGCCTAATATACGGACCAACAAATTGACTATTTCGAACGATATTAAAATAGGTATCATTTGGATGTCCAAGTCTGTCAATACCAGGCATGCCCTGGATAGATACTCCATATCCAGCGCCACCACCACCAACATCTGTGGCATTTCTAAATGTCGTATTCTCGATGATATTTCTGTTGCTTTTCTCAATTCGTATACCCATTCGTTTGAACTTTTCAACTGTTACATGATTTATCGTAATATGATAAGACGGCTGTCCAATGGAATCCGCAATAAATATACCATAGCCAGGTCCACCATGTTCAGGATTATTTTCTCCTGGGTCTTCTGAATAGGAGCCATCAAATGTTGAAGTGATCGTCATGTTTGAAATGACAACATCATGTTTTCCATAGGAAGCAATCACCCTACTACTTGGAACTTCTTTTGAGTCAAAGTAGGATACGAGCACTACATCCTTTTCACTGTTACCACGAAGATTGACACCATTTTTCAGATAGAAATGTGCTGTGACATCCGCTGGCATCGTACTTATTAAATTATAAGTACCATCCGGAAAATAAACCTCATCACCAAATTCTGCTTCCTCGATTGCGGCAATAATTGCTGGAGTATCATCCTGTTCATTATTACGAACATCCGCACCGAAATCGGTAACATCTAGCGTCCTACCTGTAACTTCGTTTGGTTTATGTGGAACATATTTTTTCCCATCCGGATAATAAAGCCCCGGGACAGTGAAAGGATCAGCATCAGGCTTTGGTCCAGGGGGGACTATTTCTATTTCTTCAACAATTGGACCGCCTGAAAATGGTGCATAGACATGAACTTCTGTTATACTATTCCAATCATTACTTGAATTTCCGTAGCCAACTATCCGTACATAACGAGCATTCTGATTTTCAAAATCATATGCTTCTAAATTTAGAGAGCTGCCACTGCTTTCCTGTTGGTCAATAACTTTATTCCATGTCACGCCATCGACAGACAACTCTATATCAACTGTCGTTTTCCGAATATCGCCACTATGAAAAGCTATTCCTAGATACCCTACTTCCTGAATAGTGCCTAAATCATACAGAATCCATTCGCCAACACCCTGTGCAGACCATCTAGTTGATAAGTTATTATCAATTGTATTTTCTGGTAGATTACCATCATGTGAACTTGCTTCCACATTGATAATTGGGTAGTTAAATGGCGTTTCCTCTGCATGAATAAAATCATTTAGAAATGGTAAGGCACTACTTAAGACAATTAACATACTAAGGGCAATGGAAAACATGGTTTTATTTTTCATATTCCACCTCTATTTTTATTTGCATTGAGTGTCGTTAGATAATTAAAAACGCTAGTATTTAAAATACTTTCTCCTTCTCAATTCGGAATGTTTTACCATCCTCTGTAAAGTAAAACTGCCTGGAATACCCTTGATCATCCATAGAATAGGAGACATATTTTGGCTCTTGTTTCTTCATTGGATGTAATAGAGTTACAATTTGATGATGCTTTGCTGCTTGTGTTTTTGCTTGTAAACGCCAGTGAACAGAATCCCCTTCTAATTCAGCTAGATCTACTCCTGGAAAATCGTTATATTGGGTCAGGTTTAGCTCACCACTTGACGAGAAAATGAAGCGTCCATCTAATGAGGCATTTTCTCCATTAATTACGAACGATTGCTGCTTAAGGTCCATTTCGTTTAAGCTATGAATAAGCCAGTCAACTTCAGCTTCTTGCTCTAGACTAATAGAATCAATGACAACGAAATAGGATTGATCAACAAAGTAAGTTTCCCGTATATAACTAGTTAAGTACGGAACATAATGCTGATACGCTTGAGTTGCATCGGAACAAACATATGCATGGCTATCATGTTCTTCTACCTTTTTAATGTCGCCATTTGCCGCAATCGCATGAAATTTATCTTTTTCTGCATATTGACCCTTTCCATCGATTAAAATTGCATTTTTAGATATTGTTTGTCTGCGCCAGTTATTATGCATCGTACTATTGAACGCAATATAATAGCCGCTATGGATTGCAAGTGGATCACCAAATGCATGAAGTACGAAGGCATTTTGATCGCCATGACTATGACTGATTGAGCCATAACGACTACTCTTCGTTAAATACATGATGTGGTCATCCGGATTATCCAAGTTTGCATGCATAGCTACCCATCCAACATCTTTAAACCATTTAACAGTCGGGATATCTTTTGGTTCTATTGCTTCAACGGTAGGATAGTCATGAACATACATCATGTCATCAAAATAAAAATCCCACCATCCCTTGTTGTAAAATTTATCATATGGGTTTGTATCGTATTCCTTTATTTGTTCATAGTACCACTGGTAATAGCCATTTCCCGTAACACCCGCAAATTGGCGAATATTATAGCCAACCTTGAGGCCTGGTAACTCTCCTAAATTTGCATGGTCGCCAAAGCTTGCTCTGCTTGTATTAGGCGGATAAACGTATAAAGGGAAATCCCCAGTCCTATGGAAAAATGGACGTTCATATAAATTGTAGCCATTAAATTTACGAACTAAGTTAATTGCATCAATAATATAGGACATTCCTGTTAACCAATAATGTGGTCCCTCTGCCCATCCACCATCTGCACCACCCCAAGGAGTGTATAGGCCGCTATAGTATTCCAATGTATAATCAAGCCATTCTTTTGCTTCTGGGGCATCCTCAAATAATGCAATACTACATGGAATGAGTACAGATGATAAAGAGCGGACAGCATGACTATCATAAGGAACCTGATGGATTTTTGAATGTTCCATGACATGTACAGCAACTTGCTTGGTACGAATGAAAAGTTGTTCTTTCACAAGCACTTTTTCCTCGTCAGTTAAATAGGAATAGAGCCAGTCATAACCCCATGCAAGTGCTCCTGCAACACGAAATGCAGCCTCATCGTTATAGTCTCGTGAAGTTGGACCATTAGGATCCCATGTACTTACATGGAGAAGCCATTCTTTTGCTTTCTCAATAATTTCCTCATCATTCAAAATTACACCAGCAACACTGAGATGACGAATTGCATAAAGTACTTCCTGGCAATCCATATACATCTGTCTCCATAACTTAGCAACTCGAACATGACCTGGGTAGGGTGAAGGTTCTTCCATTAAGGGAAGGGATAAATACTTTTCTACCGAATTTTTATAAAAGGCATCCCAATGACAGTATGAGGGATCATTTTTTAGTTGATCACGAAATGTAGGTAATTCCTTTTCTGTTAACCATAGACGTGGTCTTGCTAAGCTAACATTTTCATAGCGTGTTTTTCGACCCGTTAAAGGTGTTTCCGGTAAGCCCTCTGAAAGAGTAAATGGACGAATTTCACTCCAGTTGCTGATGATTGTGTCATGATCTTGACTATCAAGCAGCGCGTAACGCCAGTAATATTTTCCCGGATCTAACACTTTGTCAGGTGTAAATAAGTTGTTGTAAACAGGTTTATAGGATAATGTGTTTTCAAGTTTAAATTCAGGGTGTGTTGAAATTTCTACTATATAAACATCATCTTCTAGTTTTGCTGGCATCCAAGTGAATCGTGGTGGATTTTCAATAATAGCAGTTGTTTCATCTGGTTGATAAGGTACATTCAGAACGCCATTCTTCGGTTGATATAACTTAATTAATGTTTTATTCATTGTATAAAAGTTCCTCCTTTAAATACTTCTACTTAATATTCATGATTTTAAAATATCATCCCCACCTATAAGATGTGTATAATCTCTAAGTGGGGATAAGTGATTATTAACTATTACATCACCAATTTGTTCTTGGTAACTGGACACCATCCTTGTTATTATAACGTTCCGTAGCTTCCTCAATAGCTTGAGTACCGCCTTTACTTAACCATTCTTCAATCACTTTATCATGATGATCAATTGGCTCTTGACCTAAGATGATTTTTGCGGCTCCAGTCATCCAAATATCCGACGGGGTATCACTTCCTGGGCTAATCTCTGGGTTACTACTATATATTTCCAGAGGTGGTGTGAACTGGATACTATCACGGCCTTCATTTTGTAATACTTCATCAAAGACGTGAATCAGCTCCTGGCCTTCCTCAGTTAATTCCAAGATTCCCTCGTTATACGTAGAATCCTTAACCATCCATAACCATCTGTTTAAAAAATGCTGTGCATTTAGTAGATTTGTATCTTCTGGTATTTCGTAATTTACTGTTCCATCGGCGTTCAGCGTATATGTGTCATCCTCAATACCGTAGGTAAATAATCTTTCGGCTTCTTCTGTTAATTGCCAGTCAAAGAATTTAATGATAACTGAAGGATCAACCTCTGTTTCTGCATTAATGAGGAATGAACGTGTAGTACTTCCATACCAATAATATCCGCCTTTCCCATCAGGACCTGTCGGGGAAGGAATAATAGCAACCTCTGCCTCTGGTACATTATTCTGAATTTCCTGTTCCCATGAATTTACCTCTTCGGCGTTCATGGACCAAAGACCAACCTTACCAGATATAATGTTGCTTCGATATTCAGGCTGTTGGGTTGTTAGAAACTCCTGTGATAGAAGTCCCTCTTTGTACAATGTATTATAAAACGTAAGGGCATCCTTTATCTTATCTCCTGCCATGAACTTAGGGACAACCTGGCCTTCATACAGTTCATATTGATATGGAAATGCATCAAAGGCACCGAAGAATGTATCGGAATACTTAAATTTCTCGCGGCCTTGGTAAGGATGTTCAACCCCTAGCTCCTTAAATGCTCGAAGCACTTCTAAATATTCATCTATTGTTTGTGGCACTTCCAATCCAGTTTGTTCAAGTAAATCCATACGAATTGCTGTACCTCGACGAGAAGGATTCGATAGAAAATCTGGAATAGCATAAATTTTTCCGTCATACGTTACAGAGTCCCATGCTTCTTGTGGAATTTTTTCAAGAAGATTTGGACCGTGTTCTGCTATTAAATCGTCAAGCGGTAAGAAAGCATCAGCCTCCACACCACCAGCAAGTTCTGGTCCAAGCACACCACCACTAGCTTGAAGAACATCTGGAACATTATTTGACGTAAGCATTAAGGTCATTCTCTCTACATATTCATTATGTGGGACGAGACGAATCTGAAGATCGGTGTTTGATAACCTTTCCATCTCTTTTACAAATTTATCATCATTTATCTCTGGGTGACTCTCAACATATGGTGTTCCTAATGTCCTCATAGCAATCGAAAAAGAATTATCTGGAGCAGATTCGTTCTCGTTCCCACGCTCGCTTTTACCCTCAGTTTCCTCCGTGCAACCTGCAATGAAAGCTGTTAACATTACCAGAACAAATATAAATAGCCATTTTCTATTCTTCATAATTGATCCTCCCTTGAAATTTTATATCGTAAGCGCTTACATTAGTTAGATTAGCACACTAAAAAACGAAGTGAAGTAGTCTATTTTTAGGTGTCATTGTACTTTTTTTAGAACTTTGAAAAGTTTAAAACATATTTTAATACTCAATCCTTTAAGCTACCAAGCATAAACCCTTTTAAAAAGTGTCGCTGTAGAAATGGGTAGATTAACAGAATCGGTACAGTTGCAATAATAATTGTCGCCATTTTAATTCCCTCAGGTGAAGAGGACATAATCGCTGTATAGAAGTTAGATGTAGGATCAGCTATAAAGGACTCATCTACAATCATTTCTCTTAATTTAATCTGTAATGGGTACAAATTTCTGTTCTCGATGTACATTAGTGCATTAAAGTAGGTGTTCCAATGAAAAACTGCATAGAAAATCCCAAGTGTTGCGAGTGCTGGCTTGGATAGTGGCAAAACTACCTGAAATAAAATTCGTAGCTCACCCATCCCATCAATTCGACTAGCCTCTATTAGCTCTTGTGGAATTTGCATAAAGAAGGATCGCATCACGAATAAATTGAATGCACTGATTGCTGTCGGAAAAATTAATGCCCAAACTGTATCTAGTAAACCTAGTGACTGTACAACAAGGAATGTAGGGATTAATGGCGCAGAGAAAATCATTGTGAACAGAACCATTAATAATAGGAATTTCCGTCCTTTAAGTTCTCTTCTGGATAAAGGATATGCTAAAGATGCAGTAGCGACTAAGTTTATAATTGTCCCGACTACGGTGATAAATATTGTCACCCCAAAGGAGCGCCAAATACTAGCATCTTGGAATACAAAGCTGTAGTTATCCAAGGTAAACTCAACCGGGAGAAAACTAACTCTTCCCTGATCAATTGCAGTAGAACTACTGAATGACTGTGCAAAAACATGAATAAAAGGTAATAGCATAACGATTGAGATAATAATTAGAATGGTCATATTTGAAAATAGAAAGACCTTCCGTGCTTTACTTGTTTTGATAGCCATCGTTTTATCATTCCTTTCTAATATAGACTACTACCTGTTGTTTTCCGACTTAAAAAGTTCGCTCCAACGATTAATATTAACCCTACAACAGATTTAAAAATACCAATTGCAGTGGTATAGCTATATTGGTTATTTAATAAACCTGCCTTGTAAATATATGTATCAAAAATCTCTCCATTTACCCTATTAAATGGGTTTAGAAAAACATCTACCCTTTCAAATCCGAAATCTAGGAAGTTGCCGACTTGGAGTAAAAGTAGCATCATAATTGTCGGGAGCAGTGTCGGTAAGGTAATCTTCAATGTTTGCTGCCAACGATTTGCCCCATCAATTTCAGCAGCTTCATATAATTGTGGATTTATCCCAGCAAGGGCAGCAAGATAAATAATCGTTCCCCAGCCAGTATCTCGCCACATACCTGAGCCGACAATAATGGACCGAATATAGCTTTCATCAGCTAAAAAATATACAGAGTCTACTCCAATTGCATTTAATAATGTATTGATTAATCCAGTAGAAGGGGATAATATCCCAATAAAAACTCCACTAATAATAACCCATGAAAGAAAATGTGGCATGTAAACAACGGTTTGAATGATTCGTTGAGCCAGTACTTTTCGTACCTCATTCAACATAAGCGCTAAAAGAATTGGTGCTGTAAAGCCAAAAATCAAATCGTAAAAATTGATTAGTAATGTATTCTTTAGGATGCGCAGGAAGTCGGAGTATTGAAACATCTTTTCAAATTGAGCCCATCCAACCCATGGGCTACCCCAAAACCCTTTAAAAATGTTGTAATCTTGAAAAGCAATAACAGATCCTATCATTGGAATATATTTAAAAACAACAAAGAATAATATCCCTGGAAGCGCAATAAAGTAAAGTGCTTTATGCTTCATAATTGCTGCCCATGTTTTTTTCACATCGATTCCTCCCTTTCTTATAACCTTAAACTTAGTCTAGGGAATGAAAGCGTTTTCATCTATGGGATAGATTTTGGAGGATATGTGTTTTTTTTAGCCTGTTCAATAAAATTCCAAATCGTTTGCTAAGAAATTCACGATCGTATTTATAGTATTTTTAAGATTTAGACATAATCGACAAATTGTTATACAATCAATAACAACGATTAACAACGTTTTTATTTTCGTAGGAGGGGTGTTGGAATGAAGGTTTTAATTATTGAAGATGAGCCAATGACACGGCTAAAATTAAAGAAAATGCTGAAAACCATTCACGAAAGCTTTAAACCACAGTCGATTATAGAGGTAGATTATGCTGAGGATGCCATTCCCTATCTCAAGAAAACACAATTTGATATTATTTTTACAGATATAGAAGGTGGAGAAATGAGTGGACTGGCTTTAATTGAGGGGTGGCGCGGGCAGCAAGCACATGCACAATGGATAATCATATCAGGTTATGATCGTTTTGAATTTGCCCAGCAAGCAATATCCTATGGTGTTAAAGAGTATTTATTAAAACCGATTACAAGACAAACACTTCTTGACACAATTGTCAGCTGTATTGAAGGCTTAAAGGAAAATGAATCCGATTATATTGGTGCCAATGAAATAGAAGAAATCCTGCAACAGCTTGAGCAGTCTATCTGGACTTTGGACGAGCAAGAAGTGATCTATCTGTTCGGTAAATGGCAAGCTAGTTTAGAAGCCAGATCGATTTCAGTTAAATACTATTGTAATATTCTATCTCATATTATGGAAGTCTTATTCCATAGGATTAAAAATAAGGGAAGTCAATTATTACAAGCTTTTCAGTGGGAAATAAATGGCACGAGTAAGAATTTAGCAAATCAAATGTTTCTAGACAAATGTAGAGAGATTATCAAAATACTAGAGCATAAACGAAGAGGTAATGAAATCGACCCTATTCAAACTGCAAAAGAATTTATCGCTGAAAATATTGAAACGGAAATTAGTTTGAATGAGGTAGCTGCTAAGCTCGGGCTGAATGCTTCTTATTTTAGTCAGTTATTTAAGAAAGAAACCGGGGAAACGTTTGTGAAATATCGAATTGGACTGCGAATGGAAAAGGCAAAAGAATTATTACTGCGAAAGGATATAAGAGTTATTGATATTCCTTACTATATTGGACTAAATGACCACCCACACTTTACAAAAACATTTAAAAAATATACAGGAGAAACCCCATCAGAGTTTCGTAAAAAAATGGGAGTGAATTAGTTTCATGTATCGATTGAATATTCAACAAAGACTCTTACTCTATTTCTCTATTGTTATTCTTGTAGCAATTACATTGATTACTTGGCTCATTTATAGCCATACTGCAAATGAAATAAGAGAACAATCCAAAGTAAATTTAGAGTACATTGTAGAAAATGCCAGTTATCAGACAGATATCTTCATTCAAAATATGGAGCTTGCTACACTACCTTTACTCATGAACAAAGAGGTTAAAGGACTTCTTGATTCATCAGTAGATAATCATTTTGATAAGTACTATTATTCAAGGGAAATAAAAAAAGAAATGCATCAAGTTATGGTGGAAAATCAACATATTAATCTTATCTATCTATTAGCAGAAACGGGTCAATACGTTTTGTCAGGTGATTATTATATTAGTGGAGAAGACCCACTTGCCTCAAAAAATCTGTATAATGCAGAAGTTCGAAACACACCAGAAAAAGGGAAAATAAGCATACTATCTAATGAAAGTACTTACAATAATAAAAATGTTATCAGTATAGTGCGTAGAGTTAGAGGAAACTTGTCATTTGTACCAAATGGAATTTTAGGGATTGAGATCGATGCCTCCTCACTAGAGAATCTATGGAATATCGCTCAATTTAAAAATGGCACCTCATTATGGATTTTCGATAAAGATGGAAGGATTGTCTATCATCCAGATAAAAACTGGTTAGGCAAATATATAGGAGAGGATTTTCATTCAAAATTTAAGGATGAAACAGTAAAAACTTTTATGGATGATTGGGAAGGAGAAGAGATGGGATTTTATTTTAACCAATCCCCTCAAACAGAATGGACATTAGTTGCAATGCAACCGACAGATGTAATTTTTGAGCCCATCTCAAGTATTCAAAATACGGCAATTATTGCTATTATTACTTCACTGTTCGTTGCACTTCTTATCTCCTTTGCATTTGCAAAAGATATTGTTTCTCCATTGCGAAAGGTCCAGCAAGGAATGAAAAAACTAGAAGTAGGAGAATGGGAACAGATTAAGCCTTTAAAAGGAACGGACGAGATAAGCAGTGTTGTCTCGAGCTATAACAAAATGGTTACGGAGCTAGCAAATCTCGTTGATAATTTATATGAATCAGAGCTTAAAAATAAAGCTGTTCTACTAGAGAAAAAGCATATTGAGCTTCAAGCATTGCAATCACAAATTAACCCACATTTTTTACATAATACCTTGGAAACAATAAGTTCTTACGCAGTAATAAACGATGCGGAAGAAATATCAGATATGGCTTCAGCATTATCAAAAATGTTTCGTTATTCCTTGCGTAATTTAGAAGTGGTGACAGTAGATAGCGAAATTGAACATGTGAAAAATTTTATGATTGTCATGGAGCATCGCTTTCAAAAAAAGTTACATGTCATTTATGATATTGCTCCTGAAGCGCACGATGCAGAAGTGGTAAAGCTTTCCTTACAGCCAATTGTTGAGAATGCATTTCAACACGGGTTACGAAAACTTCGCTATGAAGGCACCATTACGATCCGTGCTAGAAAGAGAAGCAATTTTCTAGTTATCCAAATTATTGATAATGGAAGTGGCATCTCCCCTGAGCGATTGAATGAAATTCAAACTATGTTAGATAAAAATGAAGTCCGTGGAAATATGGGAATAGGTTTAAGTAATGTGAGCAGGAGAATTCAGCTTATTTTTGGTGAAGAGTATGAATTAAAGGTAACTTCTAAACAAGGGGCTGGAACTATAGTGGAGATGGAAATTCCAATAATAGAATATGATTCTTTAGGGAGATAAGTATTTAAGAGTATGGATTAGCCGGGCCTTAGTTATTATTATTCTCTCTCCTACCAAAAAAAAACGATAACAATACAAAAATAAACGAAGCAATTATGATACATCCTTTGCTAAGATTGACTTGAACATCATCTTCAATCCTGAAAGGAGTATGAATATGATTGGTAAATGGGAGAACGCAGAACCGGGGATAGTAAGAAAGATATTTCCCCCTGGAAAAAGTGTAATGATGATGGAAGTTCACTTTGAGAAAGGGGCTGAAGGGTTAAAGCATAGTCATTCAAATGAACAATTAACCTACTGTCTTCAAGGTAAATTTCATTTTACGATTGATGGAGAGGACCAGATTGTAAAAGCTGGTGAGACATTAGTTATCCCGAGTAACAAGAAACATGGAGTAATAGCTTTAGAAAAAGGGATTCTAATCGATACATTCACACCAATTCGCAAGGATCTACTAGGATTATAGTTTAATTTATTTTTGTAGGGAGCGAATCAATTGGAGCAGATAATGGGACGTTTTTCAGTCATTAGCGAATGGATCTACCTACTTTTAATTATACAGCTACTCTGGCTTGTTGGTACTGTAATTGGTTTGGGTCTATTTGGTATCATCCCTTCAACCTTAGCTATGTTTGCCGTATTTAGAAAGCGCTTACAGGATGGAGACGTTAACATCTTCAAGACCTTTTGGAATTCCTATCGAACCATGATTTTTAAAAGCCAATTAACGGGTTTGTTTTGGATATTAATTGGGCTATTTCTTTACTATGACATTCGTATTTTGTTTAATTATCAAAACACATTTAGCTTTATTATTGGGGCAATTTTGATAAGTATTCTATTAATCTATTTATTAGCAACTATGATTCTTATGCCGATGAATGTTCATTATGAGATGACTCGTTCGAATCGAGTACGCTTATCAGTAATGATTGCCATTACGATGCCGCACATTTCAATCGGGCTAACATTAAGTACGATTTTAGTTTATTTCATTGCTACATATATTCCAATTTTATTTTTACTTTGCGGGATAAGCTTAGCAGCACTTCTCTATATGAAGTGTTCCCAAAACGCATTTCTAAAGGTAGAAGCAACTGGATATATTAGAAACTTATAAAATAATGGGAGGATGGATAGAATGATAAATTTAAATTCAAAAAAGGCACTTGTCACTGGTGGAGGAACTGGAATTGGTAGAGGGATTGCGTTAGCGTTAGCAAAAGCTGGAGCCGATGTTATCGTTCATTATGGTCAAAACAAAGATGGAGCAGATGAGGTTGTTAAGGAAATATTGGATTTGGGAAGAAATGCGATTGCTATTCAAGCAGACGTACTAGAAGAAGAAGACATAAAAAACCTAATGGCTGAGGCAGCGAGCTACTTTCATAATAAAATAGATATTTTAGTAAATAACGCTGGGCATTTAGTAGAGCGGGCTACGATAGAAGAAATGAGTACGGAGCTATGGCATAAAGTAATGGACGTCAATGTGACTAGTACTTTCCTAGTTACAAAGCATGCACTTCCATTACTGAAAGAAGCGGGTGGAAGGATCGTAAACATGTCATCCTTAGCTGCTCATAATGGTGGTGGGCCTGGTGCGTCTGCATATGCAGCTTCAAAGGGAGCCGTAATGACATTTACTAAGGCTCTAGCAAAGGAGTTAGCTGGATACGAAATCAATGTAAACGCTGTATCACCGGGCTTTATTGATAATACACCTTTCCATCTAACATTCAATACTCCAGAAGGCAGAGAAAACGCTGTGAAATCAATTCCAGTCGGTCGCGGAGGAGAATCTGCGGATGTGGCTGGGGCAGTGCTATACCTAGTTTCTGATTTAGGCAACTTTATTACAGGTGAAACGATTGAAATAAATGGCGGTATGTTTATGAGATAATAGAGTGAAACTTCTTCCATCAGCGGGGGTCATTCCCCCGACTGACGGTTAGTTTGTGCCTACAATTTTCAATTTCCCCCCACTTCCAATTCTCCGTTTCCTTCGAAGTCTCTTCTCGTTTAGGATTAATAGCCAATTAATGCGGAATACATATTGTTAAACGAAAGGACAACATATGAAATTGCTACAGAATTATAAAGATTTTCCAGCCGCGTTATGGATATTACTTATTAATACGCTAATGATGGCACTTGGTTTTTACATGATTATTCCACTTTTGGCTGTTCACCTATTAGAAAACCTGGTCCTATCTGCAACAGTAGTTGGACTTATCATAGGGGTTCGTAGCTTTTTCCAACAAGCATTTCAACTGTGGGGCGGTATAATTTCCGATCGGATTGGTTATAAATTATTAATTTGTATCGGTGTTCTCATCCGTTCTATTGGCTTTATCATGTTTGGTCTAGTCGACAACATCCCAGGTCTTTTATTTGCTGCAATCCTTTCAGGCCTTGGTGGCGCATTGTTTCATCCATCAAGCTATGGGCTCTACACGGTACTATCAACACCCAATAATCGCTCTATTATTTATTCAACTAGAGATATGCTAAGTAATGTAGGTTTTATTGTTGGTCCAGTAGTTGGTGCATTTTTGTTGAAAATAGACTTTCAAATCATTTGCTTGGTTTCTGGCATTATGTTTATCCTTGTCCTCATTGTGAGTATCATTGGATTACCCTCCTCTAAGCCAGAGCCAGATAGTACTCATCCGACGGTATTAGAAGATTTACAAGAAATCGTAACGAATCAAAGATTCATGACGTTTACAATCTTAATGATTTTTGTTTGGTTCCTTTTTTCACAATTGTACATTGCAGTTCCAATAAAAATGGATTGGCTCGGTATAGATAATAATATTGGCTATATTTATAGTTCAGGTGCGTTTGTCATTGTCTTCTTCCAGGTTCCACTAATCAACTTTTTAACCAATCGATTCTCTTCTCTTTTTCTAATTGCCTTAGGTTGTTTCTTTCTAACACTAGGCTTATTTTTTATAGGAATAACACCAAATGTTATTGGTATTTACCTTGGTGTTATCATATTTGCTTTCGGTCAAATGTTTCTTCAGCCTATGATTAGCAAGGAAATTTCCGAAGTAGCTTCAATTTCACTTACTGCATCGTATTTTGGTTTTAACGGCTTAGCACTAGCAATTGGAGGACTCGTAGGAAGTTTATTGGGTGGTGTGCTCTATGATCTCGGCGGCACAGTTAATAAAATGATTCCATGGACTGTGTTTATTCTAGTCGGGATAATAACGGTTATTGTAATTCTAGCGAAGGAGAAAAGAAGTAGAGTGGTTAATAATATAGATTAAGATTAAGATTAAAAATGGTGCATTATACCAAGGTATTGTTATTGAAAAGAGCGCATTCCCCATGACAGAGACTGCGCTTTTCCATATCGTTTATTCCCTTAAGCGCCTCGTCCCAAATATCATATGCCATCACAATTCGACAAATGAGGAAGGAATCCTTCTTTTCATACTCCACTAAAGCCAGCAGTTAGTTGCGTATCAAAAAAGAACGCCCCTTATTAAGACATTTTCACTTAATATCTATTCAATTTTTGAAACGTGCTATAAATGAATACTAATAGACTAAATTATCATATAGTCTGGATTGTTTAACTGGAATTTCAGATAAATCATATTTACTTAATATTGATTCTACCAAAGGTTTTAACCAACCTGGTGCTGACGGAGCAATGTATATTTCTTCAATCATTTTAGAAATATCTACTGAAATATTCGATCCACCTTCATGGTCCAATTTTGTCGTCCCTTCATATCTTTCATTCATAGTCTCCCAAGCGTTCAAATTTCCGCCATCCTCAATAATTGGATCAGCAAACACTACCAACCTTAATTCATTCTCATGACTAAAAGATTTTCTTTTATAGAACAGCGTCTCAAATACATTGTTACTAGCCATATCCTTTTCGTAATCAATATATTGTACTTTTCCAGCATAGGTTCGGAATCTACTATCCGTAATACTCATACTCAATTTTTTATAATTTGTTTTAATAGCTATTCCATCTACTGCAGACAAATACAAATCCCACATAGCGGCTGATTCAGAGTCGTTCATATGCCAACAAATAACTGCCGCATGTTCATTTAATTCCTGCACATAGTCCCTAAGCGTATAGTCATCATCAAAAATATTCATTTGGATAATATTCTCTAAATCGTATTTAGAGAAACTTCCCTCGTACGGATCAACAAAATATTTTGGTTTTGAAAAGAACAGAGTTCCCGAGTCTATCATACTCAAAAACTTTGTAAAGTCCATATATCTCCACAGTGAGGGGATTTCATTTGTTTGTAACCTATATTCTTGATTATACCCATACATCGAATCAAATTCGTGCAATTCATTTCCGATATAATAATCCGTACTAATTTTCGTTTTAATAGCCATTCCCTCCTAATATTTTCATCTATCATAATACTATACACTAGGAAAGGATTCGCTTTTACTGCTTCAAATATTTTTCTTCACTCGTAACCTACACCGCAATACTCCCAGTTAGTTGAGTATCATTAATTTGTCGTCGGGTGAACGAGCGTCGATTGATGTTAGCAAGTTGAAGAAGGCTAATTGTCCAAGCTGTTCCGCGAATCCGTCCTATCCATTTCTCTCAGCCCAAGATACTTGCGGGAAAGGGCCAGTAGAACGAGTCGTCATAGAACTTCATAATTAAAAATAAAAATAACCTCCTGTATACTAGTATCATGCAAGTTTGCGTATGGCTACTATACAAAAAGTTATTCTATTTTTCTATTTATATTGGCACT
This sequence comes from Sporosarcina sp. Y1009, assembly GCF_057669865.1. Taxonomy (NCBI): domain Bacteria; kingdom Bacillati; phylum Bacillota; class Bacilli; order Caryophanales; family Caryophanaceae; genus Sporosarcina; species Sporosarcina sp. Y1009. The sequence continues at coordinate 156,974 of NZ_JBYHFO010000003.1, read as the reverse complement.
CAGGTTGCAAAGCCTTACGCTATTCTCTTCAATAGCTGGCTCTTTATTAAGCAATCTGGCTTCCTACTTTTTATTCAAAAACATCTTATAAATCGGGGCCAGTGCTTCTGAAGTCAGCTCGATGTTGTTTTCATGTGCATATTTTACAGCATAGCCCAGTGCTAGGGTCATTCCGCCTGCAACACTTGCGCCTACAACCGTCCCTGCCCCAGGTACAATTTTTACAATTTGACGGAAAATAGTTTTCCCTATGTTCCCCGTAATTGTTGCGAGAATTAACTCTTTCGCATTATCTTTGGAAATTGGCTTACCATATAATGTGGACAAGCGTAACATAAGACCTACTTGCAGTGTGGTCAACGGAACAAAATCAGCACCTGGGATTGGTATTGCGCCAATTGTAGCCGCCGAAGCCCCGGCCGCCAAAATCCACTTATTAGCTGTGCGGGATTTATCCGCCATATGCTTTCCCATTTTGATATCTTTTCCCACAATCACTAATAATTTCAAAATTTCATCTTGCAACATACCAAAGTTTTCGCCGGTTTTGGAAGATACCGGGGCAACTGCGTAATCATAATTCGTATGATCCTGTATGTATTTCACTAAACCTCCAATATCCTCGGCTGCGTCAATCTTATTCAAAACAAAAATGATTGCTTTATTGCTTTTGGCAATTTTTTTAAAAGAAGCTAACTCCGTTTCAGATAAAACCGTTCCGGCCGCATTTAAGAAAAATAACACAATATCTGCTTTTTTATAATACTCCATGGTCACCGCTGAATGCTCACTTTGAATATCATCCAATCCCGGTGTATCGACAAATACGATTTGGTCTTTATAGATATACTTCTTGACGTCCTTCGTTTCTCCAGGCTTCGCACCAACTGCGGCAACCTCCTCGCCCATCAAGCGGTTAATCGTAGATGATTTCCCTGCATTTACATCACCAATCATGGCTATTAAAATTTCACCCTTTAATTGCTCATTTATTTCTTCTGTCTGCGCATCAAAAATCCGATCGAACTCTACATCTGAGATCGTGTCATGGTTTTCCATTTACATCCGCCTCCTCTTATGCTTTTCCTCTTTGTTTATCGCAAGGATACCATATACCTAGAACAATACATACTCTTTCCATTCGTAAAGGATATCCCCAATAATTAAGGTCCTTTAGATAAATAAACCAAAATAAATAATGGTTCTGGAATAAAAATCAAAAAAAGAATTCGACAATTTTATAAGTTTGTCGAACCCCCTTTTAATTTTTATGCAATTATTTTTTGCTATTAATTCTTTTTGTAGTGAGTCGTCGACGTAATTCATTAACCAAGTTCTGAGTTTAATATATTTACGATATTTGCTTTATCCTTTTCAGAAACAATATATTCCAACAGCTTTGCATCCTGAATGATGCCCATCATCTTTTGTAATAATTCAAGTTGAGATTCGGCTTCATCCATAGCTAACATAAATACTAACTTGACTGGGACAGTATCTCCGCTCCCGCCCATCATAGAAAAGTCTACAGGTTCTTCTAGAATACCAACACTAATTGTTTTCTTGATGACATGCTCAATATCTGTATGAGGTATTGCAACTTGGACACCTGCAGTAGGAAGGCCAGTCGGATATGATTTTTCTCTTTCCATGACGGCAACTGGAAAGGTCTCTTTAACATATCCATTCTTCAACAAGTTCCTTGCCATAACCTCCAACACTTCATCTTTAGTACTTACATCTAGATTTTGTAGGATATTGGATTCACGCAGTATTAGCTTCACCAACAGTTCTCCCTCCTCACTATTTCTGCTAAAGTGGCGTTTCGCGAACTCAATTATTTCCACCTATATTATAAGAGAAATCCTATTGTTTTTGAAGACTTCCAATTTCCTTCAATACTTTTTCTTTCCCCATCCATGGATAGAGTAGCCCCATTCCATCAACAACAGGTAAGGTTGTTGTTAACTGGTTGGTAGCCCCTAAAGTGACGACTAAATCCATGTCTAATTCGAATTTAGTTAAATCTTTATCATTGTAAGTATTTACATATGATGTATGAACCGTAATTCCTTTTGTTTTAAACTCCGATTTTAGCTCATCAGAGATTTTAGTATACTTATTCTCGTTTATACCACCTGCTAGGATAATATTCATGATTAAACTCCTCACTATTAAGATGATAATAGTTTAGTTCCTTTGTATTTTATACGCTGGAACTAAACTATTCATTTTCCTCGAAAAATAATCATTGTTTTTATTTTAATATACTTAATTCGTCCAACATTTCTTGTGTTTTACTGATTCCAATTCGATCGGAGCCTGCTTCTATCATCGCTAAAGCATCACTTAGCGTTTTAATCCCACCGGCGGCTTTAACTTTAACATTATCAGAAACAGTTGCTCTCATTAACTCAATATTTTTGAGTGTTGCCCCTATTGGCGTAAACCCGGTGGATGTTTTAACATAGTGGGCTCCGGCATCTTCTACTAATTTTGATCCAATAACAATTTCTTCATCTGTAAGGTAATCCGTTTCTAAAATCACTTTAACAATTGCAGGACTTGCATCTACAACTGCTTTAATATCTTCTTTGACGCGCTCATATTCCCCACTACGAAGTGCGCCAACGTCAATCACCATATCTATCTCTACCGCACCACGTGCATATGCATCTTTTGTTTCAAATACTTTTGTTTCCGTTGTAGAGATACCATTAGGAAATCCAACAACAGTACCAATATTAACATCTGTACCTTCTAATATTTTTTTCGCCAAATCCAAATTGACAGGATTGATGCAGACAGCTGCACAATTATGATCTCTGGCAAACTCCAAACCTTTTAAAACCTCATCATGAGTTAGATTGGGTTTTAAAAGTGAATGATCAACATGACTTAAAAATTCTGTTTTTTCCATTTCCCTACACTCCCTATTCTAAATTTTAATGTAATTAAATCTTAATCTAGCAGTTTATTAATTTGGGATAGAGTCATTATCTAAACAATGAAAACACTTTTACAAATAACCATGAAATGAAATTTGCTCTATCTAAGTTGCCGATTTGTGTAGCACCATCCGGCATATCGATACCTGCATTAATGGCCATTTGAGTTTCAGCAGGTGATAAATCGGTTGCAAACAACAGTACAAAAGACATGACAACAGTACCAATAATCAGGGATCGAATAATATTCCCTCTAGACAATGCAACTATTAAACAAACAATAAAAGGAATAACTGCAAGATCGGCAAAAGGTAAAACATTATTTCCAGGAATAACAAAAGCTAACAAAATCGTAATAGGTACAAGCAGTAAACCAACTGCAATAACAGAAGGCTCACCTAAAGATATTGCAGCATCCAATCCGATAAAGATTTTTCTGTCGCCAAATTTCTTGTTCAAAAATTCTCTTGCGGCTTCTGAAATTGGGATAAGTCCTTCCATTAGAATAGCAACCATTTTCGGCATTAAATACATAACAGCGGCCATTGCAATCCCGATTTGAAGAATTTCGTTAATAGGTAATGCCGCCAATACGCCTAAACCAATACCAATAATTAAGCCCATAACAAGGGGTTCTCCAAAGACTCCAAATCTTTTCCGAATGGTTTCGGGATTGGCATTCAGTTTATTGATGCCAGGAATTCTGTCCAATAACCAGTTTAATGGTATGATAATCGGTAAAAAACCAAGAGCCGTTAAATGCGGAAACGAGATACCTGGCAATCCAAAATACTTTTCAACGTATGGCTGTGTATAATCTGCCAATACAAACGCTAATGCCGCAATTAATGCAACAGCAGTAAGTCCTAGAGGTAAACTACCTGTTAAAGCCGCTACTGCAGCACCTACAAATGCAAATTGCCAATAATTCCATATATCAACGTTCATTGTTTTCGTCAATTTAAAGGTGAGCATGATTATGTTTACTACCAAAACTAGTGGAATTGATAAAGCTGCTGCCGACCACGCCCAAGTGATAGATGCCATCGCAGGCCAACCTATATCAATAATGGTCAATTCTAATCCCAGGTTTTTCGTCATTTGTTGGGCTGTTGGGCCAAGTTCTGATGTAAGTAAATTGATAACCAAATTAATACCCACAAAACCAACACCGATTAAAATACCAGATCTAAAGGACTTGGAAAAACCCGCTCCCATAATTAATCCAAACACGAAAATGATGATGGGTAACATAACACTAGGACCCAAACTTAAAATCCAATCAAGAACTCCCATACTTCTATCCCCTTTCAAGGGTTTTTCTTAAAGAACCTTATGTCCAATCGATGCTGTCCAGATCATAAACCACTGCTCTCTCGTTAATCGGTAGTTTAATGCCGAAATTGGAGCTTTAACATAATCCAAAATCCCCGAACCAGTAATCGGAATCATACCTGCAGGATGAGAATATAACCAAGCAAAAACGACTTGGGTAATTGAATCTGCACCAATTTCATCTCGTACAACTTCCAGTGTCTCTCTAACACGCCGCTCTCTCTCTGAATCACCAGTGAAGATTCTCCCTCCTGCTAATGGAGACCAAATCATTGGATGTATTTTCTTTTCTATGCATAAATTGATAGCGCCATTTTCAAAGTTTTCAAGTTGTAGCGGTGAAACCTCAACTTGATTCGTCACTAATGGAACTTCTAGATATGTCTCCAACATTCGAAAATCTTGGGGTTTGAAATTTGATACTCCAAAATGCCTTACCTTTCCATCATTTTTTAGTTTCGTGAACGCTTTGCTCACATCTTCCGGATTCATAAATGGATCTGGTCTATGCAATAAAAATAGGTCAATATAATCAGTTTTAAGTTCTTTCAGTGATCTCTCAGCCTGCGAAATAATATACTCTTCACTGGTATCATAATATTTCACTCTTACTGTTTCAGAAGGATACACGATATCGCACTTGGTAATAATCTGCATTTTTTCCCTTAACGATGGGTTTTGTGCCATAGCTTCCCCGAAAATACCTTCAACAGTGTAATTACCATAAATATCTGCATGGTCAAAAGTTGTAATCCCTAAATCCATACATTCTTCAACAAATCTAAAAAGTTCGTTTTTGTTCATACCCCAGTCTTTTAATCGCCATAAACCTAAAACTACCCTCGAAAATTCCAAATCATCCTTAATTTTAATTGTTTCCAATCTCTGTCCCTCCAAGCTAACATTGTAATATATATGGCTAGTTTTAATTAAAGCGAATCCAATACATCTAAAATTTCCTGATCTGTTTTTTCTCTATTTATTCCAGTTAGATAATTAATCGCAAGCACTGAAGGAGTATCCACACTCGATGGAACCTGAGCACTACTAACTATTAAATCAAAATCCCGTGCTCTATTTTCAACTTCAACAATCTTTACCTGCGTAACACTAGCATCGTAGCCACTCTTTTCACATACATCCCTCACTCGGTTTGCAATCACTGTACTTGTTGCAACCCCGCTCCCACAAGAAACCAAAATACGTACCTTCTTCATAATTTCCCTCTCCTTTTCAAAATGTTTTAAAATGAATACGCTTTCAAAAGTTTGGTAGTAAATCAACCTAGGATTCTAATAAAAAATTGGCAGTATCTATATTGGTTATAAGTACATCAATAAAGCCATGTTCCAAAGCCAATTTAGTGGCGAAGTGTTTGTCATTTCCACCCACAACACAAATCTTACAAGGTATACCCTTAAGTTGTTCTTTTGTAATCCCGATACTTCTCTTAGAAATATTAGTATTACATTCATATCCATCCCGATTAATATAAGCGATTGAAACTATGTCGCATTCCGCATTTTCAGCTTTAAATCCATCAATTTCATCTTCCGTAAAATAACCTGATTTAATAATTGTTGGATTAGTTGATAATGGCGAACCAAGACTCAAAATAGCAACATCTGCTGTCGCCGCTTTTTCTAATGCTGATGAAACAAAAGGATTAGAAAGAATTGCACTTTTCTCCTCAAATGTTTCAACCATTGCTGGGGCTAATAAAGGCAATATTTCCCCGCCTGTTTTTTTTGCTAAATTAGATGCGATTTGAGTAGAGTGCAAATCTAACGAACTTCCACCATGCCCTCCGATCATCGGAATAAATAAAAGGTCCAAATCATCTATTCCATCGATATACTTTGAAATATTACTTAAAGTAGTTCCCCAACCGATCGTAATAGTCATTCCCTTTTTTATATGGTATTTTAAAAAATCTGCTGCTGAGGAGGCTAAGATTTCCTTTAAATCGTCTTCATCATCATTTACACAAACAACTGCTTTTTTAATACCAAACTTATTTACAAGCTTCTCCTCAATATCCAAGAAGGCACCATCATAATTGACTTTGATAGATACTACTCCTTCATCTCTAGCTTTCTGCAGTAGTCTGGAAATCGACATTCTTGAAATCCCTATTTGATTGGCAATCTTTTGTTGTGTCATATTTAACTCGTAATACATATGACAAACCTGAATCATTAACCTTTTATTTTCCATTTAATGAAGTACTCACCCTTTCGAATTCACGATTTGTTCATATTCACATCATGTGTTCATTTGATAACCCAATAATAGAGTATAGAAATAATAATGTCAAGTTGTAATATTAAGTTTATTATAAAAGCCTTTATTTAATAAAAGAGCCCAGTCTATACCTTATCTATAACATTTATAACCCACTCCTCCCTTTATAAAACACATTCCCAATGCCAACAAACATGATTAAACCCGGATTTTAAATAATAGCATTTTTTAAATTTACCCAAGCATTCTTGAATTTTGACGGTTCGACTCGGTTCAGATAATATTCTACGATTAGTTCATCCGGGAATAAATTGTATCGTGCACGGTCAAAAGGGCCGTATTTTGAAAAAGTGTGCAGAAGTACTTACGCAATATGAACCGATGATTTCTGTAGCTATTAGACAACTCAATATTTACCATGATCATAAAAGTTTTCGGTAGGCGGGTCGTGTTGCATTGTGGCAGGCTTGGACTCGTTATGAGGAAGGGATAGGACATTTCGCACTGTTTGCTTCGATGAGTATTCGTGGCGCTATGCTTGATTTGTTGAAAAAGAAGGTTAGATTTTAAGTAAATGTCATGCAAACTGAGGTGGATATGCATGGAGTTTTTGAATGATATTGAAAGTCCGGAGATCAATCAATGGTTTAATCACACAGGCTACTTCCGAGGGAATTTCTTCCATCCAAGGAACCTTAGGGTTTTTAAAAATGTTCCTATGTGCGGTAAATTTATGACAATTCAAAAATTCAAAAAACCCGGAATCATCTATCTAACCGGGTTTCTGCCTCAATGTTATGTAATTTAATTGTATTCATTGAATAATTCCTCGCAGAGATACTCAACAAGCAAGTCATCATGAAGATTTTCAAAAATGTTCCATAATAATTCCAATCATGTAAATAAAATTAACAATCCCCAAGATGGTCCAATTCATCACTAACCCATTCTACATTTTCACACACCTGAATAAGCCATGAAACCGCCATCTACGGGAACAGTAATACCTGTAATAAAACCAGAATAAGATTCGTCTATTAGCCAAAGTAAGGTTCCTAGTAAATCTTCTGGTTTACCAAAACGCTTCATCGGCGTGCTGCTAATAATTTTTTCCGACCTCTCTGTGTAGCTACCGTCTTTACTTAATAGTAAATCCCGATTTTGGCTTGTTAAAAAGAAACCAGGCGAAATCGCATTGACGCGCAAATTTGTTTCTGCAAAATGAACAGACATCCACATTGTAAAGTTATTTACTGCTGCTTTTGCAGCACTGTAGGCGGGTACTTTCGTCATCGGTGAATAGGAACTCATTGAAGATATGTTTATGATAATGGGTGATGGTTGTTTTAATAACTCTTTTCCAAATACTTGGCTCGCTAAAAAAGTACCTGTAAAATTACTAGCAAAAACTTGGCTGAATCCGTCTTCTTCTAAATCAAAAAACGATTTTCCTATTTCGTTTCCTTTATAAGTTTCTTCAGACGTAATTGCATCAGGGTGGTTTCCACCTGCCCCGTTAATTAATATATCAATGCGACCAAATTCACTCAACACATCAACCATTGCTTTTTGCAATGATTCCCTATCCAATACATTTGCAGCTAAAGCAATTGCTTGTCCACCCGAATTAATAATTTCTTGCGCGACCTGTTCCCCATTTTCTTTCGTCCGATTCAGAATTGCAATTTTGACACCATGGCGTGAAAGCTCTAACGCCATTTTCGAACACAACACACCACTTCCTCCTGTAATGACTGCCACACGATTTTCCAAATTTGTATGTATTGGTAGCAAGCTAATCCCTCCTAATCTTGAGTTTGGAATGCATCCCATAAGCCCAGTAAGTACATGATCCCCATTGCTCGATCATATAAACCGTAGCCGGGTCGACATGATTCATCCCAAATATGACGACCATGATCTGGGCGCACATATCCATTATATTGACTATTTGCTAGTGCCTTTACAACATTTGTGACATCAATTGAGCCGTCGGTAGTGTAATGCGATGTTTCGATGAAATCACCATTTTCATAAATCTTCACATTCCTTATATGGGAAAACGGTGAATACTTAGCATATTTGACAACCAGTTCAACCATATTGTTTTCTGGATTTGCGCCTAATGAGCCTGTACATAGCGTGATACCGTTCGAGGGTGAGTCTGAAATAGCTAATAAACGTTTCAGACTTTCTTCACCAGTCATAATTCGTGGCAATCCAAATATCGACCACGGCGGATCATCAGGATGAATAGCCATTTGAATTTCGCACTCTTCTGCAACAGGTAAAATTGCTTCCAAAAAGTAGGCAAGATTTGTCCATAGTCGCTCTTCATCAATATCTTGATAAGCAGCAAATAGCTCTGTTATACGCTCCATTTTCTCGGGTTCCCAACCGGGTAACGTCAAATCGGAAGAAGAATAGAACATTTTAACAAGCTCTTCTGGCGTAATTGAATCAATCATTGCTTTTTCATAAAATAAAGCTGTCGATCCATCAGGAAGTGGATGAAATAAATCTGTCCGAATCCAATCAAAAATCGGCATGAAATTATAGCAGATTACCTTTACACCTGCATCTGCTAAATTACGGATAGTCTGCTTATAGTTTTCGATTAACTGCTCCCGTTCTGGTAAACCTAATTTAATGCTTTCATGGATATTAACACTTTCAACAACTTCTGCATGAAAACCGTAGGAATTAATATAAGACACTTCCTGCTCAATCTCTTCCGAACACCAGACTTCTCCTACTGGTTTTTCATGCAATGCCCAAACGATTCCCTTAACGCCAGGAATTTGTTTTACTTGATCGAGCAATACCGTGTCGTTCTCCCTTCCATACCAACGAAACGTCATGTTCAAAATCATCCATCCCCTTTTTTTCCGAAGCGAAGAATTTATCAGCACACTCCACGCTGTCTCGAAATTTCTTTATTAAATAACTTACAACCGGGAATCATGTTAATTCTATTTAATCAAAAATAATACATGCTTTACGTACAAGGTCAGGGTTATTTTCAACAAATGTAAATGCTTCCTGCACCTGTTCCAACGGAAACTTATGCGTAATTAAACCATTATGCGTCAATTTTCCCTCATTTAATAACATGACTACTTTTCCAAACTGATTGGTCTGTAATCTAGAACCGACAATTGTCAATTCCTTTTTTGTAATTGGAAGTTGAGAAATCGATGAAGGATGCTCATCGAATCCAAGGACTACAACCGTTCCCGCTGCACTTGCAACTTTAACGGCTAGTTCAAATGTTGATGGTATGCAAACAGCATCAATAACAACATTTGCTCCTTCACCATTGGTCATCTCGAACACCCGCTCAACAACTGATTCTTCCTTGGCATTTATGATATAATCCGCACCATTTTCTTTCGCAAACTGAAGACGTCCACCATTCAAGTCGGTCATAATCACAGTTGCACCAGCAAGCTTTGCCATTTTCAAAATACAGATGCCTACTGGACCACTTCCTTGAATCAGTACAGTATCGCCTTCTTGAACATTCCCGCGCCACACTGCCTGCGCCCCAATTGTGTAAGGTTCTGCCATCATAATTTCGTCCCACTCCAGAGAAGCATCCACCTTATGTACTTGTTTTTCAGGTAATACGATAACTTCACGCATGCCACCGTCTTCATGAACGCCAAGTACAGATAACTGAGAACAAACATTATGACGTCCTTTACGACAAGCATAGCATTTCCCACAATACCGAATGGGTTCAATAACAACATGGTCACCCATTTGAAGTTGCCGAACTGCCGAACCTACTCCAATTATCTCACCTGCAACTTCGTGACCAACAATTCTCGGATAGGTCGCAAGCGGATTCGTTCCATGGTAAATATGCATATCTGATCCGCAAATGCCGACTTGTTTCACTTTAATTTGAACAGCATAATCGTTCTGAATTTGCGGAATGTCTCGATCGGTAATCGTAATGACATGTGCTTCTGGAATTTGAACTGCTTTCATTTTCATTGATCCACCACCTTCAATTTGAATAAACAGCATATTCACCTTATCGCTCAATAATATCTTCTTCGTTTATAAAAGCTTGCACTTCATTTAAATAGGGAAGTCATTCGTTAATTCTTTTTGAGTCGATCAACTGCCAATTAGAGTTCAGTTATTGGTGTCGTCTAACGGATAAAGAGTGACCTCCTTATTGTCAGAAAGGTTATGTAGTCACATACTCATTTCGACATTTAAGGAGGTCCTCGGATATACTATTTTTGAAAACTGTTGAATCGGAGGGACTCATAAAGCGCCTTCCATTAATGTTTGTCTTACTCCATATTAAAGACGACGACACGTTCGTCGGTCATTTCTTCAATCGTATATTTAGGACCTTCTTTTCCGATACCACTGTTTTTAATCCCACCATATGGCATATTGTCGGAACGGACAGCTGATACATCGTTAATCATAACTCCGCCAAATTCCAGCTCATGCATCGCTCGTAAAGCGAGACTGAGATCGGACGTAAAGAACCCGACTTGTAACCCAAAACGTGAGTCATTCGCTTGGTCAAACACCCAGTCAATTTCACTATAAGGAACAAGATTGATAACAGGGGCAAAAACTTCCTGACACATCACTTTCATGTCCGCTTGCACTTCCGTCATAATTGTCGGATAGATAAAAGCTCCCTTTCTTTCGCCACCATAAAGAACTTCAGCACCTGCTTGCTTGGCATCATGAATCCAATTTTCAACACGAATGGCTTCTTTTTCAGAAATGAGCGGGCCAATATCTGTTGCTTCATCATGCGGATCGCCAACGACAAGTTTTTCTGCACTTTCTTTTAATTTCTTCGCGAATTCCTCATAGATGTCCGCATGTACATATAAACGCTGTACAGAGATGCAAGCTTGTCCGTTCGTCGATGAAAATCCTCTTAATGCACACATTTCGGCAATACTGTCCAAGTTTTTTGCATCATTATGAACAATTGTCGGTGAATTACTTCCTAATTCCAAGATGACTTTGCGAATCCCAGTTGTGCTTTTAATATGTCTTCCAACTGCTTCACTACCCGTAAATGTATATAAATTAATGCGCGGATCCTCTAATAGCGGTTGTCCCGTATCCTTACCGGTCCCGTTAACGACATTTAGAAAACCATCAGGTAAACCTGCTTTGTTAAACATCTCCACTAATTTCATCGTCGCGATTGGTGCGATTTCTGCCGGTTTTAAAACGACCGTGTTTCCGGATGCTATGGCAGGACCCACTTTGTGAGCAACTAGATTTAATGGATTGTTAAATGGCGTAATCGCCGCCACAACACCCACGGGGACACGAATCGTAAATGCCATTCGTGATTCATGACCTGCTTGTCCGGAAATGGGTACGCCGTGACCAGCAATACGTTTTCCTTCTTCGGCTGCAATCATGAAGGTCGCAATTGCTCGGTCAACTTCCACGCGACAATCTTTAATCGTTCTGCCGACTTCATCGACTAAAATTCTTGCCAATTCTTCTTTTTGTTCAGCCATCAACTCTGTCACTTTAACAATAATATGATAGCGTTCAGTTGGACTTAGTTTTTGCTTCTTAAATGTTTCAGTTGCATTTGTGATAGCCGCATCGACAACTTCTTTATCGGCGATAAATACCTTGGCCATCGGTTCTCCATTATGTTTGTTGAATACAGTGAGCGTTTCTCCTGTATGGATGTCTTCCCCGTTAATATAGCTACCTATCACAGCCAACTCTTTAACTTTAGCCATGGTTCAGACTCACCTCTTTTTTTTGTTCCAAGCATAGTTTAACACTTTCAATAATGTGCTGACTTGATAAGCCATATCGGTTAATCAAATCATCGTTCGAACCGGATTGAATATTCACATCTCTTAACCCGACACGTTGCATTGGCACAGGCGCATTTTCAACGAGAATCTCGGCGACAGCACCACCTAGCCCGCCAATGATGCTATGCTCTTCAGCCGTTACGACTGCTTTCGTCTTTTTCGCCGCCTGAATAATCGCTTCCTCATCAATCGGCTTAATGGACGGAACGTGAAGCACCGCTGCTGATACGCCTTGTTCTTCTAGTTCATATGCCGCTTCAAGCGCTCTTGCCGTTTGAGCACCTGTCGCAATAATTGTCACATCTGTGCCTTCTTTTAACGGTACAGCTTTCCCAAGTTCAAATTTCTTGCCTTGTCGATTCACTTTCTTACCAGGATCTCTTGATGTACGAATGTAAACAGGCCCTTTATATTCATTGGCAAATGTAATCATTTCTTGAAGTTCCTCTGAATCTGCTGGAGATAAAACAGTCATATTCGCCAGGCTTCTAAAAATCGCGATATCTTCAACTGCCTGATGCGTTTTTCCTGCTCGACCGTTGAGCAATCCAGCGTATGCGCCAATCATTTTCACATCAAGTTTTGGCTGTGCAACAACAACTTGAATTTGGTCTAAGCTTCTTTTAGATAAAAACGCTGCAAACGTTACCGCCCAAGGTTGAAGACCCGTTGTAGCCATTCCTGCCGCAACACCGATCATATTCTGTTCAGCAATTCCCATCTGCAAAAACTTATTCGGTTGCTCTTCCTCAACTGCATTAATTTTTGTTGAGTTTGCCAAGTCTCCATCCAACACATACACGCGTGGATCTGATTTGGCAAGTTCAAGAATTCCTACGCCAAATTGATCTCTCATTGACCTTGAATCATTTTCCAGTTGAAATGTCATTGTTCAACACCTACTTTCAGTTCTGAAATTGCCTGATCATATTCACTATCAGTTGGGATGTTTGAATGCCATAAATACTCATTTTCCATGAAGCTAATTCCTTTACCTTTCACCGTGTTTGCGACAATGACTGTCGGCCCGCCACGATGTTGTTTTGCTTGTTGAATCGCTGTTTCGATTTCCCCAAAATCATGACCGTCTATTGTCATGACATTCCAACCGAATGCTTCCCATTTTTTCTGAGGGTTTTGAACAGGTAGTGATCTTGCACCATCTGTTTCTTCCCAACCATATTGTTGTAACTTATTGTAATCCATTATGACAATTAAATTATCAAGACTGTAACGATAGGCAACATCCGCTGCTTCCCACACTTGTCCTTCTTGAATTTCACCGTCACCGACCATACAATACGTCGTAAACGTTTCATTTTTCAGCTTTGCTGCGAGCGCCATTCCGACTGCTGCTGAAATCCCTTGCCCTAGGGATCCTGTTGACATATCGAGTCCAGGTAACACGTTCATATCCGGATGGGCTTGAAGACGTGAATCGATTTGGTCGAACGTTCTCATTTCCTCTTCAGGAAGGTAGCCCTTCTTAGCCAATACAGCATATAATGCGATTGCTGAATGTCCTTTCGATAAAACAAAACGATCACGTTGCGCCCATGTAGGATTTTCTGGTTGGATGTTCATTTCATTGAAATATAGATGAACAAGTAAATCAGTTGCGGAGAGGGGGCCGCCGACGTGACCCGCTTTCGCATGATAAACAGTATCGATAATTAACTCTCGCACGCCAGCTGCAATTTGTTTTAATTCTTCAACTTTCATTCTAAACACTCCTTTTCATCTTATTTGTCTAAACGATATTCATTTATGCAATCCCAATTGAGCTCAATACCGAAGCCTGGTCCGTCTGGAATTTTATAGTACCCATTTTCAAATGGGTTTGGATTTTTAATCATGTTATAAAACATTGGGTCACGGTCTGGGTGGAACACTTCAAGAAACGTTCCTGTCGGCGCCGAACCGAGTAAATGTGCAGAAATATGTGGTTCTTCGTGGTGAGCCATTTCAAATCCTAGCGCTGTCGCCGCACTTGCTACTTGTCGCCACACGGTCGGTCCACCACTCCAACTTGCATCATAGTTACAAACATCGATGGAGCCATTAACCATCATTTCGATACAAGCAGCAGGAGAAACCTCACTTTGTCCGGCTGCAACCGGAATACCGGACATTAAACGAATGTCTCTCATTGCAGAACGGTCATGCGTCCAACGGCAAGGTTCTTCAAACCAACGAATATTCAAGTCCCTGACACCTAATGCAAACTTTAACGCTTCGGCACGTGTATATCCCTGGTTTGCGTCAACCGCGATAACAAAATCATCGCCCGCTTCATCACGCGCAATTTTCACACGCTCAATATCTACTTCAGGACTTCTACCGCCAACTTTGAACTTAACGCCGGCCACTTGCATTTCTTTGTACGTCTGAATGTCCTCACGTGTCGATTCCTCATTGACATCCATGCCTTCCGTATAATAACCGCCGATGAGCATAACTGGAAGCTTCGTTCTGGTTCCGCCCCAAAGCTTATTCAAAGAAATGTTTAATGTCTTTCCGATTGCGTCGTAAATCGCGCTATCCACACAAGCGATTGCATTAAGGGCAATTTTTCGATCCGCCAAAATGTCGAATGTCAAGGGGTAGATTTTATCCCAAATGCCGTTTACATCAAAAATGTCATGACCAATAATCATTGGAGCGATTCGATCGTGAATCATACTAACAATCGCATCTAAGTCATCGATTTCATCACCGTTGTAAATTTGTCCTTCAAACCCATCTTCTGTCGTAATCGTCGTCACAACCGTAACTCGATGCGACATGTAGTAATTGCTTCCTCTATAAACTTTATTTAATGGCATTTTCACTGGAATAGCTTTCACACTTGTAATTTTTGAACCCATCAATAAACACTCCTCTTAGTTAGTTGGAAACGTTTCCTTTATTGTTTAAAAATATAATTCTTCGCTATGATAGTAAATTCGGTAAAAATAGAGCGATTTGCGGGAAAAACGTTACGGTAAATAACACTAATAGTAACACCAAGATAAACGGTATCGATTCCCTTATATAGTCGGTGATCTTTACACCAGCTATCGTTGTCGTGATGAACATCATCGTTCCGAATGGTGGCGTGAAGCCTGCAATCGTTAAGTTGATTGACATGATAATTCCAAAGTGAACTAAATCAATACCCATGTAAGATACAGCTGGAACCAATAGTGGCGCTAATAATATCATCGCCGCCCCGCCTTCGAAGAAACAACCAACAACGAGCAGGAAAAGATTAATTATAATTAATAGTACAAGTGGATCTGATACGTTCGATATAAGGACTTCGGAAACGAGTATAGGAATACGCTCCCAAGTTAAATAACTACCGAACGAATTTGCCGCAGCGATGATGAACATAATCCCTGCTGTCGCCGTAACAGATTCTTGAATGATTTTCATTCCATCGGACCATTTCAATTCCTTGTAGACAAAAGCCCCTACAAGAATCGCGTAGATAATGGAAACAGCACCCGCTTCAGTCGGTGTAAACATCCCAACACGTAGGCCCAATAGGATACCAAGTGGTAACGCTAATGCCCATATCGAATCCAGTGCTTGTTTTCCGATTTCTCTCATTGTGGCCCTTTTCTCACGTGATGCAGCATAATTTCGTTTACGTGAAATAAGCCAAACGAGAATCATTAAAGCGATTGTCAATAGTAGCCCAGGTACAACACCCGCAAAAAACATCTTTGCAACTGATACATTCGCTAATACAGCATACATAATTAAGATAATCCCTGGTGGTATGATAGGCGTAATAACAGCAGCAGCTGCTGTAACGACCGTCGAATACGCTTTACCGTATCCAAGCTTAACCATTTCAGGCACAAGCATTTTCGTGGACATGGCAGCATCCGCATTCGCAGAACCGGAAATTCCTCCCATCATCAAACTGACTAAAACGTTGACTTGCCCCATTCCTCCTTTTACATGACCGATCAATACAACAGCCAATGCAATCAGTTTTCGCGAAATACCGGAGTAGTTAAAAATGACTCCTGCAGCTGTAAAAAAAGGAATAGCTAAGTAGGTAAATGATTCTGTAGTCGACATCATTCGTTGAACAATCATATCAATTGGCATATCGTGGTTAATAAACACAAAATAGATTGCGGTCGCGATAAGCAACGAATATGCAACAGGGACTTTAAAAAAGAATAGAATTAACAATACGATTATCGGTAAAAAGGATAAGAAATCCATCCTTGCCTTACCTCCTTCTTTATCCTTCTAAAATGGTTCAATACGTCTCTTCTGGCTTATCAAACTCCGAATCACCTTTGATTGCCTTTACTAAAAAAATAATTGAATAGATACTCATAATGGAAAACGCTAACGTTGCTGAAAAGTCAACAAATGAGTATGGTATTCGCAAAGCAGCAGTCGGTCGTACCCAAGCCGATATCGTCAATTCTGTACTTAAATAGACCAGGTAGATATTCGCAACAGTAAGAATTGCAAAGTTAATCACTTTTGCAATTTGCTTCAAGCTTGCTGGAAGCAATTCCACAAGCATGTCGATTGCAATGAGCGAATGTTTTCGGTATAAAATACAAACGCCTAAAAACACACTGTAAGTAAAGCCAATAAACGCAACTTCTTCCGTAAAACTAAACGAACGTTCCAAAAAGAACCTTGAAAAAACGTTTACAACGACAACTCCTACCATAATGACAAATGCAACTGAGCTAACAATCACTTCAAAATTCGCTACAATTTTCTTCATGCAATCACCTCTCGTTTGGTGTGATGCCTATGAATAAGGAAGTCCGATTCATAGGCACTGCACTTCTCAAACATTATTCAATAGCCTGTAAAATTTTATCGTATAGATCTGGCGTCCATTCAGGGAATGCATCGCTTACTTTCGATGCTGCTTCAATGAAACTCTCTTTCTCAATTTCATTAAATTTCACGCCTTCTTCTTCCAATTTCTTTGCAAATTCCGACTCAAGCTCTAAAATTTTAGGTGCTCGTTCAGCTGGATAAGATGATCCAACTTCGTCAATTGCCTTTTTCGCCGCCTCAGGCAATGAATCGTAAACCTCTTTAGACATAACAACAGACGTCGTTGCAACCAAATGACCTGTTAAAGAAATGTGTTCACGTGTTTCAAACAATTTAGATGAATACAGTAAAGACAACGGCGCTTCGGCACCATCCGCTACCCCTTGTGAAAGTGCGGTATACACTTCACTCCAAGCTGTATTCGTAGGGTTTCCACCAAGTGTTTTGGAGACCTCGTTCCACATTTTTGTCGGTGCGTTACGAATCTTCATACCCTTTGTGTCATCACGAGTGACAACTTCACGGTCAGAAAGTAAGTGGCGGCTACCGAAGTAAACCATCGTCACAACTTTTAGCCCTTTCTCTTCCAATTCTTTTTCCATACGTTGTCCTTCTTCAGACTTCCAAGCTTTTTCAATATCCCCTGGCTCTTTAAATAAATATGGGTGCATGAAAATAGAGTAATCATCGACATAGTCTGATAGGTGACTTGGGTCGGAGTCTTGTAAAATTGGAGCCCCTTTTGTAATGGCCTCAATTGTATCCGTCGTTTTCCCCAATGTTTCTGATGGGTACACTTCCAATTTCAATGTCCCTTCCGAAGCATCTTCCAACTGTTTCGCAAACTCTTCCCAAAGCGGAAAGGTTTCGTCCGTGCTTGCCGGTACCATATTCATTTTTAATACGACTGCCTCTTTTGAACTTCCATCGGATGCCTTTGCGCCGCCATCCGAAGATGACGAATTGCCACATGCTGTTAGCGCCAACAAACAAAATACCATGATGATACCCGTTATTTTCTTCATATCCGTTCCTCCTCTTTCATTTCATTTGGATAAACTATTACTTTAATGCTAGATTCTTTATTTGTAATGGCTCGGTCGAGTGCATCTTCCGTCTCGTACAATGGAAATCGATCCGTTATGACACAATCGACGTCTGAACAGCGCGATAAAATTGAAATCCCTTGCGGAAAAGTGTTGGTATAGCGATAAACAGATTTAACATCAATTTCTTTCATGAGCATCTGTGTAAACTTTAGTGAAACATGCTCTGCTCTAGGAAAACCGATTGCGACAAAGTTTCCTCCCCTTTTAATCACATCAATAGAATCGACAATCATCTTGTCATGCCCTGATGTATCAAAAGCTATATCTACCCCTTCACCCCCTGTTTGTAATAAAACCTCTTGTTTAAAATCATCTTGACCAATCAAAATCGTTTTTGAAGCCCCTAGCATTTTAGCTATTTCCAGTCGTGAAGGTTCAATATCTGATACGATAATTGCCCCAGCGCCTGCCGACTTTGCTGCAAGGATTAGCATAAGACCAACTGGCCCTAGCCCTGATATATGAATAGCCTGTCCAGCTTGTAATTCTCCACGTCTACAGGCGTGAATGCCTACAGATAGAGGCTCAACTAATGTTGCGACATCAAAATCCATTTCGTCCGGAATCAGATGTACCAAATGTTCGGGATGCACCAAGTACTGGCAAAATGCGCCATCCGTCCCTTTAGCAGAAAGAAACTGCACATCTGGACAAAGATTGTATTTTCCTGACTTACAATAAATACATTTTAAGCAAGGGATGCCCGGTTCAACAACAACACGGTCACCCACTTTGACGGTTCCGACGTTTTCTCCGACTTGCAGTACGACACCGGCACATTCATGCCCAAGAATGATTGGGTATTGAACAGTATTCTGACCAATTTTCCCATGTTCATAATAATGAATATCTGATCCACAAACACCGACTGCCATCACTTTAATCAGTACTTCACCTGGACCAGCGGTTTGAATTTCTCTATCTTCTAACTCAATTTTTTGATGACTTTTTAAGACTGCAACTCTATTTCTATCTCTTTGTATACCATTGCTCAAATCACAATCCTCCTTCAGTTATAATGCAACAAAATTTTTCCGGATTTTTTCGATTCAGCCAAATCAAACGCCTCTTGCCATTTTTCGATTGGGAATTTGTCGGTAATTATTTTTGAGAGCTCAACTTTATTTTGTTCAAAAACGTTTATTACCCGATCCCATGACGACAAGTGATGTCCAACTGAACCGTAAAGCTGCAATTCTTTGAATAGAATACGATCATAATCCAAGCTGATTTTTCTTCCTGTAATCCCTACTTGAATAAACTTCCCTTTCTTTTTCACAGCCTCCAAGCCCGAATTGACAGCCGCTTCGGAGCCTGAACATTCAATGACTACATCAAAGCCATTTGGTACGGACTCAGCAATATAGGTATTCAAGTTTTCTTTTTGAACATCTATCGTTCGGAACGCTCCAATTTCATTTGCCTTTTCCAATCTCACGGCATCTTCAGTCGTTCCTGTCACTGTGACTTCAAGTCCTCTTCCAACGAGAACCGCTAAACAAAGCAGTCCTATCGGCCCCGGTCCTGATACGAGAATACGATCACCAATCCGAATATCCGTTAGTTCTTCAAGGGCGTGAATGACACAAGCCAACGGTTCAGCAAGAGCGCCAACCTCCATAGGTGTATGGTCAGGTAGTACGTATACCATATCTTCCCGTACATTCACATATTCCGTAAAGCTTCCATTAATGGCGTATCCAAGACCTCTTCGGTTTTCACAAAACATATAATTTCCTGTTCGACAATAATTGCATTTTTTACATGTCTCGGCTGTCGATGGAAGGACTGTTACCCGATCGCCTATCGTAAGCGCTTTCACATGTTCCCCAACTTCAGTTATAATCCCGGAAAACTCATGTCCGAGAACAACCGGGGGGAAGTTCATAAATGTGTCATGATAAATATGTAAATCCGTTCCGCATAGACCACTAAAAGCAATTTTAATGGTCACTTCGTCCCCTTTTAGCTTCGGTAACGCCATCTCCTGTACTGCAATATTCCCCGGACCTTCTTTAACCTTTACTACTGCCTTCAAAATGCATCATCACTTTCTATGGTAGAGTATTGGAAATGATTGAATATATAAAATAAATAGGTAATATCATAGAGTTCCAGAACTTTAAATAACTTAAAGGTTATTTTCATTATTCAGCCTTACACAAGAATCCCGAATGACAAATTCTGTCGGTATTGTTATGGAGGACTGTATTTTTTTATTCTTAGGCTTTTCTACAACTTGAATTAGCATTCTTGCTGCACTGGAACCAATTTCATTAAGATCACGTTTAATTACTGTAATGGAAGGATGTAATAATTCAGTTAATTCATCATCTTCAACTGTAATAATCGAAACATCACTCGGGTAGGCAATCGAATATTTACGCATTACTTTCAAGATTCCGTGAAAAATTCGATTATTCAACGATAGAATAGCAGTGACTTTTTTTTGCTGTATCTGAGGCAGTAAGTCAATCATTATTTGTTTTCCAGATTCACTTGTAAAATTCCCTTCAATGATAAGCGCTTTTTCATGGTCGACGCCGTACTCTTCAAAAGCTTCCAGAAATGCTTTTATACTTACCTTCGTAGGACGAATTTTTTTTGAAACCCCAATGAGTGCGATCCCCGTATGTCCAAGTGAAAGAAGATATTCCGTCGCTTTCTTCACGGAACTGAAATAGTCTGTTTCTATAAGACCGGCAACGCCCTCAATTTTTCGATCAAGTACAACGACCGGGATCGTCAAGTTTGCTAGATAGTTATTTAGTTCAGAATCATCTTCGCGTGGAATGGAAACAATAATTCCATCAAATCTGCGCCCATTGAGAAACTCTTTAATTCTTACTAATGTATTACGGTTTCCAATGTCACAAAGTGACAATGTGTACCCCAATTCATTTAACTCCCCTTGCATTCCCTTCGCTATATGCGCGAATGCAATGTTGGAAATATCAATAAGAAGAGCAATATTCCTATGCCTATTGGACCTCATACTTTGCGCCACTTGATCCGGCCTATATCCAAGTTCGTTCACACTTTCAAGAACTTTCGCTTTTGTTTTCGGACTGATACCAGATGAACCGTTTATTGCTCTGGAAACAGTTCCCAATCCAACGTTTGCATGCTTTGCAACATCTTTAATAGTCACTCTAACATTTTGTATTGTGTATCACTCTCCCGTTTGGAAACGTTTCCCTTTTTCGATGTTTTTTCACTCAATTAATATTATTGTAACCGAGTACTCCATCACTCTCTCAATTGGAAACGTTTCCTTTTTAAAAGAATATCTCATTCATCTAAAGATGTCAATACATTTTAAATAATTTATTTTATCAATAATTACCGACTAAAAACTAACCTTTATCATAATTCGCTGAACATGAATTGAGCTGGCTGGAATCTTTTCTTGCATAAAGATAGTATGCATTCAGGTATTCCGTAGCTTCCTTTGAATATTTTGAATAAACAAAGCCATCTATAGGTTTAAATTTAATGTCAAGAAAGTGGTTCTTGCTATCGTTGAATAGTTCTTCAATCAACCTAATGTTCGTATGAAACTCCTTGAAACCGCATTATTACCTTTTTTAAAAGAATGTTCCTACTTCAATCATGGATAAATAACCAAAGGGATATTGACAAAGTACTATATAGTCAATATCCCCTTTTTATTTTATGCAATTGTAGTATATTGCTTCGCAGGTACCTAAATATTATCAATTTACAATATCAAGAGAAAACTCTAAATCTGCTTCCAAATGGGATTTCATTAAAATACTAGCCCGCTCTTGGTCCCGATCTGCAATTGCATTGCAAATGAGTTCATGCTCGTCAATGAGGAACGGTCTTTTGTACAACACTACTGCACGACTAAATAAATAAATAATCGATTGCATCTTATCCACAGTATCAATCATAATCGGATTGCGACATTCTCGTACAATTAAATCATGAAACCTCTTATTCGCACGTACAATTTCTTCTGAAGTCCCTAATCTCGCTATCTCAATGCAAGACTTTAGTTCGGAAATATCTTCCTCAACCATATAGGTTGCCGCCATTTTAGCTGCATGACATTCGATTAATATTCGCATTTGAAATAAATGTCTTAAATCTGTTTCAGTTGGTTTATATACTTTTTTTCTTCTTATTAAACCCTCTTGTTCTAATCTGCGGATTGCTTCCCGGATAGGCGTCCTGCTGACACCAATTTCTTCCGCCAATCTTTCTTCGACTAATTTCATCCCACCTGGGTAGACGCCATTTAAAATTTGGTCGCGTATCATTTCATATGCTTGTAATTGGGCAGTTCCAAATGTACTTTGCATTGTTCTTCCCCTCGTTTCTCTCTATAAAATAAGTATACTAGAACTTGCACTTACATAGTATGAATAAAGTAAAATGAATTCATTTCCACTAGAAATGTATACAAGTCAGAAACTTTAGTATACAATGGGAATTGAATCATACAAAGAACGCCAATTACGAATATATTGAGGAGAATTATGATGAAGATTGGATTTATTGGACTTGGAATTATGGGTAAACCTATGGTTCTTAATTTACTCAAAAATGGTTTTCAAGTAAAAGCATTCGATATTAACGAAGAAGCAAGAAAAACAGTGGCTATTGCTGGAGCGATTGAAGCCTATTCACCTTATGACGCTACAATTGAAAGCGATGTCATCGTAACGATGCTTCCAAATGCAGAAATTTTGAAAGAAGTATTGTTCGGCAAGAACGGAGTATCTCAAGGAGTAAAGCCAGGCACGATTGTCATTGATATGAGTTCTATTTCTCCAGTAGAATCAATTAATTTTGCAAAAGAATTCTCTAAAAAGAATGTGCCGTTTTTAGATGCGCCAGTAAGTGGTGGTGAACCCAAGGCGATTGATGCAACCATGTCAATCATGGTTGGCGGTGAGAAGGAAGCTTTACAAAGAGTTCTACCTATTTTAAAGGCAATGGGTAATGAAATTACGCATGTTGGTGATAGTGGAAGCGGGTCGACTACGAAACTGGCAAATCAAATCTTGGTAAACGTCACGATCGCGGCAATGTCGGAAGCCTTAGTACTTGCAGCAAAATCTGGTGTAAATGTAGAAAAAATGTATCATGCAATACGTGGCGGCCTTGCGGGAAGTGCAGTTCTTGATGCAAAAATGCCGCTTGTACTTGATAGAAACTTTGTTGCCGGTGGAAGAATTGATATTAACTTGAAAGACTTGACGAATGTTTTAGATGCTGGAAGAGATATTGGTGTTCCCATGCCACTTACCTCAAATGTTTTGGAAATGTTCCACGCACTTAAAGTCGATGGAAAAGAGGCAGATGATCATGTCGGGTTAATTCAATACTATGAAAAACTGGCAAATTTTAAGGTGATGGAAGGAGTTAAGGAAATTGAGTAACGTTTTAAAGCGAGTTAATAGTCTTCCGGCTTATGGACAAGAACTACAAGAAAAATGGAAACAAGAACGTTCTTCTTTTTCTCATAAGATTATTGTCCTTGATGATGACCCAACAGGGGTACAAACCGTTCATGGCATCCCTGTTTTCACTGATTGGACTGAAGAAACAATTCTTGCCATGTTCCAAGAGGAACGTCAGTTAGTCTTTCTTCTGACAAATTCACGTTCTTTTTCCATAGAGAAGACACGCCAAGTTCATACAGATATTGCAGAAAGAATTGCGCTTGCATCTAAGAAATTGAACATTCCTTTTCTACTCATTAGTAGAGGAGACTCGACACTCCGTGGACATTATCCACTAGAAACTGATGTATTAAAAGAAACATTGGAAGGGTCGAGTTCTATTCATTACGATGGTGAAATCATTATCCCCTTCTTTAAAGAAGGTGGAAGAGAAACTATAGACGATGTACATTACGTAAAACAGGATGAGCAGTATACACCTGCTGGTGATACAGAATTTGCAAAGGACCGCATGTTTGGATTCACTAGTAGCAATCTAACAGAATGGGTCGAAGAGAAAACACTTGGTGCTTATAAAAAAGAGAATGTGTTAACCATCTCACTTGATGAGTTACGATCGCTCAATTTTACTGCCATGAAGAAAAAACTACTTCAATTAGAAGACTTCCAAAAGCTAATTGTTAACGCGGTGACAGAAGATGATTTGAAAGCGTTCTCTATCGCACTTTTACAAGCAATTAAAACAGGAAAAAATTACTTATTTAGAACCGCAGCTTCTTTTACAAAGGTAATTGGGGACATTTCATCCAGATCTTATTTGGCAAAGGAGGAGTTAATAACTGAAGCAAATAAAAACGGCGGCTTAATCATAGTTGGATCTCACGTTAAAAAAACAACCGACCAATTAAATCGGTTAAGAGAACTCTCCACAATTCATTTTTTGGAATTTGATTGTCATCTGGTGACAGATGAAGAACAATTTGAAAAAGAAATTGCCCGTATCCAACAACTCATTAATAGTACGATTGTCAAAGGTACTAGTGTGTGTGTATACACATCCCGCGAAAGATTTGACTTGGAAAACGGGCAGGAAGAAGAGGAACTCGCATTGTCAGTAAAAATTTCTAATGCCGTCACCCGATTCGTCCGTGACTGTAACACCGAACCCCGTTATGTGATAGCAAAAGGCGGAATCACCTCGAGTGATGTCGGAACAATCGGATTGAAAGTTAGAAAAGCAGAAGTCATGGGACAAGTCGCCCCAGGCGTTCCTGTCTGGAAAACTGGAGAAGAAAGTACTTTTCCCAATATCCCATATATTATTTTCCCTGGGAATGTCGGTGAAGACGATACCTTGAAGAAAGTTGCTCTTCTCCTAGAAAATTAAAAATCTAACAACTTATTCGATATTGCTCTAAATCAATAGTTACTTTAAGGGGGTGATTACCAGGAGAATAGATTGTAAGAAAGTAATGAACAATAAAATCAAAAATGGGAGGTTTCATCATGGTCACAGGAAGTATGCTGATTCTAATATTTTTACTAGCTATAGCTTTGTTATTTTTACTAATTATCAGGTTTAAATGGGAACCCTTTTTAGCCCTGATAGGTGTTTCAATACTTGTAGGTCTATTAGTGCGAATACCAGCCGCCGAAATTCCACTAATTATTACAAAAGGATTTGGGGATTCTTTAGCGGGTGTTGGCTTACTAATCGGGCTCGGAATTATGTTTGGTCAATTACTGGGGGCATCTGGTGCGATTGAAAAGATTGGCCAATCTTTATTGAGGATTTTCGGAGCACGAAAGGCACCTACTGCTGTAGCACTTACCGGTGGATTGGTATCCATTCCTGTTTTCTTTGACGCAGCTTTTATAATCTTGATCAACTTGATTCGTAATCTATCCGTAAAAGCAAAAATTTCAATGGTAACGCTTACAACTGCTTTGTCTGTCGGATTAATCGTTACACATGGCGTCGTTCCTCCAACACCAGGACCACTTATTGTTGCTGATAATACTGGTGCTGAATTAGGGTTTTTCATTCTTTATGGTTTGATAGTTTCAATACCAGCAATAATTGTCGCTGGTGTCTTTTATGCTAAATGGATTGGAAAAAATAAGCCCCTTTATTCAGATGAAAACGTTAATAAGAAATTGCAAGAAAAAGAAGTCAAAAGCAAAAAAGAAATTAGCGCATCTTTATCATTCGGTTTATTATTGTTACCAATCGCTTTAATTATATTGGGTGCAATATTTGAGTTAACAACTATCGACAATAGCTTAGTAGATATCATTATGTTTATTGGTGAAAAGAACACCGCATTATTTATTAGTTTACTAGTTACGGCCTTCCTTTTACGCCCATATCTATCGGAGAAGCCTAGTGAATTATATAAAGAAGCAATCGCATCTGGTGGATTAATCATATTAATCAGTGGTGCTGGTGGTGGATTTGGAGCAATTTTAAATAGTAGTGGGATTGGAACCTACTTAGTAACTGTGATGACAGGATGGAGTATGCCAATCCTAATCTTGGCTTTCCTGTTCTCTCAAATACTACGTGCTACACTTGGTAATACAACCTTGGCTTTAATTACTGCTTCAACTGTACTTGGTCCTATGGCTGCAGATTTAGGCGCTTCTCCTCTCTTATTGGGATTAGCAATTTGTGCTGGAGGAATAGGTTTGTCATTACCTAACGATTCCGGTTTTTGGGTAGTTAGTAAATTTGCCAACTTATCCGTTGAAGATACTTTGAAAACATGGACTGTCGGTGGAACAATAGCCGGTGTAACAGTTCTCGTCATGGTATATATCTTAAGTTTGTTCCAAGGGGTCTTACCAGGAATTTAACTATGAATATATGCAACTATTAATCACAAAGGAGCGTGCGATACATGGATTCATTCATTAGAAAAACGTTAGCGGAAAAAGATATACAGATATCTGATCATATCTTACAGGAAGTAACATCTAGGTGGAAGTCAGTCAATACTATGAAAAATGAGACACCAACTTTACCGACTTCAGTCACTGATTTAGCTTTACGAAATATTCCCAGAGGTGATGATAATGAGTTATGAATTAGCAAATAAACCTGTTGAAGAGTTAGCACCTTTGATAGAGAAAAAGGAACTCTCTTCACTCGAATTAACAAAAGCTGTTTTAGATCAAGCCGATAAATTTAATGAAACAATAAATGCCTATATTAATATAACTCGCACAAAAGCCGAAAATATGGCAAAAGAAGCTGACAAGGAAATTGCAAATGGGATCTATCGCGGAATGTATCATGGGATCCCTATGGGCATTAAAGATAATATTTACTTTCAAAACGAAGTCACAACAATGGGTTCAAAAATTCACAAGAATTATATTCCAGATTATGAGGCAACTGTAATTACTAAATTAAAAAAAGCAGGAGCTGTGTTTACCGGAAAATTAAACATGCATGAATACGCACACGGACCGACAAATAACAATCCGCATTTTGGAGCATGTAGAAATCCTTGGAATTTGGAAAGAATACCTGGTAGTTCTAGTGGGGGTTCTGGAGCAGCAGTAGTCTCGGGGATGTCTTCCGCTTCTCTAGGAACAGATACGGGCGGTTCTATTCGAATACCTGCTTCATCTTGTGGTATTGTCGGCCTAAAACCAACACATGGAAGAGTTAGTAAACATGGCGTTTTTCCACTAGCCTGGTCCCTTGATCATGTTGGTCCAATGACAAAAACTGTTAAGGATGCCGCCGGTATGATGGAGATAATATCCGGTTACGACCCAGCAGATTCATCTTCTATAAATGTGCCAATTGGCGGATATGTTGCAGCGTTAGATAAAGGTGTTAAAGATTTGGTGATTGGCGTTAATGAAGATTACTTTTTCCAAAAAGTTGATTCTGAAGTTGCTAGTTTGGTGAAAAAACAAATTAATGCATTGGTAGAACAAGGTGCAAAAGTAGAGTTAATCAGCATCCCAGAAATAAAATACTCAGAATATGCATTAATGACGACCTTGTTAACTGAACCTTCTGCGGTCCATCATGAAAACATCGTTAAAAGACCAGAAGATTTTGGTGAGGACTTACGGATTCTATTAAAACTAGGAGAATTACCTTCAGCGGTTGATTATCTTCAAGCGCAACAATATAGAAACTTAGTGAAAACTGGTTTCCAAAAAGCCTTTGAAAAGGTTGATGTTATCATCACACCAACAATTCCTTTTATCCCGGCATATGTTGGTGATAACCATGCTGTTGTGGATGGTGTAAATGTCGATTTAAATGATGAGGTCATTCGATTTACTGGACCTGGTAACTTAACTGGACTTCCCGTTTTATCCGTCCCTTGCGGGTTAAAAGATGGTATGCCTGTTGGGCTACAAATTATTGGTAATGCATTTCAGGAAGGAACAGTTCTCAATGTTGGCCATGCAGTAGAAAAAAATGTTAGATTCAAAGATCATTCGACAAATATGATTCAAAAATTACAAAAGACGCTGCAAACCATGAATTAAACGCAAACATACTTCACTAAAAATCCCTTGAAAAAGGGTCGTGTAGGTGGAAAGCTTTCTGCCTTTAGGCAGGTTACCAAGCAATTCGGTGATAATGATTACCGTCAATGAAATATACCACGAGTGACATCTTTTGTACCACTCAATTACAAGAAGTGTACCAGTGAATGACAAGCTAATTACCAGTAGGACCTCCTGTATAATTAATGTACGCACTCAATAGTGCGATATTAATTGTACTGGAGTTTTTTTGAGTGATCCATTTATCGAAGGATTCTGGAACTACAAGATAAGGGAATGAGCATTAGGGTCATTTGCGGCAAGTACAGGAAGTTCTCATCAAAAAGTAACAAAAATCATTAATTTGGCTAAATGAAAGGTTTTTGAAAGAAGTCAGGCTTAATTATGACTATTCATGTTTTTTGGATGAAAAGTCAAGGGGATATCGACAAAGTCTTATATAGTCGAGATCCCCTTTTATTTTTATACAATCGTAGTGAATATACAGAATAGCTTCTAGGTAGCTAAAATTAAAGCTTCTAAAAAATTAATGGTGCCAAGCACCTAGCCCTTGTCGAAACAGTAATTCAAATTGTGATCATCTTTGTTGAAATGATAAATTGCCTTTGTTTCAGCGACTCGAAAAGGGATTTCGTTTGTTCTTTCTTCAATTTTACCCTTAAGTTTATAAGCCTCTTTGATTCTTTTATCAAATGAATAATAGCTGACATCTAATTTAAACGTACTTTCATTATAAAATGTAACAAGCGTTTTTCCTTCGCCAAGCTTTTTATAATGTTTGATTTGATGGAGAGCTAACCAGACGCAATCTCTGCTTGATGGCGATTTGCTAGGGAACCAATAAATACCGCGAGCTGCATTAACGATAATTGGCGTCATACTTATACCGCCTAGAATCATACTCGCACCATCTCTAGCACCTCTAAGGCTAGAACCATAATATTTTAAATTGGCATCTATTAAATCCGTCGGACATACATCTACTTTATAAACACTGTGATTCTCGAAAATACATGTGTGGACATAGCCTTTTTCATCGTATTCAGGAAAAAACATAATTGTTTCGTAGTTCATGATAAACCCATTTGGAAAAAGCATTTGGATTTCCCCCTTTTGATTTTCTTTATAAAAAGGAGTATACTCAACAATAGGTTGGTATACACGTATCAACTGCCTCGGGTGGGTCTGGCTAGACTATTTCACCCGGGGATTTTTTATTGCCCATTTTTCAATCACATTTTTCTCACCTCCTTGGTAGCAAAGCTTAGAAATTCGTTCCCCATAAACCTCTAATCTTTTTCCGCACGAAACGACAAACAAGTCCAAAGCAATACTAAAGTAACAGTCGATTGGAATACAAAATACAATTAGGTTAAACGTTATCCATCATATCACCTACTTCAATTATATATAATTATTAAAATACGTCAAATATTTTAACATTTTATAAATAAGAGCTTTAAAATTCCGATTATATATCATATTTGTCAAAAATCACTAAAGAATTTCCCAATCAATCATTATCTTCTTCAATCGAGTAAAAGTGACAATTTATAACTTTATTAAAATCCCAAATTAAAAGGAACTGTGCGCCATTGGATTATAACAATTCAAGGTTTTGAATAAAAACCTTGAAAAAATAAGCCCAGGCCTACACTGTTGTCGACTTTCTAATTTAACTTTATGCAATTGTCTTGTATTTTAAAACATTTTCTCACCAGGTGCCCCAAAGCCCCAAACTTAAATTTAAAAAACCTCCTGTATAATATTGTCATGCTTTGTTTGCATGCAATTTTATTATACAAGAGGTTATTCTATTGATCGTGCTGGCTCTGTAGTCCGCAGAATAAGCTGGCTCAAAACTACGCATAAGTGGCCATTTTCATATGCAATATTTAAAAAAGTACCTGTGCCAGGCGCAATTATGACTATTCATGTTCTTTGGATAAAAAAACAGGAGATATCGACAAAGTGTTATATAGTCGATATCTCCTTTTTATTTTTATACATTTCCATTGAATATACAGAATAGTTTCTAACACAGGTACCTGAAATTTAATTAAATACGTTTTTTGACAATGAAAGAAGAATCCGCATATATCACGGATTCTTCTTTTTAAGCTCCTAAAAGGTAGCTATGCGCGACACATTTGACAATTCACTACTTTGAATAAAAAACCATAGGGATATCAACAAAGCGGGTAATCGAATCGAGTAAAACGAGTAGATCTAGAACCTTACCATGGTAGTCACATTTTACAAATAAAATTCACTATATAACGATTTTGTGAAGCCATCAATTCCAGGGAATAAAGTTTCACTTGTTATATTCATTAATTTCAATTCTCTTCTTATTTCATTATGAATTTTTTTTGGAATCTTAACTTTAAGTAGGGCACATTCTTGATTGAGTAAACCTATTAAGTGATCATATTCAAAAATTTCTTTACTTGTTGGCAATTCTTTTTGAAACTTATTTACTGTTAAAGAAAGATTGTATTCAAATCCTTGCTGTCCTTCAAAAGGAATAGCAAATAGTCCCTGTTGTCTAGATAGCCTCTCATGCATATTAAAAGGTTCTATTAGCATAACTAGTGGACTTAAAGTTTGTTCAGTCAAAACATAGTTGCAATACTCTCTACTTCCATAGGCAGAGACATCATCTCTACGTCTCCATTTCTCTGTTTCAAGACCTTCTTTATAAATCAAGTCTTTATTTAGACAAAATACTGCAGATTCTTGAGACGCTTGATCTATAGAAAAATACAAAGCCACATAATATGAATAAGAGAAATCTAATAATCTTGTTGGACCTCCATGATGTTGTATTAATGATAACCACTCTAAAATATTTTCTTTTTCAGGTGGTTTGTCCATGTAATGAAAAGCTCTTCGTTGAAATTTATTAATGATTCTTCTTTCTATCTTTGGTATATCTCTTATATCCGAGTTGTTAATTATTGAACCTCTTTCTAATGTAGTTTGTAAAGACCATGAACTATCTGATTGTCCTCTAAAAACCCAAGGGTTAATATATTTAAATAGTATTATACAGTCTTCCCACGACTTAATAGTATATTCAAGAAATATGTTATCTCTATGCTTAGTCATAAAACTCACCTATATTCTATATAATATTGATTCTATGATAGAGTAAATCTACTTGTTTATTTTAAGTTTATAAAAATACGACTATACTGTCCTTTAGTGTAATATCAGTCTTACTCAACTAATCACCTGTTACTTACTGGTACATTTCTTGCCATTCAGTGGTAAAAAGTATGGAAACATTATTACATTCTTATGGACGTAATTAAAATAGCTGTTATTTTATGTAATATTTCACCTTTTGTCGTATCTTAACTAAATAGGAGTCCAATAAAAAAGACGTGCTAAATCTTTTTTCTTATTGGTTATTTATTAAAATTAAAAGGGCAGCTTGTGCTGTGAAATCATGAAAATTGCGTCTTTAGATAATAAATTAAGGAGAAATCAGCAATGTTTGATATAGGCGGTAACTCCTTTTCACTTTAAGAAATTGTAATAAATTTCGAAGCCCATCTTACAGGTTACCCGAAACTAAATCTTCGTTTATGCTTCACTTTTCTGGAACAATGTAAAAGTAAAGAGTGTGTGCAAAATTAAGTTAGCATTATTCTTATTAAACATAGAGTGGGGTATTATTCCATGAGCTATAATATTTCTTAAATTTAATCCTCTTTTATCGTTATATATAAGCTTTATATAAAATAATAAGTCTTCTCCTAATGCTTGTGCAATTTTTTCATTTGATAGTATATCTCCTAAAAGAATTGCATCATAACCTTCACTTTTATTCGGTTTATATATATTGTCACCATTTATTCTTACTAAGTTTCTTAAAGTAGATTCAATAAACGGAGCTGCAATATGCATGAAAGATATATATTGCTCTTCAAGGTAAGCTTTTATTGCCGCTAACAATATTCCCTTGTTTTCTTGAATCAATATTGGAGATTTGGTTAATTCATTAGTTAATTTATCTTCATCTAAATGATGTTTTTCAATTAATTTTATTAATATATAGTTTAAAAAGTACTGTTTCACCTGTAATGTTTGCATAATATGATCCGCAATTCTATTTTCAGGTTTACTCATATCAATTGCATTAGTAGCAATTCCTTCATGATTAATTTGTACATGTGCAACTAGATTCGCCAAAACTCCAATCCCCTGTTCAGACTGCTTCTCCAACATCTGTTCATGTTCTTTTATTTTAGGTATGAAGTAATTTCCGATTCTATTAATATCCAAAGATAAATCATCTGAAATAAATGCGCTTGCAAATGATTCTAATTCCTCTAGATTTATTTCCTGGTCAAAAGTAAAGGTTTGTAAGGTATCAATTATTGCATTAGATGCTTCTTCAATTTTCTTTAGGAGTCTACCGTTCTCTGTTATTACTTGGATCTCTTGATATAAATCAAAGATTTGCTTATAGCGATAATCTTTAACATTTAGCCGTGTTTCAATTGTATTATCAACAACTTCTTCCAATCTTCTTAAAGTAGATAACATTTCATTATTATTGCCAAATCTAAAATAATACTTCGCTAACTTTTCTGCGGCATAGATTATAGCATGAAAATTATCAGTTTCTTGATTTAAAGCTCTACTAGCTAATCTCTCAAATCTTTCTTCTATAACTTCAATAATTTGCTGTTCTTGTATATCTGTAAAAAAATCTTTATTTGCTAATAATTCATCGTAGCAATATCCCCATAAACCAATTAATTCGTCTTTTATCATCTTGTTCTCAGATGTCAGCATAATATCAGCAATTTCCGAAAATCTTTGTCTCATATTAAGTGTCTTTATTAGTTCTAACCCTTTTAATATATATTTTTTATGTTCAAATTCCATACCTACTTCTTCAGGAAATTCATGTTTTCCAAGAATAAGATAATTTTCCACTGCTATTTGCGCATATATAAATGGCTTTTCAATACAGCCTTTAAATACATCTTTGAATTCCCATACTAAATCAGCATAACGTGCCTTTAACTGAACATTAGTAGATAACTCAGCACGTTGTGACCAATACTTTATTACATCACAATTGATCTCTTCTAAATGATATTCTCTTTGCTTAGATGACATTAAAGCCAGATGTTCACTATTATATTCGGGCTCTTCCTTAAACATTATAATATCAGATTGATAACTATAACTATTACACAGCTCTTTTGAATCAAGAAATTCTATTAATTTAATCATTTTCGCTCTCCTCTCAAAAGTGGACTGTCAACACTAAATCGTACAAAATTTATAAGTTCTGCAATCTATACGGCAATGTTCTTTATAACCAACCGGGCCATGGTTTGAAATTGCTTTTTTTACTTTCTTACTAGTTGAATAGCTCTCCCCATTTTAAATTAATTGTTAAATTTCTAAGTACATCGTACCATAAACTTCTGAATATTACATTCAAATTTGTGAAAAGTACCTGTGCCAGGCGCAATTATGACTATTCATGTTTTTTGGATAAAAAAACAGGAGATATCGACAAAGTGTTATATAGTCGATATCTCCTGTTTATTTTTATACATTTTTAATGAATATACAGAATAGTTTCTAACACAGGTAGCTGAAATTCATTCTACTTGACGGTTACAAAACTCAATTTCTAGCTTCAAATCGAAAAGTACCTGTGTCAGGCGCAATTATGACTATTCATGTTTTTCGGATAAAAAAACAAGGGGATATCGACAAAGTGTTATATAGTCGATACCCCCTTTTTATTTTTATACAATCGTATTGAATATACAGAATAGTTTCTAACACAGGTACCTGAAATTAAGGTCTTCATAATAATGCGCAGTCGTTTCGATTCCGACAATTACTTGCGATAGAGAGTAAGCTTCGCGTGTCGCATCAATGTATTTCTTCATCAGTTGATAACCTGTCATGGACCCGTCAAACTCGAATGGCTCCTGTAAAATATCGCCGTAGATTGTGCACACCATCGCTGTATTTACAAACTTCGCCGCATCAATCGCTACGATACAATATTCCTTTGCTTTTTCTTCCCGCATTAAGCGGTTCCAATGACTTCCATTCTTCCCCTTAATATGATTAAATGATAGTGTAACCATTGTTTTCAGCTCCTCCTTTTGGATGGGGTCGTATATTGGAAGTTCTGTGATTGGTACTTCTCCTATACCCTGAAAACAATGGTTTTTTCACGTTCCATCAATCTATTTAACATTATAGGTACCTGAAATTTAATTTTTCTTGAGACATGAGAAAAGCACCTCCTAAAATTGATACGCTAATCGTACCAAGGAGATGCTACATTTGGATATGCGTTGTTTGATTGGGGGCTTACCATCTAGGGACCCCACCTCTCATTAAATAGGAGAAATATCGTAAACTTTTGTTAAAAACTACGTAAAAAGATCCACACCTATAGAGTCGGTAATGGATCTGTTACAGTCAATTTATTATGGTTGAAAGCCAGCAAGCATTCGGCAGCTCAGCCGACCACGGAAGCAGACTTTGGAGCTGTCTTTCGTAGTCCAGATTGATATTCGGAAGTGTTATTTACTATATTGCTTCTCAAAATAATCCTGATATTCACCAGTAATAATTTGTTCCCACCATTCCTTGTTATCAAGATACCATTGAATAGTTTGGGCAATTCCAGTTTCAAACGTATATGTTGGATTCCATCCCAATTGTTCAAGTTTTGTTGGATCAATGGCATAACGCTTATCATGACCAAGGCGATCTGTTACAAATTCTATCAACTCTTCTGATTTTCCTAATGTGCTAATAATTGTTTTCACAACTTCCAAATTTGTACGTTCATTATGTCCGCCTATATTATACACTTCACCGTTTGCACCTTCATGTAGCACTAAATCAATCGCTGCACAATGATCTAATACATGTAACCAGTCACGAATGTTTTTTCCGTCACCATATATAGGAACTTTTTGGTCATTTAAAATACGGGAAATCGTTAAAGGTATCAACTTCTCAGGGAAGTGGTATGGTCCATAATTATTCGAGCAACGCGTAATATTTACAGGTAAACCAAATGTTTCATGGTAAGCCCGAACTAATAAATCAGATGATGCTTTACTTGCGCTGTATGGGCTATTCGGCTGTATAGGGGTATCTTCAGTAAAGAATGTAGAAGGATTGAAATCTAGCTCTCCATACACTTCATCCGTGGAGATATGGACAAATTTTGAAATGCCGATTTTTATTGATGCATCAAGCAAGACCTGTGTTCCTAATACATTAGTCTCAACAAAAACCCCCGGGTTTGTGATTGAACGATCCACATGGCTCTCAGCTGCGAAATGAACGACATAATCAAACTTCTCTCTTTCAAATAAAGAGTTTATAACTTCACGGTCTGCAATATCAGCTTTAACAAAATGATAATTAGCCTTTTTTTCAGTCTCACGATGTTTTGTCAAATCGCCTGCATATGTTAGTAAATCTAAATTATAGATAACATATTGCGGATATTTATCTATCATATATTGTACAAAGTTTCCTCCTATGAAACCTGCACCACCAGTTACAAGTAATTTCTTCTCTCTCATCTACTTCACCCTCATTTGAATATTTACTAATAATTATTGTACAGTTATAAGTGGTTTATCTTGTGGCTGACGAGCAACTTCCACTAAGTACTTACCATATTCGGTTTTCATTAATGGTTTGGCAAGATCTAATAATTGCTTTTGAGAAATATACCCTCTTCTATAGGCAATTTCTTCAATACACGCTACATATAATCCTTGTCTTTTTTGAATTACTTCAACAAAATTGGAAGCTTCAAGCAAGGATTCATGAGTACCAGTATCCAACCAAGCAAGGCCTCGTCCCATAATTTCTACTTTTAACTTTCCATTTCGCAAGTACTCATCAATAACGGATGTAATTTCTATTTCATCACGTGCAGATGGTTTAACATTCTTTGCTATTCCTATGACATCATTGTCAAAGAAATATAACCCGGGCACTGCAAATGATGATTTCGGATTTTCAGGCTTTTCCTCAATAGAAACTGCATTTCGATTTTCGTCGATTTCAACAACTCCGTACGCTCGTGGATCCTTTACATAACAACCAAAAATAGTCCCACCACTTTTTAATGATGCTGCACTTTGCAATTTATTCCCGAAATCAGAACCGTAAAAGATATTATCTCCTAGTACTAATGCTACCGAAGATTCTCCGATAAACTCTTCTCCGATAATAAATGCTTCAGCTAAGCCATTGGGTTTTTCTTGAACCGCATACTCAAATTTCATACCGATATTACTTCCGTCTCCCAATAGTTCCTCAAAACCTACAATATCTCTTGGTGTTGAGATAATCAAAATTTCTTTAATACCTGCAAGCATTAATATTGATAATGGATAATATATCATTGGTTTGTCATATATTGGAAGCATTTGTTTCGATACAGCCTTTGTTAATGGATAAAGACGAGTACCGGAACCCCCCGCTAGTATAATCCCTTTCATTATTTAGCCACCTTTCTGTTTTTCGTTAGTAATTCAAAAATGCTCTTTACCTCAACTTTATACAATATACATATTATTAGTAGTAGGAATACTCCTGTTCCATAGATTAAAAAATGATGTGGCCATATCGTATTTTGTAATGCGTATGCAGAGATACAACCTATTAAAAAATAAACTCTCTTTAGACCATAATCAACTAAATAATATCTCAATGAAATATGTGTTCGCAATGCAAAAAATAGTACAAATGACAAGCCCGTAGAAATCGCTGCTCCTGCTGCTCCATAGGGTGGAACTAGAATGATATTTCCTATAATATTCGCTATACAAGCCGCACTTGCAATCAATATATGCCATTTTGTTTTTTTCATGAAATTGATACCAATTACTGTTGTTTCTGACAACGTATACATTATCGGCATAAAAATTAAAAAAGGCATAATAATGGCAGCCTGTTTATAATCTGATCCTAATAGCATAACAATAATATCTTTTAACATAATCGTTATTACTGCCAGACAAAACATTAAAAATCCAATAATTTTACTAGTTTGTGAAAAGAACTTTCTATCATCGGGATTTTTTTCAAAATGTTCGAAACAAACGGGTGACCAAAAAGTTGTAAACGAAACTTGAACCACACTTAATAAAGCCACTATTTTAAACGCTGCAGCATATAAACCTAATTCTTCAAAGTCACTCCATTGGCGTAATGCAATTTTATCAAATGATTGAAACAACCAAGTTATTAATGTTGTAAGCACTAACGGATAACTAAATCGATAAATTTCTAGTTGTGAATGGCGGGTTTTAGATTTTGTCCCAGAAAAAGGATTCCAAAAATTCTTTTCTATTACAATTGATACAACTGTCAAGAGGACAAGTGTTATTCCCGTAGCATAAATAAGTATTTCATAACTTGGACCCATTACATTAAATAAAATCAACAAGAGAATTAAATTAAATGATTTATTTAAAATTTCCATAAGTGAATATAAATGTCCTTTTTGTTGCATACGAATGACAAGTATTGCGAAACGATAAATAGCTTGAAATACAATACTTATAATTAAAACGAAGAAAACAATGGAATTGGTATCATCAAATAAAAACACCATAATTGTATCTCTGAAAATAAAAACACAAAATAACACTAGGAATAATAGAACGCTTGGAATTTTCATTGAATTAAATAATAGCCTGCCGCGCAACTCTTTTTCTTCTTCGTAAAAAAAGCGTACAAATGCTTGATCCGTTCCAAAAATAATAAATATCATTAGTACATTGACAGCGAGCATAAACATCGAAGCTTTCCCAAAATCTTCTGGTGATAATAACCTAGTCGAAATCATGGTAGTGGCTAATCCAATTAATAACCCCACACCACTACCATAAAAATAAGTTAAAAATTTCTTGAATAAATTATGTTTCATTACTGCGTCTCATCATAAGTAATATTCCTTTATTACTTCACACACAAACTGAATCTCATTCTTATTTAGTCCATAATACATTGGAAGCCTTAATAAACGATTGCTCTCTATAGTAGTGTGTTGATCTTCTCCATGAAATTTACTATATTTCAATCCAGCATCAGCAGTATGCAACGGTATATAGTGAAATACAGCCTGAACGTCTTTTTCTTTTAAGTATTTAATAAGTTTTGTTCTCTCTTTGAGGTCCCGGCACTTGATATAAAACATGTGAGCATTATGTTCACATGTCTCCGGAACATTAGGTAGAGAAAGATAACCTTTTTCCTCAAGCTCTTTTAAGGAGTTATGATATAACCTCCAACTATTGAGACGGTTATTGTTAATCTTATCAGCTTCTTCTAACTGAGCAAATAAGTATGCTGCATTTAACTCACTTGGCAGATATGAACTACCTACATCCACCCATGTATATTTGTCAACTTGCCCACGAACAAATCGACTGCGATTTGTTCCTTTTTCGCGGATAATTTCAGCTCTCTCCATAAAATTTTCGTTTTGAATGAGCAGTGCGCCACCTTCACCCATAGAATAATTCTTCGTTTCATGAAAACTAAAGCAACCTAAGTCTCCTATTGTCCCCAGTGCTTTACCTTTATATGTAGACATTACTCCTTGTGCTGCATCTTCAATTACGTAGAGGTTATGACGCTTTGCAATTTCCATAATCGTATCCATCTCACATGCAACACCAGCATAATGAACAGGTACAATTGCTTTTGTCTTTTCTGTAATAGCTTTTTCAATCAAAGTTTCATCGATATTCATTGTATCTGGTCGTATATCGACAAAAACAATTTTTGCACCATGAAGAACAAAAGCATTCGCCGTCGATACAAATGTATATGAAGGTACAATAATCTCATCCCCTGGTTGGGTATCAATGAGAATTGCAGCCATCTCTAATGCATGAGTACACGAAGTTGTGAGTAAAACCTTCGGCGCTTCAAATCTTTTTTCAAACCATTCATTACAAATTTTCGTAAAACGGCCATCCCCACTAATTTTATTGTGTGTATGAATTGCCTCATTAATATATTGAATTTCTTTTCCTGTAACAGGAGGAACATTAAACGGAATCATTTGATTTCTCCTTTGATATAATAATACCAGTGATTAATACTTTGAATTCTATAACCATTTTTTATATATGCATTTAACGCATTAATATTTGTCCCTTGCGTAGAGATAATAACGGTTTTTATATTGTTTTTCATGGTAATATTGTCAACATAATTTAATAGTATTTGGGAAATGCCTTTGCCTCGGAAGTCTGGTAGTACTCCTAGTAGCCCGATTATAACTTTCGACTCCCTAATACGATATGTAACGAATCCTGCTAAACTATTCCCATCAAAATACCCAATACATGCATCGTCCATCTTTCCAGAAATGCTCTTTATCAGCCAAGTAAAATAAAACTTATTTACTTTTTCCTCAGGGAAAATATTAAATCTTGAATTTTCTCCAAATAACTCATAATAAATATCTATATAAGGTTCCAGGTTTTCCTTTGATAGATTCCTAAAGCAAGATTTGTTTATTCTAACATTATCAAATCTTTTTTTCTGTAAAGTTATCTTACTTTCTTTAAAAGAAAAACCTGTTTTTTCTAATATATTAATAGAAGAAGTATCACTTATTTCGCATAGAGATTGAACAATAAAGTTTTTCTTATTAGGTAACTCTATTTCCCTACTATAATTTGGATCAAGGTGAATAATATCTAGACCCCAAAAATCAGAATCCCATTCCAATTTCCGCATATTAAACCTTCTCTCTAGAAATTTTATTACTTACTATTAAATATAAGTCTCCAGCATTCCACTAACTTCTCTTGAGAAAAATGACTTTTAGTATTATCAATATTCGATATGCGGTCTGTTTCTTTCATTGGAATAAGAAGAGTATCTATACTATTAGTAATACTATATACTTTTAATTTATGTTCTTTGCAATAATCCCACGTTGTAATATCTTCACGAATATAAACCTTTTTCCCTAAACCCAGTAATGTAGTAATATTTCCAACAGCTTGCTGTCTATTATGATTAAATATAGCAATATCAATTCCAGAAAGGATTTGCAAATATTTTTCAAATGGCATGAAATTTAATAGAGGTTCAAAATTATCACCAAAGATTTCCTTACCCTTCCTTACTACTTTTTCTGCGTATTCCTTATCACCGTAAGATAGTGGGCAAATAATATGGATATTATCAAGCTTTAGAGTGTTTAGTTTTTCTAATACCTCTAAATGATTGTTAGACGAATCCGCAGAATTACCTACTTGGATATAACTAATGTTATCGTTTTTATCTTCTTCAGTAATAGGGATATCTTTATATAAATTACTTGGATAAATAAAAGAATAATAATATTCCCCTCTGACATCATACCATTCTTTCGCTAATTCATAATCACCTTTAATGTGAGTTATTAGACCCCTGAATCTTTTAATCACAAAGGCTCTAATAAATTCTTTGGTTTTAGCTTTTATAGTTCTATGGGAATTAAGGTAACAATATAAATCGCCCCCCCACACAATCCAATAACACTTTCTTAATAACCAAGGCTGTAAGAAAAACAAAGTAAGCATTTTCACATTAAATATAGAATGAAGATAAATTCGATCATTTGTATATAATTCTTTTAATAACTTTAAATTACCAAACACTTTTGTCAGTATTGATACATTTTCATAACTATTTTTGATATGACTATCTGATTTAGATGCAAAGCATAAAAATTTATGATTCTCAGAATTAAAACTCGAATTAATAAAGTTAATATACGGTTCAATAAATTTGTCAGTAGTCGTAATATGAAGATGTTTCATAGAATTCTCCTAATCAAAGTTTTTTATTCAAAACGGGCTCTTAGAAAAAACTATGGCAATTGGATAAGTGGGTGCTGCAATTGGAGCAACAATGCTCAATTGCAGCACCCATCACACCGAAAGCCTCTGGTCCATATAGACGCGTGATAATAGGAGATGATACCATTGTAATAGCTTGCACGGAAGCCGTACCAGTCGCCATTAATATTACATTACGTACAAATGGCATTTTTATTTATACTACAATTCTACTTTTCATTTATTACTCCTCTAATCTAATGCAAGTTTCACCATTATATAAATATAACTTTTATAGCCTCCATAGGTCGACTTTCACAGGTTTCTTTTGCGTATCGAGTACACTCTTAATATCCACAACAACAGTCGCCTCTTCTTTTAAGAGCATATCAACCGCACTCCAACCTAATTCAACATATTCAGTATGAGGAACTGCTAAAACGACAGCATCCGCTTTTGCAAGATTTTCAAGAGTAATCAATTCAACATCATATTCTCGCCTAGCTGCATCAGCCTCTACTTGGATATCACTGACTTGGACAGTTACTCCAAAATCTTCAAGTTCATGAATAATATCAATTACTTTGGAGTTACGTAAATCAGGGACATTTTCTTTAAAAGTTAGTCCAAGTACAGTAACCGTCGCAGCTTGTACAACAACGTCATGTTTGATAAGCTTTTTGATAATTGTCCGTGCTATTAATTTACTTACACCGTCATTTGTTCGTCTGCTTGCTAAAATGACTTCTGGATGCAGACCCACCATTTGTGCCTTATGAGTCAAATAATATGGATCAACGCCAATACAGTGTCCTCCTACTAATCCTGGGCTAAATTTCAAGAAGTTCCACTTTGTTCCTGCAGCTTCCAAAACTTCAGTAGTGTCTACCCCCACATGATCAAAAATTAATGCTAATTCGTTCATTAATGCGATATTAACATCACGTTGTGTATTCTCAATCACTTTTGCAGCCTCAGCGACCTTAATAGAACTTGCTTTATATACCCCCGCTGTAATAACACTTGAATATATCTCTGCAATAATTTCTAAAACTTCAGGAGTTTGTCCGGATACAACTTTCTTAATTTTAGTAAATGTGTTTACCTTATCACCTGGATTGATACGTTCAGGTGAATAACCAACATAGAAGTCTTTACCTGAAACCATACCAGAAGACTTTTCAAGAACAGGAACACAATCATCTTCAGTTGCACCTGGAAAAACAGTCGATTCATAAACAACAATTGCTCCTTCACGAAGATTTGCACCAATCGTCTCAGACGCTTTTAATAACGGAAGCAGATTTGGTTGATTTTGTGCGTCTATAGGTGTAGGTACAGATACAATAATGAAATCCGCTTCTTGTAATTTGATTGGATCCGAAGTAAATTCCACATTCGATTTCTTCAAACTATTCTTATCTACTTCATTAGTATAGTCATATCCTTGCTTCAAGGTATCTATCCGATTCTCATTAATATCAAAGCCAATTACTCGATACTTCTCCCCGAAAGCTACGGCGACTGGAAGACCTACATAACCTAACCCAACAATTGCAATTTTATAATTCAAATTAATCATCCTCACAAATTCATATATTAAAGTTCTTCAATTCAACTTTTCCCAATAGTCATACTTGAAATCGAAGATAGTTAATGGTAAATACCAACACAATATAATCACATAGAACGAAGTGATGAAATCATTATTATTAATCACTACAGTAAAGTATGCCATTATAATTCCCTAGAATTTCACCATTGATAGCTAGAAAACTCATTTCACATAATACTTTTTGTTGTTTTTGTTTTCTTGATAATGGTAAACAAACTTGCCAACTAGATATACGGGATTAAGAAATTTGATATCAAAAAATGTTATTCCATTACGTTT
This sequence comes from Sporosarcina sp. Y1009, assembly GCF_057669865.1. Taxonomy (NCBI): domain Bacteria; kingdom Bacillati; phylum Bacillota; class Bacilli; order Caryophanales; family Caryophanaceae; genus Sporosarcina; species Sporosarcina sp. Y1009. Next base: position 113,946 of record NZ_JBYHFO010000003.1, on the reverse strand, counting down.
TAACTTTATATAGGTTAAAAGTAGTTTTTTAAATCCTAGTTTATACCTAATAGCCGCGAGAAGATAGCCTCTTCCATTAATATTAAATAACTTTGAATCCTCTTGCTTCAATTTCTCTTTAATAAAATTACAATAATTAATATACACCGACAATCTCGCATCGAAAACTTCTTCACTCATATTCCTAGTTAAAGTACCTTTGCTTCGTGTCATACAATATATAATATCTTTCGATACTGCAAACTTTTCAAGATGGTATCCAACTTTTGTCGAGAACATTACATCATTTGCTGCAATAGTTTCGTCAAAATAAAGATTATTTTCGACTATTAAGGTTCTTCTAATTAATTTTGAACATGGTGACATAAATTTATATCTTAACGCTATCTCCGATTCGTAATTTCCAATATTCATGAAATCATGAATAAACTTTTCATAATCGAGATGCCTATCAGAATAATTCCCAGTATCTAATTCAATACTTGTTGGAATAAAGTAAACTACATCACTATCAATAGCAAGATCATCTTTTATTTTATTGTAAAAATCCTCAGTAAAATAATCATCGGCATCTGCAAATAGTACCCATTTCCCTCTAGCCAAACCTAATCCTATATTTCTACTAACACCCGCGCCCTTTTTACCAGTATCATTTTGTATAAATTCCACGTTACTAAAATTTTCTTTTAAAATTAAAGCTTGATATTGTTCTACGTTTTTATTACTCATATCATCTACAACCACCACCTGGATATTATCAATTCGTGGTATAGTTTCTAATAGTTTTTCCAGTAACCCAGGTGAATTATAGTGTGGGATGATGATTGTTAGCTCTATCATAAGATGCCCCTTTTTCACTAAACTTTCAAAAAAATACTTCTGAAACGTCAACATTTAGTAAAGAATAAACTAATAGTTAGATTATAGACATTAATTCATTACTATTATGATGATTTATTTGAACCTATAATTTCTTTAACAAAATTAAATAACTGAATTTCTGAGGTCTTTTTTGTGTGCATTTTAATTGTGTGTTTATAATTATTTTCACCTAATTTTTTTCTTAGGTTAGAGTTTTCGATTAATCTAATTATGCAATTTGCTAAACTAATAGGATTATTTTTCTTGAAAATTAGCCCATTGTATTCATCTTTAACATACTCCATCGTATTTTCAAAATCTGGCATAACCACTGTTTTTTTTTGTACCCCAATTTCAAATGCTGGTCTAGCTTGATGAGGAACCTTTGCAGGAAATATAAGGATATCTGCCAATGTATAGGCATCTGCCATTTTATTTAATTCACCTAATCTAACAATTCTCTCTTCTAAAGAATTATCTTTAATTACTTTATTAATTTTACTCTCATATCTTTTTTTAAAAAAATTATAACCTCTATCAAATATGTTTACAGGTGATTTATAGGAAAACTGATCTGAACCTGCTACTATAAGGTTAACATTATGACGTTTTAGATATTTCATAGATTTTACAGCACAATCGAATCCTTTAATTCTAAGCATTCCTCCAACAAATAAAATGTTGAAACTATCTGGTCTAATGCTATTACTCTTATTCAGTAATTCTCTAGATGATGATCGCTTATAGTTTTTAAAATCTACGTAATTTGGTATTACTGCTGTTTTTGGTGTTTTCAGATTCTCTTTTCCTTCGTCATATTTCGATATAAATGCGACACCATCAAATTTGTTCAAATTCGAATTATGAACTCTGTTCCAAAAGTTGAAAATAGAATTTTTCCTGGTTTCCCGAATATAACATGCACTTTTCACCCCAATTTCTTTAGTTATAATAGTAAACCAAGATAATATTTTGGAATTAACAATGACTAAATCTGTTTTTTCTTCCTCTATAATTTTCATCCATCTATTTTTATACTTAAATATGTTTAATATATTACTCCAGAATGAAGGCAAAAGAATTGAAGGACCCCCGCTATAAAACGGAATTGATCCTAATGGAAAACTATATTCCTTTACTTTTATGCCTTGTTCTTTAGCAAATAAACTAAAAGAACTAGGAATAGCCGGACAATATATTGTAACGTCATATTTTTCCGACAATGTTTTGGCGGTGTTAATTACACTAACCCCAGCACCTCCAATTCCTCCAGAATGATGGATTATTAAAATCCTTTCCATATTCCCACTCCTAATTCTGTTTATTATTTCATTGGCCATCTTTTTCCACAGCCTTATTATCCATGAAGTAAAATGGTGTTACTAGTGGTAGAAACCAAATACTTTGACTCATAAATGTGATAATAATAATGAGAAACAAGACTTTATATTTCTTCAAAAGGTTTAGTAAAAGTAAAGTAATTATAACAAGCATAGAATATCCATATCGGATAAATATTTGTCCAAATGAATCATATGCTCCTAGATTAAGACTTTTATAAAGCAAATCATAACTACTATTACCTAAACCAAAAAAGAAATCCTTTCCCACTGCATAAGCATTAAGCATCGGTTCTAGCCTAATATTATACGCATTACTGCCAAACAATTTATTATTAAACTGATATGAAATTTCTTCTTTAATCGAACCAAAAGACAATAATATAGATGCAATTACAAACCACCTAACAGATTTGTTACTTTTAAGTATATTGAATATAATAAATATAAAAATAACTAGACCCGCGGTTGACTTTGTAGAAATAATTGCAATACTGTAGATTACTATTTTTAAAAAGTTAACTTTACTCTTATTTCTTACGTAAGCATAAACTCCTATGTTCACTAAAAACTGAAAAGCACCAGGCTCCCATGCAATTCCTGCATTTCTATTTACAACTCCACTTCCACTTAACAGAACATTGAATATGTATGCAGTCCTGTGGCTTGTATCATAGTAATTATAAGATGGTAAACTATAAATAATACTTGGAAAAAAACTATATAAAAATACCCCTATTATTGATAGTATTGCTAATATAAATACTACCTTTTCTAAATAAAACAAATAGGTATCAATTGTGTATTTTTGGCTAATTAAGAAGCCTAATAAAAAGCAAATTGGGAAATATAAATTTAATATACTAAATTCATTAAGTGAAGAGATATTAGACAAGTCATAAATAATTCCAATTATAAAAACCGCTAGAATTGATAGTAAACTTAATCCTTGTCTCTTTTTAATAGGGTTTATAAATTTTATATTATAAACTACTAAAACTAAAATTAAAAAAGCCTTTAAGTAGTTAGATATAAGAGGGGAAAAACTCACAATTATTATAATAAATAATTCTAGAGTTCTTTTTTGTGAACTATTCATCATAAATCTACCTCTATCCATGTTCATAAAAATTAATTCAGAAATTCGATTATTTTCCTGCCTTGATTAACATAGTTTTTTGATTCTGCAAATTCTAGTGCATTCATCCCTAAGCTAAATCTTTCTTCTTTCCCCAATTTTAATGATTCTTCAATCGTTCTCAAAATTGTCAATGGATCATTATTTTTAAGTATAATAAAATAATCTTTATACTCATCTGGTATACCAGGTAACATTGTAGTCATTAATGGTGTTCCTGAAAGCATATATTCAAGTGTTTTTGATGGAAAAGAATACTTCACATATTCATCCAGTGAAGATCTAGCATTGATTAAAAAATCAGCCTCTCTTTGAACTTTTAATATTTCTTCATTGGAAATAAAACCATTATACTTAATATTTTCATTTAATGAACAAACCTGTTTTAATTCTTCTTCATAGTCTCCACGTCCATATATTTCTAGAATTATGTTGTCATCATTAGATAATAGTACAGCTTCAACTATATTCTTTATCCCATATCTATTTTCTAGAGAACCAGTATACACTATTCTAATTGAATTCAAATTCTTCTTTTTCATCATTTTTCTATTAGAACTGGTATCTTTTATATCGATTATTCCCTCTATTATTAAACTAGGTTTTTTAGGCGCAAAATCTTCTGCTAAGTATTTTGTAAGAGCTATAACTTTCGTGGCTTTTTTCATTAATTTCCTGGAAATATATAATTCTATACCTCTTAGTTTTGATTTCAGATAACTTTCACGATTATTTGGAACTGATGGGGGATCAGTCCAAATCGCAATGAAATCAATTCTGTATATCCTGGATATTATATAGCCTATTAACATAAACGGGATATGTACTGAATATACAATAACTCCACCTTTATAGAATTCTTTGTGATAATTTTTGAAGCTATTATAAATTCCAGAAAGGAACCTCGTAATAATCTTTAATACACTTTTATTAAGAAATGGGATTTCTGTAATTTTAATTTCTTTATCTTCTATTCTTTCTAGCCAAACTCTTCCTTTTACTTTCTTTTCAGGAAAGTATGGGAAATCCGAAATAGGCCTCGAAGAAATGTAAGTGAAATTAAATTCATTGTGTAATTCTAAACCCTTTATAATATTCCAAATAAATTTATGAGTTTGGATAGATGGGAATTCGTCTATGTTAAGGCTCTTTTTCATTTCTTTATCTGGAATTGCAAATCCTAAAAAAAGAAAGTTTTTTTTCATTAACTATTTCCTCCAAACAACCCTATTGACATAATCTGTATAAGATAATATAATTCTAAGTACTTTATCTGAAACATTAGGCATGCTATAATCTCCAACTAGATTTAAGGTGTTAGCACTTTGTGTCTCCAAAATTTTAAGCCCTTGCATTATTCTCTCTTTCTGTAATCCCACCATCATTACTGATGCCTCTTCCATTGCTTCTGGTCTTTCATGAGCTTGTCTAATATTAAGCGCTCTAAATCCAAGTATTGAAGATTCTTCACTTATCGTACCACTATCACTTAAAACAGCTTTGGCATTAATTTGAAGTTTTACAAAATCATTAAACCCCAGAGGTTTCATTGTTTTTACTAATGGGTTAAACTTTATTTCTTTTGCATTAATCATATTTTGAGTTCTAGGGTGTGTGCTTACAATCACAGGTAGATTATACTTTTCTGCAATTTCATTTAAACTTTCTACTAAATCAAGAAAGTTAGTTTCAGAATTAATATTCTCTTCTCTATGTGCGGAAATCACAAAATATTCCCCTACTTCTAGTTCCAATTTATCTAATACATTTGACTTTTCAATGTCAACTTTTCTAGATTGCAATACTTCAAACATCGGACTTCCCGTTTTTATTATTCTATCCGCCGGCAATCCTTCTCTTAATAAATATTCTCTAGCAATATCACTATATGTTAGATTAATATCTGCAGTATGATCTACAATTTTTCTATTTGTTTCTTCTGGAACTCTTTGGTCAAAACATCTATTCCCAGCCTCCATATGGAATATAGGAATCTGTTTTCTCTTAGCAGCAATCGCACATAGACAACTATTAGTATCACCAAGTACCAAAAAGGCATCTGGTCTAACATCATCTAAAATTGGATCAATTTTAACTAAAATATTTCCTATCGTTTCAACTGCCGTTCCATTTGCAGCATTAAGAAAATAATCTGGCTTCTTTAAATTAAAATCTTTAAAAAACACTTCATTTAGTTCATAATCATAATTTTGTCCAGTATGAACTAAAATATGCTCGATTGCGTTTGAACTCTCCAGTTTATTAATTACTGCAGACAGTCTTATAATTTCCGGTCTAGTACCTACAACTGTCATTACTTTAAGCTTTTTCATATTATCAAACCTCCAAAAATATTGTGTCTGGTTTATCAGGATTATAACATTCATTAACCCACATAATTGTTACAAGGTCAATTTCACCTATATTTACAATGGAATGAGTGTAACCAACCGGTATATCAACAACCTTAAGATTTTCACCATTCACGTAGTATTCAATAATTTCATCGGAATTTATTTTCCTGAATTTAATTAGGCCTTTTCCACTAACTACTAGAAATTTTTCGTTTTTAGTATGATGCCAGTGGTTGCCCTTCGTAATTCCAGGTTTTGATACATTAACCGAAACTTGACCTCTTTCAGGCGTACGAATAAACTCAGTAAATGATCCTCTATCATCAATGTTCATTTTCAAATCATATGAAAATTTATCTTCCGGTAAAAAGCTTAAATACGTACTATAAAGTTTTTTTGTAAGAGCATCTTCCATATATGGAACACTTAAAGAATTCCTACTCGCCTTAAAACTTTTAATTTGATTGGCTAATTCGCCTAATTTTATTGAGTGGGTTGTTTTTATAGTACAGTAATTTTTCAATTTATTAGGAGAGCCTTTCAGTGCTTTTACAAATTCCTCTAAAACATCATCAATATAACATAGTAAAAGTTCTGCTTCAGGGTTATTGACTTGAATAGCCAAACCTCTTGAGATATTATGACAATATGTTGCAACAACTGTATTATAATTTGGTTTACTCCACTTTCCAAATAAGTTTGGTAGTCTGTATACATAAACATCTACACCAGTTTCTTCTGAGTACTCAAACACCAAGTCCTCACCAGCTCTTTTGCTATTTCCATATGGATTATCACTTTCTGCTTGTATGGATGAGGTGAGAAGGATTGGTGATTTGTTATTATTTTTTTTAAGAAGCTCTAATATCTCAGATGTAAATCTATAGTTACCATCCATGAATTCCTCTTCAGTTTCTGGTCTGTTTATTCCCGCCAGGTGAAATACAAAGTCACAACTTTTTGTATACTCTTCTAAATCCTCTTTAGAACTCTCTCTTGTATATAATAACAAGTTATTAAAACCTTGATTATTTAACTCAGCTACCAAGTTTTTACCAAGAAATCCAGACGACCCTGTTACAAGAATTTTCACTGTTGCTTCCATCCTTTCAACTCTTGTTGTATATATGGGAGTTGTAAAAGCTTCTCTTTTATTTCATCTATCGTTAATCGTTCTGTATTATGGGAATTATATTCATCATCATTCGAAAGCTTCTTATCGCCTTGTTCAAAATACTTACCGTAATTTAAATCGCGATTATCTGCGGGCACTCTGTAAAACCCCTCCAAATCATCTGCAACAACATGTTCTTCTCTTGTAAGTAGAGTTTCATATAACTTTTCACCGTGACGAGTTCCGATAAGCTTAACCTCATTATCAACGTCAAAAATTTCTTTCACAGCTTGTGCTAAATCCGCAATAGTTGATGCAGGGGATTTCTGGACCATAATGTCGCCAGCATGAGCATTTTGAAATGCGAATACAACTAATTCTACTGCTTCCTCCAAACTCATTAAGAATCTAGTCATTTCTGGATCTGTAACTGTCAGCGGTTTGCCTTCTTTTATCTGTTCAACAAATAAAGGAATGACAGACCCTCTTGAGGCCATAACATTTCCATATCTGGTTCCGCATATAAGTGTTTTATCTGGTGATACAGTTTTTGCTTTGGCAACAAATACTTTCTCCATCATAGCTTTTGAGATTCCCATTGCGTTAATCGGGTAGGCTGCTTTATCAGTTGATAGACAAATCACTTTTTTTACACCGTGTTCAATAGATGCATTTAAGACATTTTCAGTACCGATAACGTTTGTTTTTACTGCCTCCATTGGAAAAAATTCACATGATGGAACTTGTTTAAGGGCAGCAGCATGAAATACATAATCCACATCATTCATTGCATATTTCACACTAGACAGATCACGCACATCACCAATATAAAATTTTAATTTATCATTATTATAAATTTTCCGCATATCATCTTGTTTTTTTTCATCACGGGAAAAAATTCGGACTTCTTTTATATCTGTATGTAAAAATCGCTCCATAACTGCATTACCAAAAGAGCCTGTTCCACCTGTAATTAGTAAAGTTTTATTCTTAAACATATTCTCACAACTTTCCATTTAATTTTATAGCCTCTTTAATTAATTGATAATATTTTTCGGAGTTAATCAACAATGTATATTTTTCTTCATATAACTTCTTTGAATTTTCTCCTTGTTTAACCAGCATAACTTTGTTATTTAGATACATATTGATTATAGAAATAAAGTTTTCTACCTCACCTTGATTTATCGTTCTACCTGCATTCGCTTCCTTTAAATCTAGTGCTATGTCGGTTTCCTCTGACATTATAGCTAAAATAGGCTTTCCGGCAGCCATATACCCATATGTTTTACTTGGTACCCCTAATCCTTCAATGCCTCTCTCTAAACTCACAAGACAAAGGTTCGAGATCTTTAATGCATCAGCATAATCTTCACCTTGTAAATAACCAAGTACCATCATATTGGGTATTTTGTTTTCTATTTGAAAGTCAATGACATCCTGACGTTTGCTCCCATGTCCTGAAAATAAAAAGAATACTTCACTACTTCCTGCGAACTCCTTTATTCCTGCGAGAATTGTATTCATATCTTGAAATGGGCCCATGTTACCTGAATAAAATATGATTACTGACCAACTATTCTTAAGTTCTTTAAAATAATTGGAATGTATTGAAGTATCTAGAAGGGCATTATTATTTGTGTACCAGTTTGGAATGACCTCTATATTTCCCCTTTTTTCTGCTATATTGTTATCTAGTAAGTAAGTCTTCATTTCATTCCCCAACGCAATCGCTTTATATGCTTTTGAGTAAACTCGTCTATTAATAAAACGCATTAGTTTTGTCACTAAACCATTTTCTTTGATAGCATTTAATTTCAACGCATTATCTGGCCATATATCAAAAGCAACAAAAAGGAATTTAATTCCTTTAAACTTTTCTAGATAATATGGAATTAATGGTAATACAGGTGGATTAGAATAAACTACTATACTTTTATATTTAGTCATTTTTGGAACTTTAAAAAGCATCGATATAAAAAAAGTGAAAAAGTTAAGCATTCTACCAATACGGCTTTTATTGTTGTATGTAGTGTACTTTACTCGTTCAATATTAAATCCATCAAGTTCTTCCTGCATTGGATATTTATTGGAATCTTTACCTAGGTAATCTGAAGGGTAACCACAAAAAACGCTGACGGAAAGACCTTTTTCTACTAGTGTTTGTGCAAGCTCCTTAGGCAAATTAGCCGATGATATTTGTTCTGGATAAAAGTATTGGCAAAGTATTAGTACGTCCCTTTTCATATTATTCACCCAACTCTATTCCTTCTGAAATTTTAATTGTATCTTCAAATGAAATAGCCCGAAAGTTAAAACCATCTATTTGAGATGCTTGAGAATCATATATGATATTTCCAAACATTTTCCTTAATACAATCACTTTATTACCTAATTTAGATATTAATTCACCCATAAACTTTGATAATATTATTTTTTTCAAATGGCATTTACCAATCTCTTTAACCATAATCGAAGTACTGACATCTTCGGGGTTCTTAACCAAAAATTTACCAGAAATCCTGTTCTTAATTATCCATGATACCAAGTCAGACAGATGATCGATATAAATTAAACTTCGCTTATTATCTATTTTGGGGAAAATGGGTATTATTCTTGACAATTTACTTAAAGATGTATAATTACCGGGACACTTATAACCATAAATCATAGGAATACGAAGTATCGATACGTTAAAACTTTCATTGGATAGACGTTTAATTAACTGTTCAGCTTCCAACTTACTTTTTCCATAAAATGAATTTGGTTTTTCTAGTGTACTTTTATCAATTATCGTTTCTTTACCTATATATCCAATTAACCCGTAAACCGCAATTGTACTAAGAAAAACAAATGACTTAACTCTTTCAGCTTTTGCTTTCTTGGCAAGTTCAAAAGTTAAATCTCTGTTAACGCGAAAAAACAATTCCCTCATTTGAGGTTTCTCTTTTAAATGGACGATAGCAGCCACATGATAAATTGCATCGTAAGTAGAAAAATCTTTCATTTTCCATTCATCATTTCTGACAGAGATAAAGTCAACTTTCCAACTTCCATTATCAATTTTCATTCTCTTGGCAAACTGATTTCCCGCATAGCTATTGGTACCAATGACAAGCACTTTCATATATTTCACCTTTTTCATGGATAAGTCACACTTATTAAATTTGGGAACAAATATAAAATTATTACCAATGCGATTCCAGAATTTGCCTATGTAGCATAGCATAAACCATTGTCACCTTGTTGACATTTCATTTATTTCTCATAATTCCATCGGATTTCACATTTTTATTAATCGTACCTGTTCCGCCTTCAACTATACCATCACTTTTAAATACGCTAAAAATTGTTCCTATGAAACACTTTATATCCATCCACGGACCCATTTTACTAACATAATCGCCGTCAAACTTAGACTTAACTTCAATAGGTACTTCATCTCTACCATTTATTTGTGCCCAGCCAGTTAAACCGGGTTTTACATCATTTGCATTATATTTATCTCTTTCGGCTATTAAATCATATTGATTCCACAAAGCCGGTCTCGGACCAATAGTACTCATTTGACCGACGAATATATTCCAAATTTGTGGTAGTTCATCAAGTGAAGTTTTTCGTAAGAATTTCCCCATTCTAGTAATATACTGTTGAGGATCCTCTAGTAGGTGCGTAGGGGTATCTTTTGGTGCATCTATTTTCATAGTGCGGAATTTGAGTATATGAAAATAACTTTTATGGATTCCGACCCTCTTTTGTTTAAATAATATCGGACCCTTAGAATCCAGTTTAATCGCAATTATGAGTACCAGGAATACTGGAGATAAAATAACCAATCCCATAAATGATAGAATGAAATCAATCAATCTTTTAATTCTCAGATAAAACATGCATACCAACCCCCACCATAACATTACTAATTACATTGTGTTTTCATTTCTTAATTCTTTAAGCTAATCATTATTGTTTTCTATACAAATGAAATAATGAAATACATATTATTGCTATTAGACGGCTATCTAAGGCTGTGTCCAAAATTTTCGTTGCGAAACTTGTATAGTTATTAAGAGGCTTAAACCACCATTTTTTATCCAACTGTGGCTTTACCCTTTAACTTAACAACCTTCCGATTAGCCAACCCAACAAGCGTATCCTTAACTTCAACACTATCCATATCTAATAATCTTCCAAGAACAAAGTTCATTTCCGTAACTGTTATCGGCTCAGCCTTCCCAACAAATATCTTAGGAAACACATGCTCACTCTGCCGCTCATTCTCATTCAACAATTCCTCAAACAACTTCTCACCAGGCCGTATCCCAGAAAACTCAATCCCAATCTCATTTTCACTATAGCCTGACAGTTTAATAAGGTTCTTCGCAAGATCAACAATCTTCACAGGCTCCCCCATATCAAGCACAAAAACTTCCCCGCCAGCCGCAAGCGTCCCCGCCTGAATAACAAGCCGCGAGGCTTCAGGTATAGTCATAAAATAACGAGTCATCTCTGGGTCTGTTACTGTTATTGGACCGCCTTTTGCAATTTGTTGTTTGAATAACGGGACCACACTACCTCTAGATCCCAAAACGTTCCCAAACCGTACAGCCGCAAATTTAGTTTCACTTTTCTTCGCTAAATTTTGAATTATCATTTCAGCAAATCGTTTCGTCGCCCCCATAACATTCGGAGGATTAACCGCCTTATCCGTAGAAACCAAAACAAAATAAGGTACGCCGAAGGTGTCCGCCGCCTCCGCAACATTCTTCGTACCAAAAATGTTATTCTTCACAGCTTCCATCGGATTCGCTTCCATTAAAGGAACATGTTTATGCGCAGCCGCATGGTACATGACATCTGGTTTATATTTACTAACAATATCAAAAATACGATTCCGGTCTTTAACATCCGCGATAATCGGAAGTATTTCTATATCGGGTGAAACCTTTTGACGCAATTCCATGTCAATACTATAGATAGAACTTTCACCATGTCCTAACAAAATCAACCGTTTCGGACGGAATTCACTCACTTGCCGACAAATTTCAGAACCGATTGAACCACCGGCCCCAGTGACAAGAATAGTCTTATCCGTTAATTTGTTTGCAATTGCTTTTAAGTCAAGTTGGACTTCGTCGCGGCCCAATAAGTCTTCGATTTGAACATCTTGCATATCATTGACAGACACTTTCCCAGTCATCAAGTCTTCAATTCGTGGAATTGTTTGGGTTTTAACACCTGTCTCAATACATAGCTGCGATAAATCAGCCATTTCTTGCTTCGGTAGAGATGGAATCGCAATAATAATTTTCTCAATCTCATTCGCTTCGACTAATTGTGGGATTTGATTGGAACCACTACATACTTTAATGCCGAATATTTCAAGTCCGTTTTTGGATTGGTCATCATCTATAAATAGAACGGGTTTCATGCCCGATTCCGGATTGTTTAATAGTTGACGTGCGACCATTGTTCCTGCTTGTCCAGCGCCGACAATGAGCGTCCGCGTTGTTGCGTTTCCATTATGCTGGTTCACCGTGTCCCGCATGAGTCGCCAAGATAATCTCGATCCCCCAATTAGCAAAATGTGCAGCATCCAAGTTAAAAATAGTGCTCGTATGTATACATTTTGAACAACGACAAGTTGAACGACCGCAACTATAGCAATTGTTAATGTTACGGCTTTGAAGATAGATTTTAATTCTCCAATGGATGCATACGCCCATGCTTTACGGTAAAGTCCGTAATGCCATGCAAAGAAATGATGTGCGATTTGGATTGTAACGACACTTAAGAGTAGCGTTTTACTCGTGAATATATTAAGAGTTGGATGCAACATGAAGTATCCGATGTATAGTGAAAATAGAACAATTATGGAATCAACGAAAGCTAAATACGTTGTTCTTTTTTTGACTGACAACATGCATACTCCTTCCTAGGTGATTTGACTTATATATTTATTTAAGAATTCGACTTTATTAGACATTTTTAGCTATTAAATGATAACTGATTATACCATTTTCCCTTTAAAACTTCCACCATTTCTGCGATTCTAGTTCATTTGGCTCCAGAAGTATGAAATCTTTGTTTGTTAATATTCGGTCATTGTTTTCCAATAATATGTCTGCTATATCATGTAGTTTTCGTTTATCTAAAAATGCGAGTCCCTTTTCAAAAAGAAACGGACGGGTGATTGGATTATGGACATCAGATCCGTAGGTATGTATTAAATTCGCTTCAACTAAGCGTAATGATAGTTGTTGAACTTGTTTTCCAAAATGACCTGCAAGACTCCCGGCAGTTATTTGTGCCAATGCCCCGTGATTCACTAGCTTTGCCAACCGCTCAGGCTTTTGAGAAATGGCACGGTTTCTTTCTGGATGTGCAATGATGGGTACTTTGTCTAGATTTAAAATACCTTGGATGACATCCACCGTATAGGCTGGTATTCCACTTGACGGTAGTTCTAGTAAGACATATTTTGAGTTTGCAAGCGTCAAAGCTTCTCCGGACTTAATCTTATCGACGATATACTCCTTTATACGTAATTCTTGTCCTGTATGCACGATAATTGATAAATCTTTTTCTTGAGAAATTTCGTTTAACAATGCCACTTTTTGTAGCACTTCTGCTTTTGGTACATCGAAATGTGGACTATACGCATGAGGGGTGGCGATAATATCTGTAATGCCCTCTGCTGCTGCCAACTCTAGTAATTGCACTGATTCCTGGATTGTTTTTGGTCCATCATCAACCCCAGGTAATATATGTGTATGTATGTCTACCATTCGTATTCCTCCGTGATCATAAAGTATTAAACAGAAAAAAGAGCAATAGGGCGTTTCTCCCCCTTACTCTCCAGTTCCATAGTATTGATAATAATGGTCATTATCTAATACAAAGTTATTCAATACAGCACCGATAATTTTAGCTTGTGATGAAACTAAAGCTTCTTTCGCTTTCAAAATACTCTCTTTTTCTGTTATACCGGAACTTAATACTAAGATTGTCCCAGCACATTTGTTCGAAAGGATTTGTGCGTCGGTTACCGAGAGCACTGGTGGTGCATCAAAAATAATAATATCGTACTGATCTTCCATCTGCCCAAATAAATTGTCCATCATAAGTGAGGCTAGTAATTCAGCAGGATTCGGCGGTATCGGACCACATGTAACAATATCTAGCCCTTCGGTATCACTTTTATTAATCACTTCTGAAAGCTCCGCTTGACGCGTAAGCAAGTTTGATAATCCTAATGTATTCGTTAAGTGGAAGGTATAATGAACGGTTGGTTTTCTCATATCTGCATCTACTAAAAGAACGCGTTTACCTTCTTGTGCAAATACAACTGCTGTATTTGCAGCAATTGTCGACTTCCCGTCTCCTGGTGAAGCCGATGTAATGAGAATTGTTTTTAACTCTCCGTCAGCTGACGAGAAGTTTATATTTGTCCGCATTGTACGGAATTGTTCAGATACGATCGATTTCGGGTTGACGCTTGTGACGACTTTTCGAGCCGCTGTTTGGGCGATTTTGTTCTTTCTTTTTCTAGCCATTTCAACCCCTCCTTCTTCTTCTTTGGGCAACTTCTACTTTCATTTTTGCAATATCACTATCTGGAATCGGACTGATTAAGCCGATAATCGGTAAGCCAAGGATGTTTTCAACATCTTGTTCGTCTTTCATTGTTGTATCTAGGTATTCCAGTAAGAATGCAAGACCGACACCTAGCATGAGGCCAATAACAGCTGCGATGGCCATATTGAGCATTGGATCTGGTTTAACTGGTGATGGGTTTGCCCCAAGTTCTGCCGGCGTTAGTATGTTGACATTATCGACATTCATTAATATTTTAATTTCACTTTGAAAGACTGTTGCGATTTTATTGGCAAGGTCCACTGCCATTTTTGGATCTTCGTCTTGCACTGTAATATTTACGACTTGTGAGTTTTGTGCGCTATTCACAGTTACTTGATTGATCAATGCGCCGACTGATCGATCTAAGTCCATCTCTTCTTTTACAATGCCTAGTATTGCTGGGCTTCTAATAATTTGGTTGTATGTATTAATAATTTGTAAGTTCACTTGAATATCTTGCGAATTCATTTGCTGCCCTTGTTCTGTTTTAGATTGGTTTACGAGAATTTGTGTTGAGGATTGGTAGATTGGTGTTAGTACCCAAAAACTGACGACACCGCTAATGGTAATTGCAATGATTGTGAGGAGCGCAATGAGTCCCATTCGTTTCTTCAAGGTTTTAAATAGCTCTTGTAGGCTAATCGTTTCTTCCATTTTATGTACCCCTTTTAACTTAAAATAATTCACACAGCGGTAATTATATCACGGTTCGACATTTTTTGATATATGAATTTCGAATGATATATGCGATAATTGAACTATTATGGAATGATTCGACAATTTCCACCAGGAAAGGAGCAATTTATTAGTCATGCGAAAAGTACTCTCTATTATAGTAGTAATTATTTGTCTAATAGTATTAGTTTTTAGTTATTTTCAATGGAAAGAGAAAATTAACTCTGTTAAAGGGATGGAGAATTCCTCGATAGAAGAGGTTGATTCTAGTTCCGTGGATGAGGATAAGGAAGAGGTTGTTGAAGAGGAACCTGAAGTTGATGTTGAACGTCTCTTACTATTGACCGCTAATCAGGACGAAGTTGTTCAAGATGTATTCCGGGATCGGTTGGAATCAGATGAGGTTGTTAATTTCCTGATTGTTGGATCTGAGGCGATCGATTATGGTGACCCTGGATACGCAGAACGTTTGCAACTTTCACTGGAAGCATCCTATGGCGCTTCTGTGAACGTTTCAATTATTGATTTTGATGGGAATACGAGTTCATTTGTCAACGAGATGGACGATTTAATCGATTTTGATGTTGGTTATGATGTTGTCTTGTTCGAACCCCTTACATTAAGAAGTAGCGGCGACGTTGTTATCGAAACACAACACGAACATATCCAGATGTTTATTGGCAACGTGAAAGCTGAAGTTGAGGATGCTGTCGTTATTCTACATCCCTCACAAATGTTACGTTTGGCAACGAACTACCCAATATGGGTTGAATCTGTAAAAAGTTTTGCTGATACAAACAGCATCCCGTATATTGACCATTGGACTGAATGGCCGGAAGTAAACTCGGATGCGTTAGCTCAGTATTTAACTGAACAAAATTGGCCGACAAGTGACGGCGCTGAACTTTGGGCAGATGCCTTGATTGATTATTTTATAGCTGAATAACTGGGGGAATAACAGATGAGTAGACAGAGTAAAAGGAAGAAAAAAAGAGTTTGGCCGTGGATTTTCGGTGTTCTTGGTGTTCTTGTTCTAGGTGTCGTTGTTTATGGCGTCATGATCTATAAGGATTTGACTGATACTGCAAAAGATATTCACGAACCGATTGAGCGCGTTGTGTCGGAAAAACGTGAAGAGCCTGTTGTGTTTAAGGAGCAAGAGCCGTTTTCAATGTTGGTTTTAGGTGTCGATGCACGTGAAGGTGATAGCGGTCGTTCTGATACGATTATTGTTTTGACTGTCAATCCTGAAACACAATCTACTAAAATGGTGAGTATTCCACGTGATACGTATACGGAAATTGTTGGGCGCGGGGTTAATGATAAAGTAAACCATGCGTTTGCGTTTGGTGGTACTGAGATGGCGATGGCTAGTATTGAGAATTTGCTTGATATCCCGATTGACTATGTTGTTCAGGTGAATATGGATAGTTTTAAAGATATTGTCGATGCCGTTGGTGGTATTTCTATTAATAACACACTGGATTTTAAAGCTGGTGGGCATACGTTCCCGAAAGGGCAGGTTTCTTTAAATGGTGAAGAAGCACTTTCTTTTGTGCGTATGCGTTATGAGGATCCACGTGGTGATTTTGGTCGTCAGGATCGTCAGAAGCAAGTCATTCAAGCGGTGTTACGTGAAGGTGCTTCGGTTAGTAGTTTGTTGAACTATAAGAGCATTTTCGGTGCGATTGGGAATAATGTGAAAACGAATATGACGTTTGATGAGATGGTTGAAGTTCAGAAGAATTACCGTGAGGCTGTGAAGAATGTTGATCAGCTTTATGTTGAAAAAGGACAAGGCCAGACAATTAATAGCATTTGGTATTACATGATGAATGATGCCGAGCTACAAGGAATTACTGGTGAGTTGAAGGAACATTTGGAGTTGTAGATAGAAGGAATCCCCGTCTGGGTTGGATGGGGATTTTTTTATGCGGCAATCCGTGAGGATTGCTTTTTTGATTTCGCAGAGTTGTTTCTAGGTGTTTGAAAAGCGAGTCCACTTTCAGACAAATTCAATTTGAAATTTCATGCCGCCGTTTATGTATTGGAGTAGCGGCTGATCTTCTTCTATTACCTGTCCGATGACGTTTACTTTTTCGTCTGCGGGTAGGTTCCGTTTGGTGATTTGTATTTCACCTTTGTATCGGCCGTAGTTTTGGTTGTCGATGGTGATTGAGCCGATTGGTCGTTCGACGGTGTTTTGTGGTTCTAACGTGCGGGTTCCGAGTAGGCCGTATTCTCGGGATTCCATTGACCGGACGACGTCTCTGGCTGCGTCCCAGCGGTTGGTTTGGATGGTTGCTAGTATGTTTTGGTATTCTTTATTGGCTGTTACTGGTTTTGCGCGAAGTTTTATGATGCCTTCTTGATAGGCTGTGAATTGCGCTAGGGTTTCTTCAGTTAGGTTTAAGTCTCCGACTAGGACTTTTTCGGCTGAGCAGTTATTGATTAGGTCTAGATGGGCTTCGAATGGTGATGTGTGTCGATGGTCTTCTAGTGTGGGCAAGCCTTCATGCAAAGGTCCTCTTAAGTCTTTATCGCCTGGGATGAAGGCCATGACGGTTAGGCCTTCGTTTGTTAGCCAGTTGTTTACTTTTTGGAATTGTGTTTTGTCGAGTCCTGTTTCGGGTCTTGGGTAGAAGTTGTGCCAGGCTTCGACTGCGTTGGTATTGAGGCCGTTGGATTTTAGTCTGTTTAGGATTTCTTTTGTTAGGGTGCTGGCGTTTAGGGCGATTTTCATAGTGCTGGATAGTGTGACCATGGTTTCTTCGGATATACCGTAGTCTAGTCTTAGTCCTGTGACGCCCCATTCTAGGAGTCCCGCTGCGTTTTCCCAGGTGAAGCCTAGGTGCCCGAGGGATTTTGGTGAGATATCAGCCATGAGTTCTAGGTTGTTTTGTTTAGCTGCGGATCCTAGGGCTTTTAGTCGTTCTGTGTATTTTGTTGGGTCGTCTTCTGGGATATGTAGGGATGTGAAGATGGATGTGAATCCTGACTCGCTTACTTGTTGTAGGTATTCGTTTATGTTTTCGATTTTGTCGTTTCCTAGATAGATTGATACGCCTAGCATGTTTGATACAGCTCCTTTTTTAATAGAAAAAAGAGGGGAATTACTCCCCCCCTCGTATTTAAATACCGTCTGCCATTTCTTCTTTGAATCCGAACGTATAGGTGAAGAGGAAGCCGAATACGTAGGCGCATAATAGGCCTAAGAAGTAGAACAGGTATTTGTTGTCGGCGATTAGGGGTATGAGTGAAATACCTGATACGCCGATTCCTGTTGCTGCTACATGCATCACCGCTTGGAATGCCCCACCGACTGCGCCGCCCATACAAGCTGTGATGAACGGGCGACCGAGTGGGAGTGTAACCCCGTATAGTAGCGGTTCGCCGATTCCGAGGAAGCCAACTGGGAGTCCCCCTTTGATGATGTTGCGTAGGCGTTTGTTTTTCGTTTTCACGAAGATCGCGATTGCTGCGCCGACTTGACCTGCGCCTGCCATTGCGAGGATCGGTAGTAATGCTGTGTAGCTGAGTGTTTCGATTAGTTCCAAGTGAATTGGCGTTAGGCCGTGATGGAGTCCTGCCATAACGAGTGGCAAGAAGAATCCAGCCAGTAGTGCACCTGCGAGTACGCCGCCTACGTCAAGGATTGAGTTGATGCCTGAAGTGATGGCGTCTGATAATACGCCTGCAACTGGCATGACTGCATAAAGTGAGAAGAACCCGACGATCAATATGGTCAATAATGGTGTAAATATGATATCAACCGCAGCTGGCATGACTTTGCGAATTCGTTTTTCAACAACGGTCATGAGGAATGCTGCAAAAATGACGCCGAATAATCCGCCGCGCCCTGAGACTAATGGTTCGCCGTAAATGACAATATCCGCGAGCCCAGGGTGGTATAATGTTGCCCCTGCAATGGCACCGAGAACCGGGGTTCCGCCAAATTCTTTCGCTGTGTTCCAACCGACTAGAATCATTAGGTACATGAAGACGCCACTCCCCAGGATGAGAAGGATTTGCATCCAAGATGTTGTGACATCGACTTCTGCGTTTTTGGCGAAGTTTACCGCTCCGTTTAGAAGTCCAGACGCGACGAGTCCTGGGATTAGCGGGATGAAGATGTTCCCGATTTTTCTGAGGAGCCCTTTAAATGGTGTTTTGTTTTTCTCTTTGCGTTTTGCGTTGTCGCGTGCTGCTTTTTCGCTGAATGTTAGGTTATCGTCGTCTGGATCTGCTTCTTCTCCAATGGCAAGTCCTGTGACTTTGCTCATTTCGGCTGCGACTTTGTTGACGGTTCCTGGTCCGACGACGACTTGTAGGGTGTCGTCTTCAACTACGCCCATGACGCCGTCGATTTTTTTAAGTGCGTCGATGTTGGCTTTGCTGTCGTCTTTTAGGGTGAAGCGTAGCCGTGTCATACAATGCGCGAGTCGTTGAATGTTATCTTTGCCACCGATCTGTTCAAATATATCAGCGGCCATGCGTTCTTCTTTCTTCACTTTAATCCCCCACTTTTTCTGGTTATTTTTTAATGATGCGGTTCGAATAATAAATATATAGGACAGTTCTTTGATACCATTGTTGAAACGAAGGGCCGGAGGCCATTAAAAATATACTTAGGTTTTCCCCTAAACATGATTTAGTGCTCCGTCGTTCGCTTTCCTGCGGGCGAGCGCCAAGCCGCTTCGTCGCTACGCTCCTGCAGGGTCTCGGCTTTCTCGCTTTCCCGCGGGAGTCGAACGACTGCGCACTAAATCTGAAAGTAGTTGTATTTAGGTTTCTCATTATAATTTTTAGTACCAATGGAATGTAGTGGAAATCAAACTTTCTCAGATTACACTATTTATTTCTTTATTGTGCTTATTTTATTGATTCTCTTACAAAGCCGTTTGTTTCTTTTAGTTTGTCTGTTGCGTCATTATATGAACATTGTAAGAGAATCATAACTATGGCTGTTTTGATGTGGTGCTGGGCTTGTTCGTAATAGGATGCGGCTGTTTCGTAATTTACTCCGGTTGCTTCCATGATGATGCGTTTTGAGCGTTCGGTTAGTTTTTTGTTGGTTGATTTGACGTCGACCATGAGATTTTCGTACACTTTTCCGATGCCAATCATGGATGCTGTGGAGATCATATTGAGTACTAGCTTTTGAGCTGTTCCTGCTTTTAAGCGTGTTGAGCCTGTGAGCACTTCTGGTCCTGTTTCGACTTCGATGATCAGTTGGGCGTGCTTGCTGATTTCTGCGTTTTTATTGCAAGAAATGGCTGCTGTTGTTGCATTTTGTTGTTTGGCGTAATTGAGTGCGCCGATGACGTAAGGTGTGCGGCCGCTTGCTGCGATGCCGATGACCGTGTCGTTTTCTGTGAGGTCGATGGATTTCATGTCCTCTTTGCCGAGTTCAACACTATCCTCTGCCCCTTCTACCGCAACTGTAAACGCTTCCATTCCACCTGCAATAAAACCTTGGACGAGATTTTTAGATACCCCAAATGTTGGTACGCATTCTACTGCATCGAGAATACCAAGTCTGCCACTTGTGCCAGCGCCTACGTAGATCAAGCGCCCACCATTGTTGAATGAATGGATAACTGCTTTTACGACTTGTTCAATATTATCGATTTCATTATTGACTGCTTGTGAGATGGTTTGATCTTCTTCATTCATCACTTTTAAGATGTCTTTCGTTGTCATTGCATCTAGTTGCATGGTGTTCTGATTTCTTGTTTCGGTTGTTAATTTCTCTAGCATTCCATCACCTCTTGAGTAAACTATTTGTTGCTTTAATTGTACTCCTATGAAATTATATGTCAATATATTTTAGATATTACTGAAATTAGGTTTCATATGACAGAAAAAATGGAATTGCATTAACGCCGAAGTTGTTCCATTTCTTTTCTTGCATCGTGGTAATGTTGGATAATATTTTCGCCGATTTGGTGGAAAACGCTCATATAAAGCGTGTCAATGACTGTCAGTTGCGTCATACGTGATGGGATGCTACCGATTCTGAAATCTTGTTCTACGTTTGGTGTGCAGAGGTTAATGTCGGCCAACTTATGTAGGGATGATTTGCCTAGATTGGTGATAGCAATAATGGTTGCGCCTTTTTTCTTGGCGTATCTGGCAAGTTCTAAGACATCTTTTGTCATTCCAGATGTGCTGATGGCAACGAATACGTCTCCTTCTTGGAGATATGATATGACCGTAAGTAGATGGTGAAAGTCTAGTGATGTAATGGAATGATAGCCGAGTCTTGTGAATTTGTAATGCGCATCTACTGCCGCGATTGATGAGCCGCCTACACCGAAAAAGACGATTCTTTTTGCTGATTGAATCGTTTCGACTGCTTTATCGAGTTCTTTTTTGCTCATCGCGTCTGTGCATGATTCGATGGCGAATTTATTTACTTTGATTACTTTTTGGAATAAGTCGTAGGGTGAGTCATTTTTTTGTAAGTTTGTGACGTCCGTGATGTTCATTTCCTCGATGGTCAGATCTCGGACAAGTGCAAGTTTGAAGGATTTAAAACTGCCCATTCCAATCGATTTGCAGAAACGAACGATGCTTGCTTCGGAAATCCCGGTTTTATTGGAGAGTTCTTTTGTGGTCATGTTAGGTATCATGTGTGGATGTTGGATAATGTACTCGCCAATTTGCTTTTCAGCGGCGGATAGGGATTCTAGTTGTTGTTGGATTTTTTTTGTGAGTGAAAGCAAGATGAGCCACCTCTTTCTATATAGTATCGATTATCCCATGTTTTTGTTTTATTACAAATGGGAGGGGATTGGTATTTTTAGGGTGTGTCCGTCGGACTGTTGATTTCCGTTCCGGGCGGACAAGTTCCATGGGGCGGGCGGACAAGTGCGGAAAGATACAGTTCAATCTTTCCCTCCTCCTCAGTCGCTACGCTCCCTCCGTGGTCTCACCTGTCCCGCTACTCCCATTGGAGTCGCCGCCCTCCACTCCAATCAACTAGATGCCACTAAATATGGGGAATAATTTAAAATTCCTACCTTACGGGTTATTCGACTAACGAGCATGGATATTAAGTGGTCTGTTTTAGATGTATCTTGTATATTGATTCAATGAAGATTAAATGTACTTGAAAAAGAAGGTCAAAGGCGTTCCTTTTCTCCTAGCATTAATATTTTTAACACTTCTTAGTATTTTAAATCAGGTAGAAAGGGCTCCCTCGCTACGTACATAGATCCTAGTATTTATTCCAAAAAGAATCGTTTGTAACACAACTGTAATATAACTGTAATTGAAATGTCGTTGTCATCTGGTTGAATTACCTATAAAGTGATGGAGAGGAAAATTTAACCGTAATATTAGTAAAATATATAAAATAAAACATTTGTTAGGGGAGAAATAATGAGAAAAGTTGTCATTTCACTAGTAACTGCAGCTTCACTTTTATTCACAACCGCGACAATCGACGCAAAGGAGACTGCTCCAAAAGGACAAGCTAGTGTAGAAACGGTTTCAGCTTCGGCATATACTTACGAAGCGGTGACGCAGGTTTCGTCTACGAAAGCGAGTAAGAAAACGGGTAGTTTCAAATTAAAGCATAATACGAATGTCCGTACAGACGCTGGTACGAAGAACAAGATTGTCATTACAGCGAAAAAAGGATCGACAGCTACTGCGACTCATCAGAAAAAAGTTGGAAAAGAAACTTGGTATAAAGTAAAAGTTAGCGGCAAAACTGGTTGGGTTTTAAGTTCTCTCCTTACACCAGCGAAAGCGGCGGCTAAGGCACCTGCTAAGAAGGCTGCTCCTAAAACTAGTAATCTAGGAACGTTTACGACACAGTATAATTCAAACGTGCGCTCGAATGCGGGCACGAAGAATAAAATTGTAACCACGGCGAAAAAAGGTACGAAGGTGACAGCTACTGCACAGAAAAAAGTTGGAAAAACGACTTGGTATAAAGTAAAAGCGAATGGTAAGACTGGCTGGGTTTCAGGGGATTTATTGAAAAAAGGATCGACAGCGAAAGCACCTGCTAAGAAAGCTGCGCCAAAGGCTTCTACTTCTAATCTAGGAAGTTTTACGACAAAGTATAATTCTAATATCCGTTCAAACGCGGGTACGAAGAATAAAATTGTAACGACGGCTAAAAAAGGCACGAAGGTTACAGCTACTGCACAGAAAAAAGTTGGAAAAGTTACTTGGTACAAAGTAAAAGCCAATGGTAAGACTGGCTGGGTTTCAAGTGATTTATTGAAAAAAGCAACAACAGCTAAATCTTCAACGAAAAAAGCATCTACTAGCACTTTCTCAAATAAAGTGATTGATAATGCAATGAAGTTACGTGGTACGCCTTACCGTTATGGTGGGTCGACAACAAGTGGTTTTGACTGCAGCGGATTCGTTCAGTATGTATTCAAGCAATCTGGGAAGAGTATTCCCCGCGATACACTTGGACAATATGCAGCAACGACAAAAGTTTCTAATCCACAACCGGGCGATTTAGTATTCTTTGCTGGGACATACCGTTCAGGTATTTCACATGTCGGGATTTACATCGGAAATAATCAGTTCATCCAAGCTGGTGGAAAAAACGTACACGTTCGCAGTTTGAGCGATCCTTATTGGAGCAAGTACTTCCATAGTTATAGAAGCTTTAAATAATCAATATAGAAATGCCCAGTCGATTTTCGTCGACTGGGCATTTATTATTGTTCAATATTTTTTATGGCGTAGTCGCCGTATTCGTCGATGATCACAGTGAATGTTGCTGCGTAATCGATTGTTTTAACTTCGTCGGTTTCGGTGTCATGATAGGTAAAAATCGCGTTTGCTTGTACTTTTGCTTCATTTTCCCCAATCGTGACGTTTGTGATTGTTGAATCTACTGCCTGGAAGACTCGATTCTCCCCTGCTAAATCTTTTACTTGTTGGACACCAATCTGTTCTCCTTGGCTTCCTGGTAGTAAGTAAGTCCAGTAGTATTCGAGTTTCATGTCGTTTAGTGAATACGGGATGAGCTCGTAATAACTGTTGATGAAGCTTCTTAGTAATTCGTCGTCGAGATATGCACCTTCCACATCGTACATGTCCTCTGGGTCTTCAAGAACTTGTCCTGTATTTGCTGCCCATGTGTTGAGTTGGTCCATGACTGTGTACATTGGGATTGCGTAGCCAATGTTTGGGTTGTTTTCTAAGATGAGCGAGTTGATGCCGACGATTTTGTTTGTTTCGGCGTCGATTAATGGCCCCCCGCTGGATCCTTGTTTAATGTTTGCGTTCATTTCGTATAAGTTATTGTATTCATAGTCGTCGAAGAAGCTTTTTCCGAATCCAGTAATCGTGCCTTCTGTTGACGTATTGGCAATATTCTCTGGACTTCCTAAGGCAAAGACTTTTGTGCCGACGTTGACTTTTCCTGTTTCCATGGCCATTGGTTCTTTCCCTGCCAGGTCTGGAACACGGATGAGTGCAATGTCGGTTGTGTCGGAAATTCCGATGACGACGCCGTTAAGTTGTTGGCCGTTACTGTTCGTAACGGTTATGTACCCCGCGTCTTTTGCTACGTGGGCGTTTGTGACGATATCCCCTTTTGTATTAAATAGAAAACCTGAGCCTTGTTGTAAATCGGAGTCGATTGTGTAGACATAAGATTTTGCATTTGCAATTGTGGAGGATAAATCTGGTTCTGGTGCGACCGGGATGGTTGTTTCTTCTTCTTCTTCTTCGATTTCGTCGGTCGTTTCTTCTTCTATTTCTTCTTTAATTAAGTCTGGATTGATTTTCATGCTTTCAAAAGCAATTTCATCAAATGATTCTGGCAGTGTGATTGGATTTGATGCGGTTTTGGTCTTGTCAAGTTGAAATAACAAACCGGTCAATACCATAACCAGTGCTACTAGTATAATTCCTTTGATCATCGTTCGTTTATTTTTCATCGTCTCAACTCAATTCTTCTATATTCCTTTGTTATATCAGACGTTTAGGTCGATGTATTGTTTCACTAATCTGCTAAATAATAGTATAGCAGATTCCTATCAGATTATGTTTTTTTCTAAAAAATGGAACATTTAGTAGAAGTTGTCGGTGAACTTGAATTATGCCTTATTCGAGTACCTGATTTTTATGTAACCCTTGTTTTTCGGGACGGCTGGAAAAGTGTGGGTTATTGTCAAAATTTCAAAATTATTGAGGACGAATATCCACTTATCGGGAAGAGGTATCGAAAGTCTACTTTTCTATACCACGGCTACACTTGATGCGATTTACGAACAGGCTCTTGAACAAATGAAAGGAATTTCAACTTCGAATGGAGCTGAAGATGGAAATTAGATTGATATGATTTTATACTGAACGGGAGAATTGATGGTGTGTCCATCAATTCTTCCTTTTTTTAATTTATTCCCGAATAAGAGAACACTAGATAGGCAATACTTACCTGGACAGGATATGGGTCTTAGTAATGAGACGAATCTTAGTTTATTCGACAAAATTAGAACTGAACTCGTGTCATGAACTGACATAAACCTGAAATTACTTAGGGTATAATGAGTTAAACAATTGAATATTAAGTGTGGAAACTGTGATGTACGTCCTGTATTTGGGCACCTTGGGCGTACGGAGTGACTGGTGCAACCGGCCTGGCTAATTTAGGATTTTCGTCCTATTTAGCTGGGCTTTTATTACGATAGGCGGGGGTGGCTTATTGAGGCGGTTTATTTCTTTGACTGCACTTTTACTATCTATCTCATTAGTTCTTTTTTATAGCACTCTTTTTTCAGACATACAGATTTTTCTTGTTAGTTTTCTGGTCACATTACTCGTGAGTTTATTTTTAATACTAAAAGATCGCTCGGATTTAAGCGATAAGCATGATGCGCTTTTCGTTAAGAATCATGAACTAATTGCGGCCAATTTGGCATATGAAGAGACGCTTAAACATATAATGTCTCTTGACCACCTTTTGGGGAATTTTTCATCCAAGCATAGTCCGCAGCAACTTGCTGATGAAATGATGACATCTTTGCTGACATTCATGCAGCTAGAGGCTACTTTTGTTTGGATTACTAATGTAGATCGTGTGACTAGTTATCTTTCTACTTCTTCTCAAAATCCAAATCTTGAATGGAGTCTTAAGAAAGAATGGGTTACGATTCGTGGTCAGCGAGAGTCGTTCATATGCATGATAGATTCTGATATCTATTTAATGCGAGTCATTAGATCGTCCAAGAAGATTGGTGTTTTGGGTGTTCAGATTACAGCTACTAGTATGGATGATCTCCCTTCCCTATTTATAAAAAAGTTTGAATTTCTAAGTGATCTTGGTGAAATTATGCTTGAAAGAATATATTTGGACCGAATGATTGCGCAAACGATGATTATCGAGGAGCAAAATCGGATTGCCAATGAAATTCATGACAGTGTGTCGCAAAGATTGTTTGGCATTGTGTATTCGCTTCACGGTTTACAAGCTAATAACAGCATTTTATCCAAAGAAGAATTAGATGAGGAGTATAAATTTCTTTCACAGTCTGCCACCTTAACGATTAAAGAGCTTAGGTCTGCGATTTATCGTTTGAGTTCTATTAAAAAAGAAGAGAAACCATTTTTCAATCGCATAAAGAGTTATTTAGATGACTTTGCTCGACTTTATGATATTCGTATTGACTACCAACTTATAGGAGACGAGATTACGATACCTGCTGAGTTAAAACAAGGGATTTTTCAAATAATAAGTGAAGCTTGTGGGAATGCGGTTCGGCACGGAGAATGTCGGGTTATCGTTGTGAGATTAGAATTTCTTGAGGGAAAGTCTGTATTGGTTATTCAGGATGACGGGATTGGTATTCATGCGCTGAAAAATTTGAAAGTTAAAGGGATTGGCCTCCACAATATGCAGAAAATTGTCCGGTCATTTGACGGTACGTTCTCGATAACTAGAAGACTTCAAGGCGGTACTGAAGTGAATGTAGCGATTCCCAATACTACGAAAGTAACGATGGAGGTAATCGGATAATATGAAAGTT
Organism: Sporosarcina sp. Y1009; assembly: GCF_057669865.1. Taxonomy (NCBI): domain Bacteria; kingdom Bacillati; phylum Bacillota; class Bacilli; order Caryophanales; family Caryophanaceae; genus Sporosarcina; species Sporosarcina sp. Y1009. The sequence continues at coordinate 86,818 of NZ_JBYHFO010000003.1, read as the reverse complement.
CTTATCATTGATGATCACCCGTTAGTTCGAAAAGGGTTAAAGACCATACTGACTTTGGAAGGCATAGAAGTCATTGGAGAAGCTATGAATTATAGAGAGGCGATGGCGCTGTTTAGGACTCAAAAACCTGATTTGGCTTTGATTGATCTACGGTTGGGGTTTGAGTCTGGTTTGGATTTAATCGCGGAGGCGCTTCTATTGAAATTAGATTGTAAGTTTGTTGTTCTTACCTCTTCTACAGATGAGGCTGATTTTAAGCGTGCGAAGGCAATGGGTGTGGATGGGTATGTTTTGAAGGAGGCGTTGCCTGAGGAGCTGGTTCATGCGCTTCGGGTGGTGGCTGGCGGTCGGAAGTATTATGATCCAGGTGTTATGGATTTATTGATAGATTTACGTAAGCCGCTTCGGGTGGATGGTCAGTTTGAGCAGTTGACACCGAAGGAAAAAGAGGTTTTGCTTGAGTTGGGGATGGGTCATTCGAATAAGGAGATTTCGATGAAGTTGTATATTACGGAGTATACGGTTAAGAAGCATGTGAGTCAGGTGTTGGCGAAGTTGAATTTGGCGGACCGGACGCATGCGGCTTTGTATGCGAATGTTAAGGGGTTAGTGCGGTATGTTGTGAATTAGTGAGGTTGAAACTGGGATGTGTAACTGGTGTGTAACTGGTGTGTTGATTTCCACTCCAGGCGGACGCTTTCCTGTGGGGCGGGCCGCCTTCCGTTCCAATCAAAAAAATTAGAATGTATCCTATGGTATTATATATTTCTATAAACAATAGATTGCTTTAAGTAATTATGAAATTGAGTCTATGAACATATATCGACTAGGTTTTGTCGATTTTGAGTGGTGGATTATGGTATAACTATATGGAGTTATACTTTGTTTTTGAAGGAGATTCTTCTAGATGGATAAGGTTAGGATATTGGATATTCCGATTGCGAATATAAATAAAGTGGAGTTATTAAGAGATATAGATGCGCATTTTGAGGCGCCGGTTAAGAATTTGTTTTTTGTTACGGCTAATCCGGAGATTATTATGATGACGAAGGAGTCCACTTCTTATCATGAGGTTATTCAATCTGCAGATTATGTGTTGGCGGATGGGATTGGTGTGATCATTGCTTCTAAAATTTTGGGGACTCCTCTCACTGAAAAGTTACCGGGTTATGAGTTGATGCATGATTTTTTAGCGTATGCGAATCGGCATGGGAAGACGGTTTACTTTTCCGGGGCGAAACCTGGTGTGGCTGAGAATGCTATGAAGAAAGCGAAAGAGCAGTATCGTGGGTTAAAAGTGGCTGGGTTTATGGATGGTTATACGAATAAGGGCTCAATGGTTGCGGAGGAAATTGCTGAGACCAAGCCCGATTTTGTTTTTGTGGCGATGGGGGCTCCTCTACAGGAACGTTGGATTGCGAAGTATAAGGATTTGTTCCCTACTTCTGTGTTGGTTGGTGTCGGGGGTAGTTTTGATGTTCTTTCTGGGAATGTGAAGCGTGCGCCTCAGTTCTGGACGCGAAATAATTTGGAGTGGCTTTACCGATTGGTGACGCAGCCTACCCGTGCGAAGCGGATGTTGAAGATTCCGGTGTTTTTGGTAAGGGTTATTGGGGAACGGTTTAGTAGGTGAAATAAATTTTCTGCCAGCATTCAGAACGCTTGTTCCTTTGCGCGGAACTTGCTATAATATAGGAAAGCTTACATCTTGACTACTGAAAAGGATGTGTTCGTATGGTTGTTTTAGCGGGTACGAAAAATTCTTCAGTTTCCTATGCTGTGGCAAGTGAACCGTTTTTGATTCGAGAAGAAAAGAAGGCTTATGTAAACCATGATCAACTTTTCAAAGAACTGATCAACAACTTTTTCGCTGAATTTCTGGAAGTATTTTTCCCTGAAGTTTATGCAGATATCGACTTTACGACCATCAAACCCCTCTCTGAGGAATTATTCACAGACTTACTCAAAGGTGAAAACAGGCGTGTTGATATTGTTATCGAGGCGAAGTTGAAAAGCGTGGACACACTTTTCATCGTCCATGTAGAACCGCAGAGCACGTATAATAAAGACTTTCATCAACGCATGTACAATTACTTTAGTTTGCTTTACAACAAATATCGAAAGCCAATTTTACCAATTGCTGTTTTTTCTTATGATGAAATCCGCAATCCAGAAGATCAATTTACCATTGAATTTCCCTTCTTTCGAGTGCTCACATTTAATTTCCTTATGTTAGAATTAAAGAAAAAGAATTGGCGAACCTATTTGCAATCCAAAAATCCAGTGGCCGCAGCTCTGCTCAGTAAAATGGGCTATACTGAAGCCGAAAAAGTGCAAGTGAAGATGGAATTTTTGCGTATGATGGTAAGTATGGAACTTGACCCTGCAAGTGCTAGATTTATCAATGGCTTTTTTGAACAGTATTTAATACTTGATGAAAAAGAGGAGGCAAAGCTTATGCAAGAAATTAACCAACAAAAGGATCCGAAAAAATTTACACAGTTGCCGAATTCTTGGGAAGAGAGAGGGATTCGGAAAGGGATTGAACTAGGTATTGAAAGTGGTATTGAACGTGGTATTGAACGTGGTATTGAACGTGGCGTTGAGAAGGTTGTACTTGAAATGCTAAAAGAGAATTTGCCAATTGAATTAATTGCGAAAGTTACGCAACTCGACAAAGAAAAAATTGAGGAATTACAAAAGCTTAACTGACCCAAGTCGTGGATGATACCTAATGTGAAAGCAATTATACATTGGGTATTTTTTAACCAGGGCTTGATGAGAATGAGGAGGCTGAACTCATGCCAGAAATTAGCCAACAAGAGGATCCAAAAAAGTTTACACAGTTGCCGAATTCTTGGGAAGAGAGAGGGATTCGGAAAGGGATTGAATGTGGCATTGAGAAGGTTGTACTTGAAATGCTAAAAGAGAAATTGCCAATTGAATTAATTGCGAAAGTTACGCAACTTGATAAAGTAAAAATTGAGGAATTACAAAAGCTAAACTGACCTTCGACTCATAAATGAAAACTGGACGCTCTATTTTTACCGAGCGTCCAGTTTTTTTATTTCACTTGTTTCCGTACCACCATATTTTGTCCATCTAGGCAGTGTTCGGTCATTCGCATTAGGTTGCCAATTACATTCGCGACATGCTCTGGTTGCATGATGGTTGATGGATCTTCTTCGGGCGCGAGTTTTTTTCGTAAATCGGTTGCTGCCCGACCGGGTGAGATGCAGTAGACTAGGATATTATACTCCGATAGTTCTTGTGCAAGCGTTTCGGAGATGCTGATGACGGCTGATTTCGATGATGCGTATGAGAGCCATCCTGGTCGCGGCGTCATGCCAGCTGTAGAGGCGACATTGAGAATTTTTGACTGTTCGTTTTGCTTCATATATTTTACGCATTCTTTTGTCATTTCGACGAGAGAGAAGACATTTATATTGTAAGTTCTTTGCATGCTTTCCCGTGTTGTGTCTAGTAATGATTTCGGATCTGTATAGCCTGCGATATTTAACAGCCAATCGATTGAACCGAATTCATCATAGATTTCTTTTACCATACTTGGAATTCCTTCTTGAGACGCAAAATCATAGACAATTGCCCGTGTACGAACGCGCGGATTTATCAGATCCAACGTTTCCGCAAGTTTTTCTTCATCCCGTGCGATTAATACCAAGTTTTCGACTTCAGGATTTTGACTCATTTCAATGGCTGCTGCTCGTCCGATTCCTCGACTTGCCCCCGTTATAATTGCTGTTGTCAATTTGTCTCACTCCCTATCACGTATTCTCGGTAAATGGTTTCGCCAATTAATAGGTCCATTGGATAGGTTACCTTGATATTGTGGACTGTGCCTTTTATAATTTTTACGGCATCGTCTGGGTTGTATTCAAAATACAAGCTTGCGTCTTCTGTAAAATGTTTGTTTTCTGCATTTGCTTTTTCGAAAGCATCCATTAACTTTTCACGGTTAAATTTCTGTGGCAATTGAACATTTACGAGTTCCCCACGGTCTAACGTTTCTTCAATATGCGTTCGCCCTTTTAATACAGTAAATGGAATTTCAATACCGTAAATCGCATTTTCGTTTTCGTCCCTTGCCAGTCGTTCGAAGTCTTCTACTTTTACAAAGGGTCTTGCTGCTTCGTGAATCATGACACTCCTATTCTTGCAAACTCGTATGCCATTCCAAGTCGATTCTTGACGCGTTTGTCCCCCTTCGACCAATTTATAATTCAATTGTGGACAGTGATTTTTGATCAGTTGGCCAATATGTTCCATATACGTTTCCGTGCAGCAAATAATGACTTCATCGATTTCTTCCACTTTCGCTAAACGCTCTAACGTATGGATAATAATTGGTTTTCCACCTAAGCTTAAGTATTGTTTTGGAACGCTGTTTTCCATTCTAGAGCCTGAACCACTCGATAATAAGACTAATGAAATCATTTCCCCACCCCTATTCCTATTTCTTCTTTACTCTCTTTTGTCTTGGTCCCCGCGAAATGTCTTGTGGAAACCGATCTAAGATTAACCAGTCAATCACTCGATCCGTTGAACTTGAATCTTGGTACTTAAAATATTTGTCTCGAAACTGTTGGACCTTTTCCATTTCGTAGTCTTGTTGTTCTAAGGCATTCATCAGTTCTTTGAAATTCATGACAATTTTCCCCGGTACGAAGTCTTGAAAACCTTCATAAAAGTCACGACTTGAAATATACTGATGAAAATCGAATGCATAGAACAGCATGGGTTTATCCAATAAGGCGTATTCGAATACGACTGAGGAATAATCCGTGATTAACACGTCGGTCACGAGTAAGATGTCATTTATTTCTCGGTAATTAAAGGCATCGATAAAGACATCTTCATACTTCTCGGAAATGACGATTTTCTCTCGGACAAATGGATGTAGCTTGAAGATAATCACTGCATTATTTGCCCGTGCATACTTCGCAAGACTGTCCAAATGGATTTGAAGCATTGGGTAATAAGCGGTTTTCGGCCCACTTCCCCGAAAGGTTGGGGCAAACAGAATGACTTTGTCTGCTGCCTCTGCTTTTGGGAAGGCCTTGTACATTTTACTTCTAATCTTCTCTTTATATGACTCGTCAAAGAAAGGATCGATTCTCGGAATGCCAGTCGGGTAAACATCTGCTTCCTGCATGCCAAACGCTTCCGCATAAAATGGTGTCGAATGCTCCGACGCGACGATTGCACTGGTGTATAATTTATGGGTATTGGCATTGATATTTGGTCCACCTGGCTTGCCCACTCGTGAATACCCGACTGTTTTAAAGGGTCCCGAAGCGTGCCATAGTTGAATGATATTTTGTGATTTCTCGAATTTAACATCGTAAAGCATCGGATGAAAATCATCTACGAGTATCGTTCCCGATGTTGCGAGATAATAAGGTAATTTGAATTTGTCTAGGATATTACGTCTTTTAGTAATGTTTTCTTTAAAAAGCATTTTCATTTCAAAGTTTTCATTTAGTTTTCTTTTCATCATTCTGTCGTAAACAAATTTTAGATTGCCACCAATTTCAGCCCTTGAATCTGATGTGAATAGGATTTGATTGTCCTTTATGCCAAAAAGTTTGCCGGACAGATTATAAACGAAATCGAATATTTTTCGTCTCACCTTTAAACTACGTTCATTCCTCTTTTTTCGATATATTTCCCGAGAAATTTCGCGGTCAGATTTGACATGTTCTTGTTTATTGTAAACCGCGAGATAGAATAATTGATTGCCATCAATGGCCATTGGACGCACACTGTAATAATTATTAGAATGTGGATTAAACACTTTTCGATAATGATTCATGTTTTGATCGCGGTCTGTTGTGACAAAGTCTATTAATGATGATTTAGTTGTAGCTACTGAAACTTCTCCTGTCATCGTGTCATTGGCTACGAGGAGCCATCGCCCGGAAGGAACCGCCGCTTGTTCCTTCCAAGCGATTGATAGATTGATACGTAAATGAATCATTTCTCCGATATGCTCAACTTGCTGGAAATAAACCGTTCTTTCTGTTTGTGGGTGATATAAATAGAATTCTAAGGTTTTGGTGGTTGTTTTTTTCATTGATAATGTTATCTTCAACTGAACGCGTTCCCATTTTACGTTAATTATTTGCAATGAGTTTTCAGAACTCGTTAAATAATATTCTGGATTAAACAAAAAACTTATCCTCCATTTCATTTACTCACATATTTCTAGGTATATTTTCCCGGGAAATTAATCGTCTGCTATTTCCTGGAAAATTTCCCCAATAATTCTCTTGGATGCCTGGCCGTCTTGGTATTTGAAATTGCTCTCTTTGAGTGCTTTGACTTCGGTTGTCTTTTTTGTGTCTGATAAGATCCAATTGAATAAAGCGCTTTCATTTTCAAAATAGGTGGATGGTAGTATTTGTTTAATATCGAGATAAAATCCTCTTTGTGTATTGTATTTTTCGTAGTCATAGCAATACATCGCAATTGGTTTTTCTAAGATTGCGAAATCATAAATGACTGATGAGTAGTCCGAGATGAGCGCATCTGATATCATGAGCAGCTCTTCTATTGTGTACTCACCCTGATTCCAAAATACTGCGTTTTTGTCGGTACTCGCCATGTATGTTTCGTTTTTATTCATATAGGGATGTAGGTTAAAAATCAATACTTTGTTTTCTTTTAGTAGTTTCGGTGTTAGTTTTTCTACATCAAAATGCGGTAGGTATTGGTTGGTACTCGTGCTTTTCCCTCTAAATGTCGGAGCGCAGAGGATGAGTTCTTTGTTTACGAATTGTGGATGTTTTTTAAGGAATGCTTCTTTTTGAGTCGCAGCTCCCACGCTTTTGAATAGAATGTCCGTTCTCGGTGAACCGAGTGGCAAGATTTTCGACTTTTCCATATTAAACGCTTCTGAATAGTAGTCGATTTCACTCGCTGAATTGACGATTAACTTGTCGTAATTGCTGTGAATCGGCACGACTTTTAAATAACTTTCGTTTGGACCATCGGGGTAGCCTTTTAAACTATAACCGACCTGCTTCATCGGACCCGACGCATGCCAAAGTTGAACAACGGTCGTCTCTTCCCGTACTCGAATTAAATATAACGGTAAATAATAGTCATCTAGAATGAAAGTAGAAGATGAGGCTAGGTAATAATACTCTTTGATCATTTGACGGAATGGTTTTAGAAACTTTTTCTTGCTCGTTGTTAAAATGATGTATTCAAGATCCGGTTGGGCTGCTTGCATTTCTTGAAATAAATAATATAGGTTGTCTTTTAGGTCAGTATGACGTGGTGTCATGAAGACCACCCGTTTTTTTTGGCAAACGACTAGGAAACACATGAACTGATAAATCACAATAGAAGTGAATTTCAGCATGATGGTTATGAGTAGTTTTAGTTTACTTTTCACTTTTCTCTCCTGTCATGTGATGTTGGCAAAAGTTTGATTCTTGGCATATATGCATTACTTTCGACACACAAGTCACAGATTCCTCTTTTAATTTACTTGATTTGGAAATTAGTTTACCCACATTTGCTAGTTGGGAGACTTAAAATGGTTATTTTGTCGTAGTAGGGTGAGGTTTATTGGTGGTATGGAGGGGCTAGGGAGAGGAATTAAGATATTGGTAGGACATCTTTTGGAATTGAGCGGACGTGATTTATTGGGCGGACAACGGTTATTTGTGTATTTAAAAAGCTAGAATCCCAACACTGGATTCTAGCTCGAAAACTGTCATTGAATATGTGTTAATAAATCTTCTGCTACTTTTTTGCTGACTGCTGATTCGCCGCCGAAGATTGTTAGGCGTTTGACTTCGTGATTTGCTAGATAGGTTGCTGCGCTTTCTGGTACTTTTGTGTGCACGAGTATGACTGCACTATTGTTTTTTGCTGCTAGGACGGCACCGGTTAGGGCGTCTGCGTAGTTTTGGCCGGTTGCGATGTAGAGGTGTTTACTGGCTACAGCGAAATGATTGGCTACGGCGATATTGGTTTCGTAACGGTCTTTGCCAGATAGGACGATAGGACTTGGTAGTTGTTTGACTACATTATCGCCCACGACTGTTTCGCCGCCGACTACGATTGTTTCCGTTGTGCCGAGCGTTTCGAGTGCATCTTTTGTTGTTGCTGGTAGTTTGTCTGATTCTGTTAGTAGAATCGGCAAGCCTTCACTTGCTGCGTGTGCCGCTACAGATAGTGCATCTGGGAAGTCCATTCCATTTGCGACGACTGCTTTACCGGAAGTGTCCATATTGCCAGCGATTTTTGCTGCTGTTTCGAAACGGTCACTGCCTGAGATGCGTTCGACGGTGAGTCCTGCTGCTTTTAACTCGCCTGCAACTTTAGCACTTATCGCGCTTTCGCCGCCTAAGATGACGACTTTTTTGGTGCCGAGTCTATCGATTTCGGCTAGGGTTTCTTCGTATAGATTGTTGGTTAGTGATAATAAGATTGGTGCGTTTTGTTGATGGGCGTACGGGACGCCTGCTAGGGCATCGGCGTAATTATCGCCGCGTGCGAGTACGACGGTGTCGGATTTAGCCCAGCCTTTTTTACTGATTTCGATGGCTGTTGTGTAACGGTTGTCGTCTGAGATTCGGTTGACTTCTGTCTCATAGACTGTGATGGTACCTGGTGCTTTTTCTGTGATTTTATTGCCCGCGGCGTCTGTCAATTCGACTTGAATGACCGCGTTTTGTAGATTGAGGTTTGCAGGGACAGTCCAAGTTGCTTTGTAGATCCCCGGTTCGACCTCAATCATTTCGTTTGCTGTTTCTGTTGTAGTCGATAGTGCTGGGAGCAGGACGGCAAAGCTTGCTTCCCCGCCTACAGATTCACTTTCGAATGAAATCTCGATTTCATCGCCGAATGTGACGTGCTGATTTGTTGCTGGTTGAAGATTCGTGATAACTGGATCTGGTATTTCGACAGTAATCGTGATTGTTTTCGTTTCGGTGTTTCCTGCTAGGTCAGTTGCGACGACTTCGATTTCGTTCAAACCAGTTTTTACGGTGATTTCTTTTGTGTATTTACCGTCTTTAATTGTTGCGGATTCTCCATTTACTTTCACATTGTCGAGGTTTTCATCTGCAATGCTTCCTTCGACTGTGACTTTTAGTTGGTCAACAACGTCGCCTTCTTTTGGATTGTCAATCGTTAGTTCTGGTTGGATCGTGTCGAGTGTGACGACGACCGGCGCAGATTTCCCGATGAGTGTTCCGTTTATTGTTGAAGTAACGGCTAATTCGTTGGCGCGTTCAGTCAATGTGATTGGTAGCGTGAATGCACCTTTGTCATCTGCAGTTGCCGTACCGACTTCTTCGTCGTTATTGAATAGCTTGATTGTTGCATCGGGTGTTGCTGTTCCTTCTACAGATAGATTTTCTTCATTGGTAATTAGGTTGTTTTCAGGAAGCGTGATGATTGGCTGTGCTTCTTCATAAACAACACGTGTACGAATCATGTAATTCCCTTCTACTTCAGGCGTTGGCTGCCATGACCCTGAGAGATATTGATAGCTGCGTCCTGTATGTGGACTGCTTAAGTCTGTTGACAAGAATGGTGAATAGCGTCCGGCTTTTGGTTGAATGTACACCATATAAAAGTCGCTATCGACAGTAATGTTTTGGTCGCCCAAATCGAACTGTGTCCAGACGTCTTGACCGTCTGCTGTTGTTTCAAATGGTCCGGCAATTTTTTGACCAGGTTGTCCATTCATTCCAGAAGCATCCCATACTTCGACTGTGAATTCATCGCCATTTGCGATGTCTCCAATATGGAATAATCCGCTTGTGATGGTGGCTGACTCCTCATCTTCTGGCAAGGACATTTTCACTGCCCAACCGTTTCCTTCTCCTAAAAATACGCGTGCCATTTCTGGTGATCCATCATCATAGCCAATTTCTTCAAATGGATACGTATTTTCTTTGTACTCCACTGTAATTGTTTTTGTTTCAATGTTGCCGGCTAAGTCACCTGCAACGACTTCAATGGTGTTTGAACCAGTTTCTAATTGTAGATCATGTGCAAAGCTTCCTTCAGTGACAGTTGTGCTTTCACCGTTGACTGTTAAGATTTCAAGGTTTTCATCAACAACAGTTCCTTCAACAGTGATATTTTCACGATCTGTTACGCTACCGTCTGTTGGCTTGTTGATGGTGATTTCTGGTTTAATCGTATCGAGTGTAACTGTTACCGGATCAGATGCGATGACCGGTGATCCTTCGTGTAATGTCACTGCTTTTAGTTCGTTTTCGCCTTCGAGAAGTGTCGTTGACATCGTGAAGTTTCCATCTTCTCCGACCTCAGTAGTACCTGCTTCTTGTCCATTGTTCAGTAGACGAATTGTGCTTGAGTTTGTAGCTGTTCCTTCTATTGTAAGTGCTTCGTTATTTGTGATGATACTTTGTGTTGGACTTGTGATTACGGGTTTGACGAGATCAGGGATGTCTTGGCCGTAATCGACGACCGCGCGAATCATGTAGTTCCCATAACTTTGCGCTGACTGCACCCATTGTCCACCGATATAATCCCAGCTTCTTGCAGCCCAATTATTTTGGTCTCCGTCAGCAACGAATCCAGGAACGTATGGATAATCATCTGCTTGGAGGTAGACGACGTAAAAATCATCTTGAACGACAACTCCTAAGTCTGATAAATCAACCTCAGTCCATCTCGATAGGTTTCGATCAGCTTTCGCATTGATTGGACCTGCTAATTTATTTCCAGGTGCGCCGTCTTTTCCAGTGGCATCATAAATGGCGATGTGAATATCTTCTCCACCTGGAACTGGCACATGTCCTGCCCAGAACTGAAGTTTCGCGCCCGTTAACATGGCGGATGTTTCGTTCTCATCGATGCTCATTTTGACTGCGAAACCATTGCCTTTCATTCCAAATGCAAGGTTTTTGCTGTACCGACCATTGTCATAATAAATTTCTGAAGGCTCATGGCCGATAAATGTACGAAGCTCAATATTTAAATCGATTTCTTCCCCCGCTTCGACAGTGATTTGCTGCGCTTCACTGTAATAGCCTGCTTTATGAACTTTCAGTGTGTAAGTTCCTTCATAAACTGGTAAGTTGTAGTCACCATTTGCTTGTGATTTGACGGGTGCTGCATTTTCTTCATCTAATAAGAAAATCGTTGCGTCATTAATTGCCCCACCGAAGATGTCTTTCACTGTGCCAGAAACGATTTGTTGTGGTGCTGGGTCTAGCGTAATCGTTGGTGATACTTGCCCTTTTTCTGTCAGCGTGACGGTTTCTGTTTTCGATTCAAATCCATAGGCTTCGATGTTGAGATTGTATTCGCCTGGTGGATGGTGAATCGTAAATGCTCCGTTTTGCTTGTTGGTGGTTGTTTTCCAACCTGTTTCCACGACTTCAATTTCAGCATTGACTGGCAATAAATCCGTGTCAGCAGGTTGCTGTTTGACAAGTGGTGCTTGTGGGAATGTAACGGTTTCCGGTTTCGCAATTTCCCGTTTATTGCGTGTTTGTGTTCCTTCATCCGTGGATGTTGCTGCTGAATCAATCAGTCGAACATCGTCAATATACCAACCTTCGAATTGGTTCACTTGAGAAGTAAGGTTGAACGCAATGTATATTTTCTGACCGGCAAATCTTGATAAATTAATGCCTACTTCATGCCATTGTTTATTATCTTTTGTGATGCGGTGAAGTTGCTCCCATGTTTCGCCGTCTGTCGAGGCATAGATTGTCCCCATATCTTCACCGAACCAACTTAAGCTGTACCATTGGTTGAAGCGTAGAATTGTGTTCGCTTCCGGATAAACAGGTGGCATAACGAGCGTCATGTCAGAGTTCATCTCGTATTGGCCGCGCAAGTTTGTGCCCATTACTTTTTCACCAGATGCGGCGCCGCTCGGACCGAATGTCGGTACACCCCACTCCCATGAATTGTTAACGCCATATGAATACCAACCATCTGGATAACTTTCAAAGTTTTGGCTGTATCCATCTGTTACACCTTGCTCGATTGCGACTTCGTACTGTTCACTTTCGGTTGCGTTTCCGCTAAAATCCGTTATGGTCCAGCTATAAGTCAGTGAATCGCCGGAAATATCAGTTGGCGGAACGGTTACCTCATAAGTGCCATTTTTATGATCGCCTGTAGAGCGTTCTGCGACATAAGATTTTTCAGTTTCAACATCAGAAAGAATTGTTAGCGTGACATTTTCTACACTAATATTGTCCCGTGCTTGGACAGAAAAATGTGATGTTTCTCCTTCAAAAACGACTGCGCGTTGTTCATGGTTAAATGTTGGCGCTTCGTCGTCAGTGCCGACACCGATGACTTGTCCATTTATTGTTCCGATGCCTTGTAGGACGGTTTCAACTGCAGCATTTGCGTTCAATGAACCGTAGCCGTAGCCGTTGTTCGGAGCTGTTGGGTAGTCGTCATCAGTCTTTGTAACCGCTGACATTTTCAGGACATCTTCAATTTGATCGACAGTCAGTGTTGGGTCGATTTGTCTTAAAAATAATGCAGTTGCAGCTACTTGTGGCGCTGCCATTGACGTCCCGTTTGACGCCGCATATTCGAATGTGTCCCAAGTTGGTCCCGGAATCGATGAGCGAATATTGACACCTGGTGCTGAAATATCCGGTTTTACATCGCCTCTTTCGCTTGGACCACGAAGTGAAAACCATGCCAAGTCGTCGCTTTCATCTGTTGCACCGACTGCGATTGATTCTGGATAGTTCGCGGGTGCAGATGCGGAGCCAGGTGATGCGTCGTTAAAAAAGCCCGCATTTCCTACTGAGAAAATCGGTACAATGTCAACTGCACGCCAAGCTTGTACTGCTGGACGGTACCAATCGTTGTTTAAAGGTCCACCGCCCCATGAGTTATTGACAACATCTGGTGCCTTTTCTGGATGTGGTACGCCGTTTGCATCCGTTGGTGCGAGTACCCACTGGGCTGCATTTAGTAAGTAAGAGTCATGTGTTTCGCCGAGGAAGAAAGCTCTCGTTGAAATCCATTTAGCGCCTGGTGCGACGCCGATTTTATTGCTCCCATCAGCTTCTTGTCCAACCATGGTGCCCATTGTGTGGGTTCCGTGATCGTCTGAATCCATTGGGCTGAGTCTGCCTGAAACCGCATCATACCAGTTGAATTCATGGGAGGGATTGTTTGGATCATCTGGATTATAGCCGCGGTATTGCCTTTTTAACGCTGGGTGATTACCGTCGACGCCGCTATCGATGCTCGCAATGACAGTGCCTTCTCCCTTATACCCTTTTGCCCATACGTCGGTGGCTTTGATGCGATCGAGATGCCATTCGACTTCATCGGATGTTGGATCTGCTTTTGTCATTTGGTAATCTTTTTCGTCCGTTGGAAGAAGTTTGTGTTTTTCATCTAACGTGACGGATTTAACGCCAGGTAAACTCGCAAGTTTCTCGGCAGTTTTTTGGTTTCCGGTAACGGCAAAACCGTTTACGATGTAGAAACTTTGAAAGTCTTCAACCTTTCCTGCTTTTTGTTCTTTTGTTAATAAAGCGGATACGTCCTTTTGTGATTTTTCCGCTGTTTCTAGTAATGTTGAAACGACAGCTTGTTGTTTCATGTTCTTCGTGTCGACTTTAGATAAGTTTTGCTTTTTTGCGCTTTGTTCTGCTTGAAGCGCTACGCTCTGTGTGTCGGTTTGTTCATCTAATAGGACGAGGAATTTTACGTATTCCTCTTTCTCAAATGCTTTTGATAGATTTTCGTGAATGTTGTTGGTTGTGGTTTCTTGATTTTTTCCATCATGAATAGACGCAAGACCAGTGGCCGGCGTTATGAGTGTGAATACCATTAGAAATGCAAGCAACTTCGACATAAGTGGTACGAATTTCCCCTGTTTGTTCTTCATTGGCACGCCCCTATTAATCTATTTTTTTTACGTATGTTGCTTGATGGTTGGAACATCCCCTTCATTGTATTTTATTTATTTAAAATTATTCTTTAATTAGTGTAACAAAAATCGACTTATGAATCTACGAGTTATAGCAATATTTGTATTCGTTTGACTAATCAAGGTGATTTGCCCTAGTATTTGCATGTTGTTAGTGGTTCTTTTCCCTTAGTTTTTTTGTAATTGGGTGACTTTCCCACCATAGGATGTTTGGGGTGTGTTTTGATGGGGCATGGAGTGGGAATTCTTTGATTGGGAGAACTCCGTGAAAGTTACCGCGGAATTTAAAATACCGTAACACTAGTGTAGTGATCCTGTAATATACTCGTAATAATAGAGACTCTTTTTGTATAGGATATAGATATCAAGATTTTACGGAGGAGAAAAATTGACCATTAAGTTTTTTATTCTAGCCGCTATGACCCTTATGCTAGTTGGATGTGAAGAAGAGGTAGTAAAAAACGATACACCAGCGGAAAAAGAAATTGAAACCGTAGTAATTGAAAAAAAAGAAACACCTAAAAAAGAAGTTGTAGTCAAAGAAGTTAAAGCACCGTCCCAAGTTAAAACGCCAGTTGCGCCTACTCCACCGGAAAAGAACGTGGAATTAAGTAGTGAAGAATTGAAAACGCTTTTTCTAACCGCTAGAGAAGTGCAGTGGGAAATATTCGACGAACGAGTAACCTATTCAATAAATGAAGTAACTGAAATTTACAGTTCACATTTTACAAAGAGCTTTATAAACAGATTCATTACTGAAAGAATGACTCCAATTAATATTAATGGAGAATCAAAGTATCACGTGCCAGGTTCAGATGATGGCCACTTAATTATATGGGACGGAGCTATTACTTTCACAGAAGAAACAGATGTTAGCTATTATGAAGATAATGGTGTTGAATTTATGACTATCAGCGAATATCAATATGACGATATAATAGTAGACAATAATTATCTTCTTACAATTGTTTTTATGAATGACAATGGCAAATATAAAATTAATGATATTAAAAGAGAATGGGATTAAAACCCATTCTCTTTAATACTAGTATAAGAGGTATAATGCTCCTGCTTTATTTGAAAGTTATTTATCTTATTACTGAATTAATCTCGTTAACTCTTTGGCAACTTCTTTACTCACAGCTGTTTCACCGCCGAAGATCGTTAAACGTTTCACGTCTTTTTCTGTGATATACGTTGCCACGCTCTCCGGAACTTTATTGCTTACGAGTAGTACGGAACTGTCAGTTTTCGCGGCTAATACTGCGCCTGTTAATGCGTCGGCGTAGGCTCGACCTGTTGCGATATAAAGGTGCTTACTCGTTACGCCGAAATGGTTGGCGATTGCGATATTTGTTTCGTATCGATCGGCGCCGGATAATGTCGTTGGATTTGGTAGTTGTTTCACTACCGCATCGGATACGACTGTTTTACCGCCGACTACGATTGTTTCGGTAACTCCGAGTGCTTCAAGTGCTTCCAGTGTTTTCGCTGGTAACTTATTTGGTTGCGTTAATAGAATCGGAATGCCCGCTTTTGCTGCGTATGCGGCGACGGAAAGTGCGTCTGGGAAGTCCATGCCGTTTGCGATGACGACTTTATTGGTTGTATCCATTTCGGCTGCGATTTTCACTGCTGTTTCGAAACGGTCACTTCCTGAGAGTCGTTCGACGGTGAGTCCTGCTGCTTTTAATTTGCGAGCTATGTCTTCACTTATCGCCGTTTCACCGCCTAGGATGACGACTTTTTCGGCTCCGAGTCTAGTGATTTCCGCTAGGGTTTCTTCGTATAAGTCATTCGGCAGTGTCAATAAGATTGGTGCTTCTAATTGATGTGCGTAAGGAACACCAGCTAGTGCATCTGCGTAGTTGTCGCCGCGTGCGAGAATGATTGTGTCAGATTTTGACCAGCCTTTTTTGCTGATTTCGATTGCGGTCAAGTATCGATTATCGTCTGAGATCCGATCTACGCCAGTTGGTTCCGGCTCTTCAACTTCTTTTGGTAAGATGGTAATTTTACCTTGTGCTTCTGCGGTAACTTTGTTGCCATTTGAGTCGGTTAGTTCGACTTCGATGACGGCACCTTCAAGTACGAAGTTTGGTGCAGTCCATCTGGCTTCGTATTTCCCTGGTTCGACTTCTTCCATTGGCATTTTAGTAGATGAGCTTAGCGTTCCCGGAAGTTTAATCTCATAATAAGCTTCCCCGCCAATGGTTTCACTTGTGAATGTAACTTTTACTTTGTCACCAGGTGTTACTGTTTGATCTGTTGCTGGAAGAAGGTTTTCGATTACGGGTAGCACAACTTCTTCTTCGACTGTTACGATGATGATTGTTGTTTCGCTATTTCCGACGATGTCAGTTGCGGAAATGTCGATTCGGTTGGTGCCTTGTTTTAATTGTAATTCATGTGCAAAATTACCTTCTTCGTCAACGGTTGCACGAGTTCCATTGATGACTACAAAATCGAGGTTGGCATCGCTGGCGGATCCTTCTACAATGATTGTTTGTGTTTGTAGAATGTCGCCGTCTTTTGGACTTTCGATGTGTAGCTCAGGTTTTGTTGTATCCAATGTGATGGTGACTGTATCCGATTCTACAGCTGCTTTTCCGTCATGTGTTGAAGCTGCAATGATGTGATTGACGCCTTCGGATAATTCGGTTAGGAAAGAAAATGTTCCTTCTTCTCCGATTTTGACGGAGTCGGACGTCTCGCCGTTATTCTTGAGTTCAACGGTTGTTGTTGGTGTTGCGGTTCCTTTTATGAGCTGATACGGTGTTTTCGTCACGACGTTTTCGGTTGGTGTTGTGATGATTGGTTTTTCGATTTCATAGTTTACGAGCGCACGGATCATATAGTTTCCTTCAGATGCAGGCGTTAGGCTAAATTGGCCATCTATTAATTGCCAGCTTCGTTCTGTATGCGCCGCGTTTTCGTAGGATAGACCAGGTGATTCTTCTCCTGGATTCGGTTGGATATAGACCATGTAGAAGTCGTCTTCTACGATTATCCCTTCAGATTTCAAGTCAATATATGTCCATTCGCCCGTTCGCAGTGCTGTCGCGTCGATCGGGCCTGCGAGTCTATTTCCTGGTGCACCGTCTATTCCGGTTGCATCGTAGACAGCTACTTGAAATTCAGTTCCGCCAGGTGTCGGGAAGTCATCGGTCCAAAAATTGAATAGCCCCCCGTTTACCATTGCGGTATTTTGGCCTTCTTCCAATGACATTCGGACGGCCCAGCCGTAACCAGCGTCATAGAAAGCGCGGGCGTTTTCTGCTTTTCCGTTGTCATAGCCGATCTCACCTTCATATCCAACGAAAGGCGATAATTCTACGTTAATTGTTGTGATTTCATTCCCAATGACTGTAATGTCAATGTCTTTGGAATAATAATCTTCTGCCAAGACGCGGAGTGTGTAGGTGCCGTCATAGATTTCAAACGAATATTCACCGTCAGAATTGGTCCGAATGGGCTCGACAGCTGCGTCTTCAACTAGCAATAATTTAGCGTTTTCAATTGGATTGCCTGTTTGCGCATTGATGATTGCACCAGAAACTTCTCCGATTGGAATTGGGTCTAGTTTAAAGTTTTCGCTCAGTGACCCGTCTTCTGGGATCGTGACTGTTTTTTGATTTGGATAATAGCCGTATGCTTCTGCGACGACTGTGTATTCCCCTGCTTTATGGTAGAGATTAAATCTGCCGTTTGCGGGATTTGTTTTAGCCGTTCGTTTGGTTTCCAGTACCGTTACGGATGCTTCGATTGGAAGAACAAGCGCGTTCGGTTTATCAGCTGTCACGATTGGTTGATGAACAACCTTTTTTTCGAATGAAGCTAAGGTTTGATTATCTACACCTAGTGTTTGGTCTGTGATTTCTACATCATCAATATACCAGCCGACACGCGCTAATCCATCATCTGAAAATAAGTTGAAACCAATGTAGATGATTTCGCCCGCATAGTCGGATAAATCGACTTCTTCAATCTGCCAGTAGTTTGCGTTCCCACTGTAGCGGGTTAGTTGCTCCCAATTTTCTAGGTCTCTGGACACCATGACATGTCCAAAATCATAGTAATTTTCAATCATGTACCAGGATGCAAATTGTAAGTAAGTGTTCCCTTCTGGTATTTTGATGGCTGGTGAGACCAATGTTGCATTGGAATTGTTTTCGTAATTCCCTGATAAGTTTGTGCCGTAAAGATGATCGCCTGAATAAGGAAGCGGACCATAGACAACTTCTCCCCATTCCCATGAATCATTTTCACCGAATGAGAACCATCCGTCTGGTTTTGTTTCAAAATCTTCTTTATAGCCAACTGTTAGCGGACTCAATATTGTTACTTCAACGTTTTCTGATTCGCTTTCATTGGCCCCAAAGTCAATTGCTTTCCATTGATAGGTCAATGTACTACCCACGATATGTTCCCCGTCGATGCTCACTTGGTAAGTTCCTTGCTCATAATTTCCTTCGATTAGATCTGCGTTGATGGTTCGTGGTTCTTGGCTGTCAATTTGGTATGTTAATGAGACCGTATCGATACTAATGTCGTCACTCACTTCGGCAGTTAGCTTTAGTTGCACTCCTTCGTAAGTTTCGCTAATCGGATCGACTTCGATTGTTGGTGCGGTTGTATCTTCACCATCGCCTTCCTCGTAAACGACCCCGCTTAGTTTTCCGCCGCCACTTGTCACGGATGAGACCGCGTTAAAAGCATCGACAACACCATAGCCAAAACCATCATTCGGTGAATTGGTATAGACGTCATTTGTCGTTGGTGTCGCTGTTTCGTGTAATATTTTCTTAATATCATTCATTTTCAATGTCGGGTCTGCTTGTAACAACATAGCAATCGTCCCTGTAATATGCGGCGCGGCCATTGATGTTCCGTTGGTGGACGCGTATTTATTATTCGGAACCGCTGAACGAATATAAACGCCGGGTGCTGAAATATTTGGTTTTATCTCCCCCGGGTAGGGTGCTGGTCCTCTTGATGACGTGCTGGCCAAGTCGTCGGAACGATTTGTGGATGCGACGGCAATGACTTCAGGATAATTTCCTGGCGAGTTGATGGTTCCTGCGGCTGGTCCATCATTCCCCGCTGCGAAAACTGGAATAATTCCTGCTTCCGTCCAATTTTGTACCATTGGACGATACCATTCGTTCATCCCTTTTCCACCGCCCCAGGAATTATTGACAATATCTGGCGCTGCCTCAGGATGAGGGGTTCCGTTTCGATCTTTTGGCGCAAGGATCCATTCACCCGCTGCAAGCAGATTAACATCAGATCCACCGTAAGCCGTAAATGCTTTGACGGCAATCCATTTTGCCCCAGGTGCAACACCAATCTGGTTTTCTTTTGTTAGGTCAGCTCCAACGATAGAGCCCATGACATGCGTTCCGTGGTCAATATCGTCATACGGTGTGGAATTACCGTTTGTTGAATCAAACCAATTCAGCTCGTGTGAAACGGTTCCATCCGCATTGTATCCGCGGTACTGACGCTTCAAGGTTGGGTGATCCCATTGCACGCCTGAATCAATATTTGCGACAACAACCCCGGTCCCATCAATATCGTATTGATCCCAAACATCATTGGCGCCGATTTTTTCGATATTCCACTCTAAACTATCGGCAGCCTGTTCGACTTCTTTTTCTTCATTTGTATATAATTGGCGCATTCGATTTGGTAATACTTTATCTACTTCTGGCAGTGAAGCGATTTTCTCCATCGTCTTTTCATCACTTGTGATGGCAAAAGCGTTCACGATGTAAAAGGACTGATAGTCGGTCACTGAACCACTTTCTGAAGATGCTTTTAGTAGGTTTTCAATCGTTGACTGCGTTTCAAATGCTGTCGTGCGTAGACTTGTGACAACTGCTGATGCTTTAATGCGTTTTAGCTGTTGGGCTGAAGTGACCTGGTTATTCTTCATGTATTTGTTCTCCGCTTCTTCAGCTGCAGCCTTTGTATCTGCTTGTTCTTTTAATTTCACTAGGTAGGTTACTTGATCGTTTTTTTCGAACTGGCTTGATAACTCTTTGTCTATTTTTTGCGCCATTCGATTGTCGTCTAGTGCCGTGAAACTCATTGGCGCTGTTTGTGCTGAGACATGCAAGTAAGGAATAATTTGTAAGAATAGCAAAGCAATCATTGAGATTCGAATAAAAGTCGAACGTAAAAATTTCTTTTTCATGAACAAAATCCCCCTATTTTTTCCCCTGATTATTAATAATGCAAATAGAGAAGGTTTGTGACCTTCTCTATTTGCAGTCTGTCTTTACTGAATTAACCTCATTAACTCATCAGCGACTGCTTTACTAACTGCTGATTCGCCGCCGAAGATTGTTAAACGTTTCACGCCTTCTTCAGAGATATATGTTGCTACCTCTTCTGGAATTCTTGCGTGAACCAAGATTACTGCGCTGTCATTTTTGGCTGCTAGGACCGCACCCGTTAAGGCGTCGGCGTAGTTTTGGCCGGTTGCGACGTATTGGTGTTTACTGTTTACGCCGAAATGATTTGCGATTTCGATATTGGTTAGGTATCGATCTTTTCCTGCTAGAACGGTCGGGCTTGGTAACAAGTCGATGACTGCTTCTGATACGACTGTTTTACCACCGACTACAATTGTTTCAGTAATGCCTAGGGATTCGAGTGCTTCTGCTGTTTTTGCTGGCAGTTTACCCGATTCTGTTAGTAAGATTGGCATGCCTGTTTTCGCTGCATGTGCTGCGACAGATAAGGCGTCTGGGAAGTCCATGCCGTTTGCGATGACGACTTTATTGGTTGTATCCATTTCGGCTGCGATTTTCACTGCTGTTTCGAAACGGTCACTTCCTGAGAGTCGTTCGACGGTGAGTCCTGCCGCTTTTAATTCGCGAGCTATGTCCTCACTTATCGCTGTTTCGCCGCCTAGAATGACGACTTTTTTGGCTCCGAGTCTAGTGATTTCGGCTAGGGTTTCTTCGTATAAGTCATTCGGCAGTGTCAATAAGATTGGTGCTTCTAATTGATGTGCGTAAGGTACGCCGGCTAAAGCATCCGCGTAGTTATCGCCGCGTGCGAGAATGACTGTATCTGATTTCTTCCAGCCTTTTTTACTGATTTCTATGGCTGTCAGGTAGCGGTTTTCGTCGGAAATTCGGTCTAGTTCGTTGGCATAGATTGTGATTTTACCTTCTGCTTCTGCTGTTACTGTCGTTCCATTTACATCTGTCAGGTTTACTTGGATGACGGCACCGTCCAGGATTACATTTTCTGGTACTGTCCAAGTTCCTTTGTAGACGCCTGGTTCGACTTCGACCATTCCACCCGCAGTTTCTGCTGCTGTTGAAATCGTTGGCAATTGGATGGTAAAGTTAGCCGCTCCGCCTTTTGCATCACTTTCGAATGAGATTTCAATTTCATCGCCAGCGATGACGTATTGATGTGTTGCAGGTTGAACGTTTGTGATTTCAGGTACTGTTGGTTCTTCCGGCTCTTCTATGACTGGTGTGACAAAGAGTTTTCCGGATGCTTCTTGTGTTGCTGTATTTCCATCTGCATCTGATAATTCAACTGCGATGACTGCACCTGGTAATTTTAGATCTGGTGCTGTCCAGATGGCTTCGTATTGGCCTTCTGCTACTTCTTCCATTGGGATTTTCGTAGCTGAGCTTAGATTTGATGGCAGCTTGATTTCGAAATATGCGTCTCCGCCAATTGTTTCGCTCGTAAAGGCGATTTTCACTTCATCACCAGGGACTAGTTGTTGGTCTGTCTCTGGTTTCAAGTTAGAAATGATTGGTAATTCTGGATCTGGTTCTGGCTCTTCGTTTTCGGTAATGATTGTGATTTTACCTGGTGCATTTTCGGCTGTTTTATTTCCGGCAGCGTCAATTATTTCTACTTTTACTACCGCGCCTTCCACATCGATATTCGGCACTGTCCAGGTTCCTTTGTAAAATCCTGGTGTGACTTCTTCCATTGCATTGTCCGCTGATGCTGGTGCGGATTGACTCGGAAGTTGTACGACGAATGTTGCATCGGCGCCTGTTGTTTCACTGTGGAACGAGATTTCAATTTCATCTCCTGGTTCGACTGTTAGGTCTTCCGCAGGTTCTAGATCTGTAATGACAGGTCCACTTAACATGACTGTCACTTGTCTTTCAATCGTTGTTTCATGGTCGAGTGCGTCAACTGCAGTGACGGTAATTGTATGGGTTCCTTCTTCGAGAACTAATTGCTTAAGGAATTCGCCATTGTCCACTTCTACCGCTTCTCCGTTTATGAGCACGCGATCTAGGTTGTCGTCGAATACGGTTCCTTGAACGTCAACGACTTCTTTGTTTGTAACAAAGTCTTGTGCCGGCGATACAACTTCTAGCTCCGGTGCATGGGTGTCGACGAAAACATGTAGCACTTCTTCGCTCGTCACTTCACCTGCAAAGTTGCTTGCTTGTAGCGTAAGTTCGTATTGGCCGTGTTCAAGTCCTGTGATTTCTGTTTCAAACGTATTGTCTTTTGTTGGTTCAACTGTCCCGATCACTTCGTCGTTATGAAGAATGGAAACAGTGCTGCGATATTCTGCGTTTCCGGCAACTTGGAAATCGCCATCAGTTAGTATATCGTTTTCAGTTGTCCATTCTGGGAATGCTGGAAGTTCTTGAACACCGTCTCTTGCCCATTCAATCACTTGCAAGAATAGCTGTTTTCCATGTTCTGTCCATCCTCGATTTGGTCCGATAATATTATTGACTGCAAAAGAGGAGAGTAGAATATGCATGTGATTTTCCCCTTGGAAGTCATAGGCGATTGCTGCACCTTTGTTTTCATCGTCCACAATCAGTGATGCGAGTTCGATTCCTTCATAGTTTACGAAGGTTGCGTATGGACTCTTTTCGCTATGGACTTTGAAGTTTTCTTCTAGTCCAGCGAAGATGTCATGCGCTTCTTCTACTTCAATAAATACAGCCCCTTCGTTGTACCCTTGATTGGCCAGCGTTGGATAGCCTTTCGCTTCTTCGAGAAGTTTAATAGATCCATCTGGGCCCCAAGTGTCTACGAATACTAAGCTTGTTTCATATTTGTCACTTTCTGCTAGTAATTTTTCAACTTGCTCGGTCGTTCCTTTGTCAGAGTTGACGACGATGACATCATAATTGTAGACGTCATCAACGATATCCCAATCACGGCTTTGGGCTGGGAATTGATGTTCCTCGAAAAATTGTTCGAGGTCATTTTTGATATCGCCTAGTACGGCAATATTGAATTCGCTGAGTATAAAGTCGAGTTCAACATCTTCTCCCGCTTCAACCTGGAAGGTTTGCGTAACAGATTGATAACCATTTGCTTCGAGTGTGATTTCATAATCACCTGCAAGTAGTTCGTCAAATTGATAGCTTCCGTCTTGATTGGTCAATTCTACTCGGTCAATTTCATTTTCCGTGGACACTAGCGTCAAGCTTGCATCTGCAATGGCTTCTGCATCCATGGTCGTGACTTTTCCAAATACAGACATGCGATCTGTTTTTTGCATGTCAAAGTTCAGTACAGCAATATCCCCAAGTTTTTCAATATTTGCCGTGTCTGTTTGCGTAATATAGCCTAATGCTTGAACGCGTACTTCATGTTCCCCAATGCCAACACCTAATCTGTATTCACCTTGTGCATTGGTTTTGGTCGTTAAGCTTTGGCTCGGAATCGTTACAGTAGCCGCTTCAATTGGATCGCCTTCAACGTCGGTTACCGTTCCGTTAATTTCTCCTAGACTCGCATTTAACGCCCAATCTATCGCGTTTGTAAAGATTCGTTTACCACCGTCTGTCCAACGATCTCCTGGATGACCGTAAGAACCTGTGTGGAGTCCACCTAGTAAAATATGCACATTGGACGTTGTACGGAAATCATACGCAACTGCGCTGCCGACTCTTCCGCGTTCATCATGTACAATATCTCCTATTGTTGTTCCGCTGTATGACTCAAATACGTTATATTGAACGTTCGAGCCCTCTCTAGGATGTTGCATGACGGTTATTTTGTCTCCGACTTCGAAGCCTAAGAAGATTGGGTGCTCTTCTAGTACTTCGTAGTCATAGGTGTTTGGAACGAACCCACTTGTTTGTGATGCCGGGTCACCATAGAAGTTATTTAAATCAATGATGGTCCCGTTTGCGTATTGACTCGTAAAGATCATGCTGACGCCTAATTCATCTGCTAGGTCAATAAATTCCTTGAACTTCGCTTCCGGCATGGAAGAACTATGACGTTCGTTGAAAATGACCACTGCATAATTCGCTAACTCTTCCTTTAATGCATCCATAGTTGAATTCAACCAGAAATCTGCTTCGTATCCTTCAGCTTCCAGGAATGGCAGCATGCGATTGCCGTTTACTGTCGATCCAACGAAAGCAATTTTTTCTGATACGTTGACGGTAAAGTTTACCGTTACTTCAGCATTATTTGCGACAGCTACAGTGATGATTTGTGGTGAATAACCATTTGCTGTCACGCGTACTTGGTATTCCCCGACTGGTACTTGGATGTCATAATTTCCATCTGCATCCGTTTCTGCTTTCAAAGGTGTGCCAAGAATTTGGATTGACGCATCTTCAATACCCCTGTTCGTATCTTCAGCTTTCACCTGACCTTTAATGAGCCCGGCATCGTTTGAAGTAATGACTAACGTTTCCTCCGAAGATTCCCCGCGTACGAACTCTACTTCAAAGCTTTGGGTTTGATGTCCAAACGCTTCGACTGACAGCGTATAGGTACCCGTGTCTTCAGCTAGGAAGAATGAGCCGTCGAGTTCAGTTTCGAATGTGTATCCTGTTTCTTCGACAGTAATTGTTGCTTGTACACCACGATCCGCATTGTTTTGAATCGTTCCGTGCATTTCTCCGACGAACTGTTCTTCATTATCAAGTGCCCAGGTAATGGCATTGTTCAGAATTCGCTCACGGTTTTTATCGAAATAGACATCTGTACTATAGCCAGCTCCGAATACGATTGTAGATAGTAAAACTTCAGAACTGTTTAACGTACGGCCCCCATATGCGACGAACGATCCCAAATCACCTAATGTAACATGAGATGATTCTGCAATTGTTTGCCCTGTGTACCCTTCAAAACCGTAGTAATTCGGTGTCGGGAATGTGAATTCATTGTTTTCATCTAACGCAACACCTTCAAATATTGGATGATCTTCAAGGATTTTTGCTGTTAGCTCCCTTGAAGCTGAAGGTAAGCTTCCTTTGACTTCAGAAGTAGGCATTCCTGTATGTTCGATCAGGAACGGAATACTTCCTCTTGGTCCGGTACTTCCTGTCCAAATAATAGGTGTTTCGGTGTTGTCTAGTTCTTTTATAAAACTTGTAAGCTGTGCTTTGTCTGGTGTTAAACTATTGTTGTAATCTGAGTTCGCGAAAATCAAATCGAACTCTTGAAGCCGGTCTACATCTGTATAGAGGATTTGCTCGACTTCATATCCTCTTGGTGTTAAATAATCTTTCATTGTTTGAGCAGATGAACTTTGCCCATCCACGACAACACCAATTTTCGGTGTAGGCTTCATCTTCCGTTCGAATACGACTTCTTCGTTTGCTGCTACTTTCACATCGAATTCTTGAAGCACATACCCTTCTTTTTCAACGATTAAGGTATACGTTCCAGGTTCGAGTCGGTCGATTGTAAACTGTCCACTGACCGATGTTGTTGCGCTCCGCGGATGATCGACGACTTCAATTTGCGCTTCGCTGATCCCTTCGCGAGTGTTTTCATCGATGAATGTACCTTCAATTTGTCCGTTATCTTCTTTCACATCCATCTCGAAATTGACCGCTTCTAGATTCTCGTTGACTGCAATTAATTCGGAATGGGTCTGGTAGCCAAATGCGTTCACAACGATTTCGAAATCACCATCAATACTTCCGAATTCATATGCGCCCGTTTCTGGATCCGTCCATGTTCCAATACTTTCGCTTGGTATTTCAACATAAGCTAGTAGTGGTTCTCCTTCTGCGTTTGTCACAGTTCCTTGAATTTCATTGAATTCAATATACGATGCCCATAGCACTGCATTGACAAATATTTCTTGTCCTTCTTTTGTATAAGCATCTGAGTTTCTGAGTGATCCTACTGCATGCCCACTCAATAGAAGTTCCATACTGTTCGCTGTTCTTGGTTTATAGGCAGCGCCTAATCCATGAATATTTTCATTGTTTTCATGTTTGATATAGGCCAATGGATAGCCAGAATAGTCGTTAAATGCCGCAACATTACTTCTTGCCGGCACTAGCAGGTTAATAAACTCATCAACGTCTGCTTTCCCGAAAATCGGATTCTCTTCGATGACAACATAGCCTGCGGAACTTGTTGTATTTCCATGTTGGGTTCTTGTTTCAGGATCCCCTAGTAATCTGGAGATATGGTTGATACCTGATCCTGTGTAGTAATCATCGCCAAATATAACACTGACACCGTGTTCATCGGCTTCGTCTAGCAATGATTGCAGCACTGGTAGTTGTACTGATGACGTTGACTGCGTTACAAAGAAAATGACATCCAGGTTTTCTACTTCTGGCAAGATTGAGTTAATGGATGTGTGGTTTTCTGCTTCTATCCCAACGTCCCCTAAAATTGTTCGTAAGTTTTTCGATGAACCATCACCGATAATCCCAACAGATGGTGCAGGGTAAAGTTCAGCACTAATATTGACTGGTTTAGCCCGGAGTGCAACGTCTACTCTTTGTGTCACGAAGTCGTCTATGCTCACTTCCAACACATAATCGCCTTCATTTAACCCTGTTACCTCGTAACTACCATTCGCTTTACTGAATACTTCTTGAACGAGATTTTCTTCCTCATCGAACAACTGAAGTTTTGCTTCAGAAAGTTCTTGTCCTGTGAGTTTGTTCGTGATGCTTCCTGAAATGGTTCCGCTTTCAGAAACCTCTAATATGATTTTTTCGATGACAGGTTGGCCATTAACAAACTCGACCGTTATTTCTTTTGTTGCGTAGCCTTCTTTACCTACAAATATATCGTAGGTGCCTTCATCGTGGAATAGTTCATAATTTCCATCTGCAGAGGCCGTTACAGAGACACCCGTGTCAGCTACTTCGACTTTTGCATCGAGTGGATTGCCTGCTGCATCTTCAATTGAACCGGATAACTTCCCGAATTGAATGTCTTGGATGTAAGCAATCCCATTTAGTAAAATTTGCTGTTGCGTAAATGTCCATCCGTTGTACGGTGATGTCCATGGAGACGCGGCATGTGTCGATAAGAGTAAATGTCCGCTCGCTTCTGATGCACCTTTGTAAGCAACGCCTGAACCTTCATAACCGTCTCGGATTGTCCCAACAGTTGCGAGGTGGCGACCTGTATATTGGTTAAACCAAGCTAAGTGGCCATTTTCGATAGTTGTTAATCCGACGCCTTTTTCGATCCCTTCAAAAATCGGATGATCGACGTCAGCTCTTAGACGAACTTGTGTGTTTGTAAAACCTGATCCATATTGTGCTGGATCTGCTCTGTATTCCCAAAGTTGACGCAAGCTACCATAACTTGGTCCCCATGTATCAGCAAATATAAGGCTGACATCATGTGCTGCAGCTGCGTTGATGAGCGCGTCAAGTTCTTCCTCTGTTGGTTTTGTGCCTGAGGAGGTATACGCCCCGTTTAAATAAAGCACTTGGTAACTGCCAATTTCGTCAATAATATCCCAACCACGTTCTTCGGCGGCAATGTTATTGGCATTTAAGAAACGAACAACTTCCCCGTCTAAATCATCTAACACCGCTACGTCTACTGGCGGCATTTCAAAGTTGAAGACTGTGTTTTCATTGGCATTGATGGTCATTGGAACGATGGTTTCGACATAACCCGCTAGCGAGAATACGACGTCGAAGGTTCCTTCTGACATTTCTGGAATCGTAAACGCTCCTGATTCGTTGGTTCGTGTCGTAATCGGTGAGTCAAGTACCGTTATCGATACATTTTCTAGCAGTTCTCCAGATCGTTTGTCCGTGACTTCACCTGAAACCGACCCTTCAGCTGCGACTTCTAATTCGTAATCTTTCATTTCGCTAAAGCCTGAGATAAATGTGATTTCTTCCGTAATTTGTTTATAACCATATGCTGCAATTTTCACCGTATAGGTTCCCGGTCGCATCGATAATGCATACGTTCCATTATCATCGGCTTCTGTAAATTTATCGGAATCAATCACAGAAATTTTAGCCGCCACAGGCTCCCCGTCATTATCGGTGATTTCTCCAGAAATTGTCCCTTCAGAAACGAAGCTGAATAGACCTGTGTTGTCTGCTGCGATAACTTGACCGTCGGCTAATGCGACGCCATTTGTACTTGAATTATTCAGGGCAATCATTCGAATTAATTCACCTGAATTTACATCATAAATTTTCAAGTTAGAGGAATGGTCCGTTATATAAAGGTTTCCATTCCCAGAAACCGATCCACTATTTTGCATTAAGCTTCCGTTATCTGTTTCCCAAACGAGTTTGCCGTCTGATTTGTTAAAAGCTTTAAGAATCGGCGTATCTGCTGAACCGATAATGACTAAGTTATCGTAAACAATTGGACTTCCTGCTTCCGTGTTTCCGATATTCGCTGCAGTCCAAAGCTCAGTTCCGTCCGTCGCATCATATGCGCGTAACGTTCCTCTTCCGCCGTCCAAATTTGTAGAGACTGCATACACAACCCCGTCTTCATACACCGGGCTTGCAGCGAACCCTTCATTTTCAACTGTTTTTTTCCACTGTTCTTCCCCATTTCCGATGGACAGTGCAGTTAATGTTCTAGATTGGTAGGTCCCAACAAATAGTGAATCTTGTCCTAAAGAAGCACCGAAATACGTTGTGTTTCCGACTTCTTTTGACCAAATTTCACCACCTGTATTGGCATTTAATGCGATGACTTTTGCATTTGGCTGTGCATGGGATGTGATGTATAAAACGCCATCCTTGTAAATAGGTGCTTCATAAATGGCCGGATAAGCGACGCGTGTTGACCATTTTTTCATGCCCGAATTTAAGTCAATGGCATGGACTTGATAATCCCCGCCGCCCGCTACATAGACAACACCATCTACAACGGTTGGCGTTGAACGGTTCATATTCCCCGTGCCAATCGACCAAACCTCTTCTCCACTATCTTGATTGACAGCGGTGACAGTTCCACTATCAGTTGTAAAAACTACTTTTCCATCCGCAATGACTGGTGAAGAAAATATCATTGAGCCTGGTGTTGCGTAACTCCAGGAGGATTTCAGGCTGTTTGCATCGATTTCTGCAGTACTGACTGCGTTTCTCCCGTAATTATTTCTAGCTGTTGCCCAACCATCTGCTGATTCGATCGAAATTGTTTCGACCTCAATTGTGATGGTTTTGTTTTCTTCATTGATCGGAATTAGTAGTGACTTTTGTTTAATGCCTGCTCCGCTAACGACAAATGTATAGTCATCTACTGGAATACCCGTTAGCTTAAACGCACCTTGTTCGTCTGTACGAACTGATTGTAAAGGTGTGTCTTTAATGCGCACGTATGCATACGGAACTGGGTCTCCGTTTTCATACGTGATTGTTCCCGTAACGTCAACGACTTCGGATTGTTGTAAAGTCCAGTTTTTCGTGACGACTTGTCCTTTTATCACTTCGACTGTTTCAGTTAGCGAATGATAGCCGAATGCTTGTAATTCGACAGTATGCGTGCCTTCCCTCATTTTGAAGTTGAATAACCCGTCGTTTGCTACGGCTATACGAAGGTCTTCATCTGGAAAATAGAGTTCTCCGGCAATCGCATCGCCATTTTCATCCGTTAAAGTTCCTGAAAGCGTTCCTGCAAATGAAGACTCAGTCACTGCTTGATAAACGTTGATAATCCCATGACCATAGCTATCATTTGGCAAATTGCCCATATGACTTTCAGTTCTTGCCGTGCTTTCTAGTAAATCAGCGACCTCATCAATCGTAAGGTTTGGCTGACTTTGTAAGATTAGCGCGATTGCCCCGGCAACATGTGGTGTCGCCATTGACGTTCCACTTTTTGTACCGTATCCGCCGCTTGGCAATGCAGAATAAATTTGATGTCCAGGTGCCGAAACTTCAGGTTTCACATGGCGAACCCGTTCTCCACTTTCATCTGGCCAAAAAACTGGTCCTCTACTTGAAAATCCTGCGATTTGATCATGAACATCTGTCGCGCCAATTGTAAATGATTCAGTGAAACTTCCTGGCGAACCGATTGTTTGTGGTCCAGGCCCATCATTTCCCGCTGCAAATAACGGGAATATGCCCGCCGCAACCCAGGCTTGTACACCCGGTAAGAATTCCGTTCGATATGAATCGGCACTTCCCCATGAGTTATTAACAACGTCAGGTGCTTTACTTGGGTCTCCACCTGGCGCTAAAAACCATTCGAATGCTTGGTGAATACCAGATGCTGTTGCTCTTCCACCATCATCGAAGATTTTTGCAGCAATCCAGTCAGCGCCTGGTGCAACACCAATCGGCTGACCTTCTCCGCCGCCAACAGCAGATCCAGCAACATGCGTTCCGTGACCGTTTCCATCACTTGGTGTGTCGTACCCATTGCCTGATACATCTATCCAAGAATATTGATGATGTCCATCACGTCCTCGGTAGTTATGTCGCAAGGCTTCGTGTGTCTCAGAAACACCCGTATCCATAATCCCAACGACAATACCTTCCCCTTGTAAGTCGTATTCGCCCCACACTCTAGGTGCAAATATCTTTTCTAGTCCCCACTCAGGTAGACGCGGTTTTGTGTCTTCCACTGTAACTTCTGGTGCAAGAATTTCCATGTCTTCCGTAATGCTTTTTATGTCTTTTCTCTTTGAAAGCTCTTCAAGTGCATCCTTCGTAACTGTTGCTGCGATTCCATTAATTACCCATAACTGCTGAATATTACTGACTTCTTTTGAGGCTTCAAAAGAAGTCAGTTGTTTCATAACTTCAGCTTGATTGGATTTCGCAACTGTTTGAAGTTGATCGACGACTGCTTTCGCTTTGTCGTTTTTACTTTTTGTAGCTAGTGTTGTGGAAAGTTTCGTTAAGTCGACAGCATCTTGCATTTTGATAATGACATTTACTGTTTCTTCCGATTCCAGTGTTGTCAGTAACGCTGCTTCAACCTTTCCGCCCATCACAAATAAGTCCTCAGCCGGTTTTTCTTCCGAAGACAATTCATCCAGTAAACTTGGAATCTTATTTTCATTTACTTGGTTTACGTTATTTGGTTGTTGTTTTTGTAATTCAATGTCTTGCTCCTTCTCTTTTTCCAACTTCAGCTCTTCTTTAATCGTAAAATCTGAAGTGCCAGACGTCTGTGCTGCAGCCTGTTGTGGGAAAATTAAAGGAAAGACTAGCAATAAAATCATAAAGATTGAAAACATTTTCCTTGCAGCTTTTGATTGATGCATTGTCAATGATCCCCCCTATGCTTTTTGTTCGCTTATGACCTGAATCTTCTAAAGAATCCCCCTTGCTTAATTATTTCTCCTATTACAGGAACCGTCACAATTGTACCAAAGTTCTATCTATTAATCTATAAGTTATTAGAAAATTTGTATTAGTATGTCGTTTTTGAATGATTTGGCCTATATTAGGTGGGTAGTTAGGTAGTAGTAATGACTAGTAAATTGTTTATGGATTGGGAGTAAACACCTATTACCTATTTTAGTGTGAAGGGGTTTGTAGTTGTGGGAGCGGTTTGGACTGAATATCGTTTGATAGAGCGGACATCTTGATATTGAGCGGGGATCTTTTGGAATTGGGCGGACATAATCGCTGGTTTTAGGTGATTGAGCGGACATCCTAGGTTTATGAGTTTAAAAAACTAGAATCTGTATGCGGGATTCTAGTTTAGATACTATTAAGGTATTTGGGCAGACTTCAATCCCGATTGAGTAGAATTCACAAGTCTTTAAAAAACTCATAAAAAAACTAGAATCCAGTATTAGTGGATTCTAGTTTTGGTACTGCGTTTACTGGATTAATTGTTCCAGCTCATCGGATACTTTTTTGCTTACTGCTGATTCGCCGCCGAAAATCGTGATGCGTTCAAATGCTTTTTCGGTGATGTAATCTGATGCAACTTCAGGTACGGAGTGACCGACCAATATGATTGTGCTATTATCTTTCGCTGCTAGTGCTGCGCCAGTTAATGCATCTGCATATGTGAGTCCAGTCGCTACGTAAACGTAATCGCTTTCTGCATTGAAGTGATTTGCGACTTCAATGTTTGTTGCGAAACGGTCTGCACCTGATAAGCGAGTCGGATCTGGTAGCGCTAATTCAACTAGTTGCGAAACAACTGTTGTTCCACCGATCACGATTGATTCAGTTGCTTTAAGATCTGTGAGTGCTTTTTTCGTTTCTGTTGAAAGCTTGTTCGCTTCTGTTAATAGAATTGGCAAGCCTTCTTGTGCTGCATGTGATGCTACAGATAATGCATCTGGGAAGTTCATACCGTTTACAACAACTACTTTAGAAGCACCTTCTGGTGAAACTTCAGTAGCAATTTTCGCTGCTGTATCGAAACGATTCTCTCCCGCAATTCTTTTTACTTCATAGTCTTCTTCAAGTTGAGTTTCCACAGCTTTGCTGATTGCAGATTCTCCACCTAATAGAATGACATTTTTTGCACCTAGACGCTCAAGCTCGTCCAATGTTGCGTCATAAATTTTATTGCTACCAGTTAATAGAATTGGTGCATTCAATTTATGTGCTAATGGAACACCTGCTAAAGCATCTGCATAGTTATCTCCGCGTGCAAGTACGACTGTATCAGCAGAATCCCAACCTTTTTTACTGATTTCTACCGACGTGTCGTAGCGGTCGTTTCCAGAAACACGTGAAATGTTTTCACGGATAACTTCGATTTCTTCAATTGTTATATTACCCGAAACGTCAACGACTTTTAGTTCAAAGACGTTTTTGCCTGGTGCTACAGCAACTTCTGTCGTTATTTCTTTGTCAAATGCAACCATGTCATAGCCAGATTGATTTTGAGCAAACACTTCGCTTCCATCTACGTAATAGCTGATTTCATCGAAATTGTCTGTCACGTGCGCGACAAGTTCAACTGAAGTTGTATCCATACTAACTACTGCTGGAGCGTTAACTTCAAGGCCAGGAGCTGTTGTATCGATTATGACAAATCGGCTATTTGCTAGTGATGCTTCATTGCCTGCTACATCTTTCGCATAAAATGAAATGACATGTGAGCCATCGTTTTCAAAAGTGATTGTTGTATCGTAGTTGTAGTGACCTTTTTCAGCGTCATACACTAACTCTACATCTTGTCCCATTACTTTAAACTCAACGATTTCCGAAGCATCTGATACAGTTCCAGTTACTTGAACTTCGTTTGTGTTATAGACAGTGCCTGTTCCTGGTTTCGCTGGTGTTATTACAGGTGGCGTTGTATCATTCACACCTTGAATAACTTTTACTGATGAGTTCCCAGCATAGTCTACTGCGACTACTGAAACTGTGGAACCAGCTGGAAGTTTCGTTTCAAAGACATGTACTGTCTCTTCCCCGTTTGTTGCGCCAACAGACTCACCGTTTACTAATAACTCTGCGTAAGCGATGCCGGATCTTTCGTCAGTAGCACTGAATGTTACTGTATTGCCTTCAAGATCTGCTGATACTACTGGTGCTACAGTATCGACAATTACAGGAATTTGAACTTTTTGTGCTTCTTTTCCTGCATAATCAATTGTTGCAGAAATCTCATAATAATATTGTCCATCTGCTACTACTTTGTTTTTCACAGTTCCATCCCAAGCAACAGATGAATTTAATCTGTAGGTCTGGGCTCCGCCTGATCCACCGTCAAAATAGTTTTTCCTAATGTCATTCTCAGACTTAAGTTTACGTAACGGATTTTTATTTTCATCTAACACATTGTATTCAACTAATTTCGCATTTCGTAAGAATGATAGAATTGGGATTGCATCATCATGCGCCCCATCACCATTTGGTGAAATTGCGATATTTGCAACAGATTTCCCTCTAGTAATTGGATCATATCCAAGGTAATTGAAGTTATCTCCACTAGTCGTGAGCAATCCTGCTTGTTCATAGTATGAATCATTACCATCGTAAGCTAATTCATCAAGAATAGGTGCCGCGTTCCAGTCACCTTTGAATCCGACATACGGAACAGAAAGTTCTGGTTGTGTTTCATTTGATAATGTTACGTAACCTTCCACAAAATAACCATTCGGGAAGATTTCTTCAGGATCAACATAGCCACCAGCGTTTGGAGATAATACTTGAGCTGCTGCTAGATCGATCTCGACTTCAATTGAAACAGTACTATTTGCTGGAATTTCTATCGTTGACGCACCGTCATTAAGTGTTACAACGGCACCTGAGATTTCTTGTGCTTCGAGTTCGTCAACTGCATAGCCTAATTCTCCAAACAAAGCTAAATCAGTTTGAACGTTTGCATCAACATTATAGTTTACAGCCGCATCGCTAAAGTTTGTCGCTTCTAATGTGAAACTAATATTATCTCCGACTTCTTTAAGCGCTACTTTTGCTTCTCCTGTATTCTCCTCAGTCACAACTACCGGTGTACTTAACGCAGCATGAAGTTGCATTAATCCAGCACCTTGTCGACGAGGCGAATATGGATTGTCGAATCCAAACATTCCCTGAATTGTTCCTTTATCTTGTACAAGTTTAGAAGTATTCATCAAAATATTCTTAGCCATTTCAACGCGTTCTTTTCCTTCTAACTCAAAGTCCTCGTCAACACGCTGAAGGACAATTGCAGATCCACCTGATACATGTGGAGCAGCCATTGAAGTACCACTCATCGTTCCATATTCATCATCTTGGAGTGTTGATAAGATATTTCCACCCGGTGCTGTAATCTCCGGTTTGAAATCTAAGTTAGGCGTTACTCCCCAAGATGTGAAAGCTGACATTTTACCTGCAAGAGGGTTCGCGGATGTTACTTTTTCTCCGTCAAACGAAATTGTTACTTCCACACCATCTTGAATTTGTGCAGCCAGTCTATCGCCATCTGTTTTCAGCATAAATAGCTGTGGAATGACAATATCAGCTTCAGTTGCCATATTTACATAGCCGTCTGCGTTATTGTAAATAATTACACCTGCCGCGCCAGCTGCTTGTGCATTTCTAGCTTTTGAAACAAAGTCAAATTCTCCACGTACAATCAGTGCGAATTTTCCTTCGAAGTCTTTCCCTTCAAAATCTGCATCCGTTCCACCAAGGCCAGCATATTCTAACCCGTATGTTTTGACAGACAAATCATCTGGGTGGACACTGCTTGCCGACATGAATGGTGCAAGTCCTTCTTGTTCACCAAATGAAAACGATACTGCATCCATATCCATGAAGCTGTTTTCTAATGACGCTACTTGTAGTGAGTCATAAGATAAACCAGGTGCACCTACGACACCAATATCAGGATTCGATGCATATGGATTCCAAAAACCATTTCCTAAATGCGCTGAGTTACCAGCAGAAATTGACATTAACACGCCGTTTTCTACTGCTCTTGCAATTGCTTGTTGTTCTGGATTATCAGCCGAAACGAATGAAGCTGTTGATCCTAAACTCATATTCAGTACATCTGCACCTAAAATGATAGAATCATCAATTGCTTTAATATAAATGTCGCCCCATGTTGAAGGCATTCCTGGGTCATTACCAAATACTTTTAAAGCCAAAATTTGCGCTTCAGGGGAAACACCTTTAATCCCACCATTATCTTCATCACCATTTGCACCTACTGTACCAGCAACGTGCATACCATGCATAGATGCACCCGGCCCAAGGTCAAGAACTTCTTGGTTTTCATCCATATAGTTATAG
This sequence comes from Sporosarcina sp. Y1009, assembly GCF_057669865.1. Classification (NCBI taxonomy): domain Bacteria; kingdom Bacillati; phylum Bacillota; class Bacilli; order Caryophanales; family Caryophanaceae; genus Sporosarcina; species Sporosarcina sp. Y1009. The sequence goes on along the minus strand of NZ_JBYHFO010000003.1, from coordinate 51,001 downwards.
CCGTAAGGCACTTTTTCTGTATGGAATGTTCCTGGAAGACCATGTTCCCCGATTGCGCCATTAACATCGCCTTCAGTTAATGTTGCTTTTGAATCATCTGTTAACACAAAGTCTTTATGACTTGGATCGACACCTGTATCGATTACGCCGACAATCATGCCTTCGCCGTCATAGCCATACTCGTCCCATGCTCTTTGTGCTTCCACCAATTCCTTACTATATTTCATATCTGGTGTAGCTTCTGGACGTTCGTATTCAGTTGAAACGCTTACATTGACTACGCCTGAAATTTGTTTGATTTTTTCAACTTCACTGTATTCTACGATTCCACTAAACCCGTTAAATACTGTTGTAAAGTTTTGTTTTAGTTCCATCTTCACATTTTTACTTGTGATCTGTTTTTTTACTTTTTCTTGTGCACTTAATGCCTTATTGTGTAGTTCTAATTTTTTAGATTCAGCTAATTCACTGAACTTTTTTCCCTGTTCTGTTGCATAAGTAATTGCTGGATCGCCTTCGACCTCAACAATAACTCTGACTTTATCTGTCGCATTATACGTCTGTTCATCTTCTGTACTAAAGTTTTCTTGGCTTATAACTGGTTTCGTTCGCTCGTCTTTCAACTGTACAGGTCCAGCTGCCGCCATTGCGCTACTAGTGAAAACTAGTAGAAACGTTAAGAGTAAGGCAAAACTTCTTTTGATTCTCAATCAATTTCCCCCCTAGATGATGTTTGTTTAGCACTCATCGACTAATAACTCTACAAATTTCCTCCTAATCTATTAAATATTCTCGTCCCAATTAATAGTCTAGTCTTAATCCGTTAAATAGTCAAATTATTATATGAGTTTATACTTATTAATTTAGTCATGTAATTACTATTAATTCTTTGTAAATAAAAGGGTTTTAGTAGTACTATTTACCCCGGTTGCAGCTGAATTAACGGTTAATGTATAAGTACCCGCCTGTAATTCTGGTAGCGTTATTGAGTATTTAACTTCTTCGCCTGGCATAATCGTAATCTCTGATAATACTTGCAAAAAGTTCTTACCATCGGAATATCGTTCTATCAATCCGTGTTCTTCGCTGCTTAGCACATAGTCATATCTTTGGCTTGTTGTGAATGACAAAGTTTCTTTGACGTTACCTTCATTTTTAATCGTGTATATAATTGTATTTGTCTCAGGATCTTCGGTTAGTGAAAATTCGAGTGTGTTCTCCCTATCAGACTTCAATTTATTTGGATCGAATTTTTCTTCTTTGACAATATCCTTCTTCAAGCCTTTTCCCTCCTCTACTTCTAATTTGAGTTCGAGGTTTGTCCAAATAATGAGCGGTATAACGATAAGTAAAAGAACAGCAATTACAATATATCTTTTCATTTTCAACATCCCCCAAACCCCTTAAAGTAGACCATTATAATAATCGTAGAACATCTTTCTGATTAAATCAATAAGATATTTTTTTATTTAATCTATTCTTCTTATTTCGACAATGTCCATCAAAAAACCCATCCTCATTATTCGAGGATGGGTTCTCACTATTTTAGTAATTTCTCTAATTCACTCGCCACTTTTTTACTAACGGCTGTTTCTCCGCCGAAAATGGTGAGGTGTTTTGTTTTGTTTTCTGTGATGTAATTTGTGACGACTTCTGGGACTCTATCATGAACGAGTATCACGGCGCTTCCGTTCTTCGCAGCTAAAACAGCTCCTGTTAACGCATCTGCATACGTTTTTCCAGTGGCTACGTATAGGTGCTTGTTTTGCATACCGAAGTGTTCAGCAATCTCGATATTCGTTTCGTATCGATCTGCGCCCGCTAAACGTGTTACTTTAGGGAGCTCGTCTGTTACATTTTCTGTCACGACCGATTTTCCACCCACAACAATCGTTTCTGTTATGCCAAGTGCATCGATCGCTTCTTTTGTGTACACAGGTAGTTTAGCATCTTGCGTTAAGAGAATTGGCAATCCAGCTTTTGCTGCATGAGATGCAACAGATAGTGCGTCTGGGAAATCCATGCCATTCGCAACAACTACTTTACTAGCTCCGTCCGGCGCAACTTCTGATGCGATTTTGGCAGCTGTTTCAAAACGATCTTTTCCTGCAATTCGTTTTACATCTAAGCCCGCTTTCTCAAGCGTTTTGGCTACGGACTCATCGATTGCATTTTGACCGCCCAATAGGATGACATTTTTAGCGCCGAGTCGTTTTATTTCAGCTAATGTCTCTTCATAGATTCTATTGCTCACTGTGAGTAGAATCGGTGCGTCTAATTGGTAAGCAAACGGTACACCAGCTAATGCATCAGCATAATCATCGCCTCTTGCAATGACAATTGTGTCTGATTTCGTCCAGCCTTTTTGACTTACTTCGATGGCTGTTTGATATCTATCTTGACCAGAGATTCGTTCTAATTCATCCGGATAGATTTCTATTTTTCCATCTGCTTCCTTAGTAACCTTTTGACCTGCCATGTCTGTTAGTTCAACTTGTATGACAGCAGCACTGAGGTTTAGGTTAGCTGGAACCTTCCATTTTCCTTTATAAACGCCTGGTTCCACTTCTTCCATAGGCATTTTCGAAGCAGATTGTGCTGACATTTCCGCAGGCAATTGAATGTTAAAACTTGCTTCTCCACCTTCAGAACTGTTAAATGAAATTTCTACTTCGTCACCCGCTACTACGTATTGATCGGTTGATGGCTGTAGATTTGTAATCACTGGCATTTCAGGTTTTTCAGGTTCTTCCTCTTCTACAACGATTGTTAGTTTTCCTGTTGCTTCTTCTGTTGTTGTATTTCCGGCTTCATCGGTCAATGCGACGACGATGGTTAAGCCCTCTACAGATGCATTTGGCACAATCCATGTCCCTTGATAAACACCTGGTTCGATTTCTTCCATCGTATTTCCAGTTGCAGAACTCTGTCCTATTTGACTTGGAAGCTGAATCGTATAGCTACCTTCCCCACCAACCGAATCACTGGTAAATGAAATCTCGACTTCATCTCCTGGCTTGACTGTTTTATCAGTCGACGGTTGTAGGTTTTCAATGACAGGATCACCTGGTACCTCAGGTTCTTCTTGAACAACTGTCACTTTTCCTGCCGCTTCTTTGGTTGTTTTATTTCCCGCCGCACTGGTTAATTCAACAGCGATGATCAAGTCTCCAGCGGCTATATCTGGTGCTGTCCAAGTTCCTTTGTATACTCCCGGTTCGACTTCTTCCATCGGATATTTCCCAGTAGATTGTGGGCCAGTCTGATTAGGAAGTTGCACTGTAAAGTTCGCTTCCCCGTCAACTGAATCACTCGTAAATGCGATTTCAATGTCATCACCCGGTTGTAAAGTTTGATCGGTTGATGGCTGTATATTTTCAATGACAGGCATGGATGGTTCCTCTTGACTAATCGATAGTTTTCCTGCAGCCTCTTCTACCACTTTAAGGCCGTTGGTATCGGTCAGTTCGACGACGATTGCCAGGTTTTGAATATTAATATCTGGCGCAATCCATGTGCCTTTATAGACCCCCGGCTCCACTTCAACCATTGGATTTCCACTGGTAGCTTGTTGTCCTAGTTGACTTGGGAGTTGGATGGTAAAGCTTGCTGCTCCGCCTATTGAATCACTTGCAAATGAAATTTCAACCTCATCACCCGGGTGTAAAGATTGATCGGTTGATGGTTGTACATTTTCAATGACAGGAAGGGTCGGCGCTTCTGGTTCTTCTGGAACTATTGTTAATTTCCCAGACGCTTCTTCTGTAAAGCTGTTGCCGTCTGTGTCTGTTAACTCGGCAACGATAATTAAATCTTCGACAGCAATATTAGGCGCCGTCCAGCTTCCACTGTATACACCTGGTTCAATTTCTTCCATGCTATTTTCACCAGACGATTGTGTTTCGACTTGACCTGGGAATTGTACTGTAAAGGAGGCATCCCCACCGATTACGTCGCTTGTAAAGGATACTTCTACTTCATCACTTGGTTGTACAATTCGATCTTCTGTTGGTTCTAGATTTTTGATAACTGGTTCTTGCAAATCATAGTCAACACGCGCTCGAATCATGTAGTTTCCATCTGAAGTAGGTGGACGCCACCAACCTTCGCCTATATTGTACTCAAAGGTTCGGTTCGAATAGACACCATCTTCATCTGATGCTAAACCAGGTGCATAAGGATGGTCTTGTGTTTGGACATAAGTCATATAGAAGTCACCAGTCACAACGATGTCGTGTCCTGATAAATCAACAATTGTCCAACTGCCATCTCGTTTAGCTTCTGCTGTGAATGGTCCTGCAATTACTTCCCCAGGGAATCCTCTTTCCCCTGTCCAATCATCAACGCCTGTATCATCCAAAATCTCTACTTCAAATTCTGTTCCGCCAGGCGATGGCCATGCCCCGTAAAACATGAAGAGCCCATCCGTTACGCGCGCTGAATCTTCACCTTCCCGTAAGGACATCTTAACCGCTCGTTTATTTCCATGATGGAAAAACGTCCAGCCGTTTTCCGCTGTCCCATCGTCGTAAGCGATTTCTTCGAATGGAGGTGAGTCTGACTCCGTCTCGAAAGTAATCTCGATTGTTTTAGATTGCTCATTGCCCGCTTTATCCACAGCAATTACTGTTATTTCATTGACCCCTTCTGCCAGCATGATTTGTTTAGAATAGCTTCCATCTGCAAGCGTTGCTTGTTCGCCATTCACTGTCACAAAATCAAGGTTGGCATCTGTTACAGTCCCCTCTACCGTGATATTTTCAAGATCTGTTCGATCACCGTCTTGAGGGCTAGTAATGGTAAGTTCTGGGTTTATCGTATCCAAAATTACTGTTACCGAATCAGATTTACTTACTGGCAATCCGTTATCCAGGATTGCTGCGATTAATTTATTTTCACCTTCTGTTAGTTCCAATGGAATGGCAAAATTACCGTCCGTCCCAACTTCTACAACGTCAACTTCTACTCCATTATTTGTTAATTGAATCTGATTGGTTGGTGTTGCAGTTCCACTAATTATCGTATTTTTCGTGTTTGTTACTAGCCCTTCCTCAGGAGAAGTGATCATAGGTTTGTCCACTTCGTAAGCGACGCGGGCTCGAATCATATAGTTACCGTCTTCTGCTGGTGATCGTTGCCATGTGCCGTCAATATATTCATAACTTCTTGCGGCATTAGGGCTACTTTCATCCGTGGCTAATCCAGGTGCATATGGATTGGCTTCTGTTTGGATATATACCATATAGAAATCTCCATCAACGACGATGTTATGTTCTGCTAAGTCAACAACAGTCCATGTGCCGTCTCTCAATGCGGTCGCTTCAAAAGGACCTGCCAGTTTCCCGCCTGGATTGCCTGCCGTATTTGTATCCCAAACTTCGACTGCAAACTCAGTCCCACCTGGTACTGGCCATTCAGTATCCCAGAAACGAAAAACACCATCCGTGACAATCGCCGTATCTTTTCCTTCTGGCAATGACATTTTCACTGCCCACCCATTCCCTGCATCATAAAATGCATGAGCATTTTCAGCTGTTCCATCGTCATAACCGATTTCACCGCCGGGGTATGTGTAGAAGGGTTCTAGTGCGATATTAACTTCAATAGGATCTTCCCCGATTGTGACTTCTAGTTCTTGCATGTGATAATTTGGTGCAAGTACTTTTAGTGTGTACGTACCCTCAAATGCCGTGATAGAATAGTTTCCATCTGCATCAGTCTTAATTGGTAAATTGTTAGCATCTTCGACTAGAAGAAGCGTCGCATCGCTAATACCTTCACCGGTTAATTCATTGGTAACGGTACCAGAAACTGTTCCTTGCGTTATTTCATCTAAAGTGAAATTCGTTGTTCTCACTTCACCATCTTCAATTAACACTTTCTGTTGTTTCGATTGATACCCATAGGCTTCTGCTTTCACTGTGAATTCACCAACAGGTAGCCTTAATGAATAGGTTCCATCAGCGGGATTTGTAAAGACAGATCTTCCAGCTTCCAGCACGCTTATTTGCGCGACTAATGGAAGAAGCGTTGGTTTATTTTCAGCTGATAGATCTTCTTGTGCTGACTCTTTTTCGTTCGTTTCGGTTGTTGCGGCATTTAGTGATGTATCAGACAAAGCTACATCGTCTATATACCAACCTTCCCTTACGCTACTCACATCGGAATAGGCTTTGAAACCAATTTGAATTCGTTGTCCACTATAATCCGACAAATCAATTTCTGCGTCTATCCATCCGCCTGTTTCACCTTGAAACTTTTGTAGTTCCGTCCAAGTCTTTCCACTATTTGTGGAAACGACAACATGACCATAATCCCAAGCTGTTCCTGACTGATTTTCTTCAAAGTTATGCCAATCTTTAAACTGTAGGTAAGCGTTACCTGTTGGAAGTTCAATTTCAGGCATAATAAGTGTGGCATTCATATTGCTTTCATAGTTACCGGAAAGATTTGTTGCATACACTTTTTCACCTGATGCAGCTTCATCAGGACCTGATGTTGGAATTCCCCACTCCCAGGTATTATTTGTTCCAATAGAATCCCATCCAACTGGCTCTGTTTCAAAGTCTTCAAAATAACCAATCGTAATCCCTGGCACGTAGTCGTCTGATGTGGCCGATATTCCAACGTCATCAATATACCAACCTTCTTTTACAACACTTCCATCAGAGAATCCATGAAAACCGATGTAGACTCGTCCACTGTATTCCGACAAGTTCACCTCAGCAGCTTCCCAACCATCTGATTTCCCTTGGAACATCCGTAATTGTGTCCAGTTTTCAAGATCCGTAGAAATGACTACATGACCGTAATCCCAGGCTCTTCCTGCCGGAGATTCTTCAAAGTCATGCCAACTTTTAAACTGTAGGAAGGTATCCCCCTCAGGCAAATCAATTGCTGGCATAATAAGCGTCGCATTCATATTCGGACTATAATTACCGGATAGATTCGTCGCGAATACATTTTCACCGGACACAGCATTTTCAGGTCCGGATGTCGGAATGCCCCATTCCCATGTATTATTTGCTCCTACTGAACTCCAGGCAATCGGGTCGGTTTCAAAGTCTTCAAAATAACCAATTGTAACTGCTTGGTTGATGACAATAACATACTCTTCACTTTCCACTTCATTGTTTCCGTAATCATTAATGGTCCATTTGTACGTAATGGTGTCCCCTGTGATATATTCTCCAAGAATAATCGCACTAAACTCTCCAGACCTTCCGCTTCCTGACTCCTGCAGAGCAACCACTTCTCTCCACTCACCATTAGGATCTTTATAACTTAAATCAACACTGGCGATACTTAAGTTATCGTTTACCAGTACTTTTAAATTCAAATCTTCATCCGCATAGATTCCCAATGGTGCAATATGCTCAAATGTAGGCGGTTCAACATCGCTAATAAATTGAGAGACGTCATCTAAGACAACATCATCGATATACCAACCATCCCTTGCAACACTGCTATCGGAAAAAACATGAAAACCTACGTAGACTCGTTGTCCACTATATGACGATAAGTCCACTTCAGCGCTTTCCCAATCATCCGATAGTCCTTGGAATTTCTGCAACTGTGTCCATTCCACTTGATCTGTAGAAATGACGACATGACCATAATCCCAAGCTAATCCTGAAAATGACGCTTCAAAGTTATGCCAACTTTTAAATTGTAAGTAAGCGTCCCCTTCTGGCAAATCAATTGGTGGCATAACAAGCGTTGCATTCATCAAGTTATTATAGTCACCAGTAAGATTTGTTCCGTATACCTTTTCACCAGAATTAGCATTTCCTGGACCAGATTCGGGTTCTCCCCATTCCCATATATCATTGGCACCAAAGGAATACCAACCATTAGGCGTATTTTCAAAGTCCTCCATATACCCAATTGTAATTCCAGATTTTACTTCAACTACATATTCTTTTGTCTCTACTAGGTTATTGCCAAAGTCATTCACTTTCCATTTGTATGTGAAAGAATTTCCTATGATTCTTTCACCTGAAATAGCTGCACTATACTCGCCTGTTTTATAGTTTCCTGACTTGCGCGTCGCTACCTCCGTTTGCCAACTTCCCGTTTCGTCTTTATACATTAGTTCAACACTTTCGACACTAATATTGTCGTTTACAGTTATCTTTAAGTCTAAATTCATCCCAGCATATATTTCTGCTGGTGCAGTATGTTCGAATGTAGGTGATTCGTTATCCTCACCATCTATCGTTACTTGCCCGGATAACGTTCCGAGACCATCCAAAATTGAAGATACTGCTTCAAATGCATCGACAAGTCCATACCCATAGCCATTGTTAGGTGATTCTGGATATTGGGAATCTGTTAATGGGGTTGCTGTTTCTAACAGTATTTGTTCAATATCATCAACCGACAAAGTGGCATTCACTTGACGCAATAACGCTGCAACTGCTGATACAGCAGGTCCAGACATTGACGTCCCGTTCCAACCGCCTTGATAACCACTTCCTGCTACACTTGAACGAATGTTCACCCCAGGTGCTGTAATGTCAGGTTTAATTTCACTATACGGAGATGGTCCCCGTAACGAAAAACTCGGTACCTGATTATCGATGTCAATTGCACCTGTGGCGAAAGATTCTGGATAGTTTGCAGGTACTGCAACTGATCCTGGTCCGCCCTGGTTACTCAATGTTGTGTTTCCAGCTGAAAATTCCGGGAATATATCAGCAGCTCTCCAAGCTCGAACCGCGTCACGATACCATTCATTTAGACCTGGTCCACCGCCCCATGAGTTGTTAACAACGTCGGGAGCCATATCCACACGATCACCTGGCGCAAGAATCCATTGAGCCGCATTTAATAAAATCGCATCCGTTGTATTTCCTGCTGCATTAAACACCTTGGTTGCAATCCATTTTGCTCCCGGGGCCACACCAACTTGGTTAGATCCATTTGATTCTCCCCCAACCATTGTGCCTGTTACATGTGTTCCGTGCCCATGATCGTCGTACGGGGCAGCTTGTCCACCTGAGGCATCGAACCAGCTAAATTCGTGATTTGCTATATCATTTCCCGCGTCATATCCGCGGTATTTCGCTTTAAGTGCGGGATGATCCCACTGAACACCAGTATCGAGACTTGCGACAACAGTTCCTGTTCCGTCAATTCCTAGTGCCCAAGTTTGCGGTGCATTTACCCGCTCTACATTCCATTCCACATTTTCCATCGTCGACTGTGGCGTTTCTTCATCCGTTATGACCGCTTCCTGCAACTGTCGTTCTTCATTCGGCAGGATTTTTTCTACTTCCGCAAAACCTGCGATCTTTTCCGCGATTTCTTTCGTTGCCGTTACTGCCATCCCATTCACAATGTGGAATGATTGGAAGTCCTCAACTTGTTCATTTTTTGATTCCTCCAAAAATGCGACAACATTGTGCTGTGATTCCAGAGAAACTGATTTCAATTCAGATACGACTGCTGATCTTTGTTGAAATCTTGATTCCCCAGCCGTTAACTTTTTCGATTTAGCATTTGTTTTGGCGTCATTAACAATACTATCTAAGTCTGCGCTTTCTTTAAATTTTACTAGAAAGGTGACTTTTTCTTTGTCTTCAAATTCGCTGAGTAATCTTTCATTCACTTTGGATTGTGAACTAGCTAATGTCTCTTTTACGGAATGAGAAACTTTCAAGTTTGACTCAGCTGCTGATGCAAATCCAGGTGTAATTAGTGAAAAAAGCATTAGCCATGTAGCTAGTATACTAAAGGCTTTTTTCATAGAATTTCTCTTTTTCTTCAATTAACTTCCCCCCTTGTTAAACTGCTTGTCCATTTCCCCCAGAATCGTTTTGATAGAATAGTAATCCAACTTAAAAACACCTTAAGCTGCTTCCGATACTTTTCGTGAAGTTCTTAGGTGTCATAGAATCTTGATGATTCTTCTACTTTCAATTGTGCGACTGTCAAATTCTTTCTTTTAGGTATTCACCTCCACTATAATTAACAAGTTTTCATCAATATCCCTATCGTAGAACATAATAATCAATAAATCAATATAATTTTAGACTATTCTGGTTATTCAACACTACTAGACAGATATCGACATTTTCCTTGTCGTTTTTCGTCGTCAACATCAATAAAACCCATCTTCACAAGTCGAAGATGGGTCTTGTTATTTACTGTAACAATTTCTCCAATTCACTCGCCACTTTTTTACTAACGGCTGTTTCTCCGCCGAAAATGGTGAGGTGTTTTGTTTTGTTTTCTGTGATGTAATTTGTGACGACTTCTGGGACTCGGTCATGGACGAGTAGGACTGTGCTGTTATTTTTAGCTGCAAATACTGCGCCGGTTAGGGCATCTGCATATCCTTTTCCAGTTGCCACATAGACATTTTCCCCTTGCCCGCCGAAATGCTTGGCTACTTGGCTATTTGTTTCGTAGCGGTCTTGGCCGGCTAATCGCGTCATCGATGGCAATTGGTTTGCGACATCGTCAGAAACGACTGTCTTTCCGCCAACAACAATTGTTTTTGTTGTTTTTAGTTCCGCTAGTTTATTTTTCGTGGCTGTTGGTAGTTTAGTTGCTTGTGTTAATAAAATCGGTAATCCTTTTGTTGCAGCATGTGAGGCGACAGATAATGCATCTGGGAAATCCATCCCGTTGACGATGACTGCCTCGTCCGTTCCATTCGGTGCGACAAATGACGCTATTTTTGCTGCTGTTTCGAAACGGTCACTTCCTGCTATCCGTGTAACTTTCAATCCTGCTTGTTCAAGTTCTTTGACAACTGTTTCATTCACTGCGGTTGCCCCGCCTAATACAATAATTTCTTTTGCACCAAGTCTTCTGATCTCCGCTAGTGTTTCAGCGCCAATTTTTTTACTGACAGTTAGTAAAATCGGGGCTTTCATTTCATGTGCAAGTGGTACGCCTGCGAGTGCATCTGCAAAGCCATCGCCACGTGCTAGGACGACTTTATCGGATTTTGTCCACCCTTGTCGGCTAATTTCAATTGCTGTTAAATAACGATCTTTTCCAGAAAACCGTTCCATTTTTTGTTGATAGATCATGAGTTTCCCGTCAGCATCTCCTGAGGTTTTATCCCCCACTAAGTCTGTTACGGAAGCACTAATGCTGACATTTTGAATGTTAATATTTCTAGGAACGGTCCATGAACCTTCGTAGACACCAGGTTCAACTTCAATCATGTTGTTCACGCTGGCTGGTGATGTGTCTTGTGCTGGAAATTTCACTTCAAAATTTGCATCACCATGTGTAACATTCGTTTTCATCGTCACTTTTACAACTTCACCAGGTAAAACATATTGATCTTCCAGCGGCGTGATTTGTTCGATTGTTGGTTCTTCGGTAATATACACTGCTGTTACGGGACTCGATTGTCCTGTTAATTTACCATCCAACATAGAGACAGCGATTAGTTTATTGTCGCCGGCGGTTAATGTGACTGGAATTGAAAACATGCCATCTTCACCGACATCGACTATTCCAACTTCTACATCATTATTCTTTAGTTGAATCGTCGTCGTTGGCGATGCTGCGCCTTGAACTACGATATTTTCCCCGTCAAATCCTTCCAACTGTTTTGGCGAATGAATAACAGGATCAGCTACTTCATAACTCACTTTTGCACGAATCATATAGTTCCCGTCTTCAACAAATGCTGGATAAAATTCGCCATCCAAATATTGATAACTTCTTTCTATATAGGGGTTTCCATTATCTGTTCCAAGTCCTGCCGCATTCGGGTATTCCAATGTTTGGACATAGACCATGTAAAAGTCACCGTTTACTTGAATATCATGTTCTGTTAAATCAACACTTGTCCAACCGACTGACACGGCTTCCCCTGCAATTGGTCCGGCTAGTTTTTCACCTGGAAGCCCATCAGGACCAGTTGCATCCCACACTTCAACATTAAAATCCGTGCCGATTGTGTCTGAAAATCCTTTATCTAAGAAATGAAACAGGCCTTCCGTGACAAATGCGTGGTCTTTGTCTTCAGGCAGAGACATTTTTACTGCCCACCCGGCACCGCTGCCGTAATACATACTGGCATTGTCAATTGCACCGTTATCATAACCAATTTCATCGCCCGGATAGGTGAAGATTGGGCTTAGTGAAACATCGATATTTCCACTATCACCGCTAATTGTAATCGTTACTTCTTTGCTATGAAAACCACTTTTCGTTGCTTTTAATTTGTATGTGCCTTCGTGAGCCGTGAGACTGTAGGAACCATCCGCATTGGTCACGATTGGCGTTATATTTGCGTCATCTACAAGTTGCAACATTGCACCTTCAATTGCTTCTCCTGTGATGTCGTTTGTAATTTCCCCGTTGATTGTTGCTAGTGGAATTTCATCTAATGTAAAGTTGGCGTCGATTGTCTGGTCCTTTTTTATAACGACAACGTGTTGTTTCGGATAATAGCCATAGGCTTTTGCTTCGATCGTGAATTGGCCGGTACGATGAGATAAAGAATACGAGCCTTCATCAGGATTTGTATTGACAGATTGCCTACTTTCTACTACCCTCACAGTTCCAGTTAACGGTTCTTGTCCCGCTTTCACAACCTTACCTTGAACTGTGCCGAGTCCTTCTTTAATAGAAGAAACTGCTTGATACGCATTGATTAATCCATAACCGTAGGCGTTATTTGGTGTTTCCGGATGATTTTTGTCGGTTAATGGTTTAGCTGTTTCAATTAATGTGTCGATTACTTCATCGATTGTGAGACTGCCGTTTACTTCATATAATAACGCAATCACGCCAGCGACTGCTGGGGCTGCCATCGATGTGCCGTTCCAGCGATCTTCGTATTTTCCACTAGGCACAGATGAGCGAATATTAACGCCTGGCGCTGAAATATCTGGTTTAATCTCCCCGTACGGTGAAGGGCCGCGCAGCGAAAAGTTTGCGACCGTATTATTACTGTTGGTTGCGCCAACAGCGAAGGATTCTGGATAATTCGCTGGGCTTGAGATCGATTCTGGTCCACCGGGATTAAACATGGTCGTATTTCCTGCTGCAAAGAGCGGGAATATATGTGCGTTTCTCCATTCAATCACGACATCGCGGTACCATTCGTCTAGTCCCGGTCCGCCACTCCATGAGTTGTTTACAATATCTGGCGCTAGGTCGACGCGCGTATTGCCGTTTTCATCGGTGGGGGCTAAAATCCATTCCGCCGCTTCCAATAAATCCGAATCATCTCCGCCGTCCTCGGAAAATGCTTTGACTGCAATCCATTTCGCACCAGGTGCTACCCCAATTTTGTTGTTCCCATCGGTGCCGTTTCCGACAATTGTTCCTGTCACGTGTGTGCCGTGGTCTATGTCGTCATATGGTGTTTTTTTGCCTGTTACCGCATCGAACCAGTTAAAATTATGATCAACTTTTCCTGTCTTTGTGTCGTACCCACGATAATTTTCTTTGAGCGCTGGATGATCCCATTGGACACCTGAATCGATTGTCGCCACTACGACGCCTGTTCCGTCAATTCCCATATCCCAAACGGACGCGGCCCCAACTCTTTCTACGTTCCACTCGACGTTTTCAGGTGTTGTCTTTGGTGCTGTTTCGAGTGTTGTTGACTTGATTAATTGGCGGGTTTCGTTTGGCAAGATTTTCTCGATTTCAGAAAATGTTGCTAGTTTTTCAGCTACTTCTTTTGTCGCTGTGACTGAAATCCCGTTTACGATGAAAAATGATTTGATTTCATCCACATTGCCATTCTTTTTTTCTTGTTCTAAGTATTTTAGTACATTTTCTTGTTCATATTGGGCGGTTGCTTTCAGCTCCGATACGACCGCTGAACGTTGTAGGAATCGTTCATCATGTGAAGATAGCATTCTTTTTGCTGCGTTTGTTTTTACACGTTGTACCGCTTTTGTGGTGTCCGCTTTTTCTTTGAACTTTATGAGAAAGGATACTTTTTCGTCATCTGCAAATTCACTTGCTAGGCGACTACTCATTTTTTCTGTTTTGCTTGTTTCATTGAATCGTACGTATGTATCTGATGAATTTGCACTGACCAACGCTGGTGTTAGTAATGAAAACATCATCAGGAATGAAGCGATGACACTAAAGATCTGTGTTTTTAGTCGATGTTTTTTCTTCATTTTATTTCCCCCTTTGTATAGCAAATCTAAAATCACTTTATTTCTCTAAAATTATGACTATACTATCTATGGTAATAATACTCGTTGAATTCGTCAATTGTTTACAGGGAGAAACAGTTTAATAGAGTGGTTATACGATTAATACAATTCAAGCAATAAAAAATAGAGCCCAATTGAATGGGCTCTATCTTCCTACAACTATTAATCAATCAATCTCTTCAACTCATTGTACACTTTTTCGCTTACGGCATTTTCTCCACCGAAGATTGTAATGTTCTTAACTTCTTTATCAGTGATATAGTCAACGACTGTTACTGGTACTTTAGCATGGACGAGTAGCACTGCGCTATTCGTTTTACCCGCTAAGACTGCGCCAGTTAATGCATCGGCATAATCTGTACCAGTTGCAACGTAGTAATGGTCGTTATCCACATTGTAATGTTCCGCGATTAGCGTGTTTGTGATATAACGATCGTCTCCGCCTAGGCGAGTTGCGTTTGGTAGATTAGCTTCAACAGCTTCAGAAACAACTGTTTTACCACCGACTACGATTGTGTCAGTTGTGTTCAGCGCATCTAGTGCAGCTTGTGTTTCTGCAGGAATTTTGTCCGCTTCTGTTAATAGAATCGGCGTTCCTGCTTGTGCAGCATGCGATGCAACAGATAGTGCATCGGGGAAGTCCATGCCATTGGCAATGACGACTTCATCCGCGCCGTTTGGAGCAATTAGCCTTGCAATGGCTGCCGCTGTAGCGAATCGGTTCGCACCAGAAGCACGTTCTACTGTTAAATTAGCTTTTGACAGTTTGTTAGCAACATCTTCGCTAACAGCACTCTCGCCACCTAGTACAATAACGATACTTGCGCCTAGGCGCTCAATTTCTTCGAGTACGCCATCTGTTAACTTATTCGTTTGTGTTAATAAAATTGGTGCATTTACTTTATGCGCTAGTGGAACACCAGCTAGTGCATCCGCAAAATTATCTCCGCGCGCAACGATTACCGTATCAGCGGATTCCCAACCATTTTGGCTAATTTCAATTGCTGTTTGATAGCGATCCAGACCAGATATGCGGTCTATTTCACCTGATGATCCAGGAAGAATCTTAATTGTTCCTGAAGCTTCTTCTGTTACTTTATTGCCAGCAGTGTCTGTGAATTCTACAACAACAACCAATGCATTTTCAAACGTGGCTTCTGGAACAGTCCAAATTCCTTTATAGAATCCAGGTGTTATTTCTTCCATCTCATTTGCCGTAGAAGATTGTAATTTTTTCTGACCAGGAAGTTGTACCGTAAAGCTTGCTTCCCCGCCCTCTGTCGTACTTTCGAAAGAAACTTCTACTTCATCGCCAGCTTTGACTTTTAGGTCTTTTGACGGTTGTAGATTTTTTATGCCAGGCGCTTCTTTGTCCACAGTGATTGTGACTGTTTTCGTTTCTTTGTTACCAGCTAAATCGGTCGCAACTACTGTGATTTCGAAGGTACCATCTTTAACTATAAGCTCTTTAGAGTAGCTGCCGTCTTCTTCAACAGATGCTGTCTCACCGTTCACTGTAATAGAATCTAGATGTTCATCTGATACAGTTCCTTCGACAACTACTGTATTCTTATTTGTTACTTCTCCGTCAACTGGACTGTCAAGCGTTAGTTCAGGTGCTGCCGTGTCTAGAGTTACGGTAACAGGCTCAGATTCTCCAATTACTTGACCTCTGGATGATGTTATTGCTGTCAACTCGTTTGCACCTTCGGTTAGTTCAGCTTGAAGTGCAAAACTTCCATCGTCTCCAATATCAGCTGTTCCCTGCTCTTCTCCATTATTCGCCAATTGAATTGTCGTAGTTGGATCAGCAGTTCCTTCAACAGTAATATCGGCTTCATTTGTTATTAATCCCTCAACTGGGGAAGTAATAGTAGGTGCACCGATTTCATAAGACACTCGTGCACGAATCATAAAGTTTCCTTCATCGCCAAATGATTCCATCCATTCGCCATAAGCATATACGTAATTTCTTCCGGAGTATGGATCATCCATATCGGCCGCCAAACCAGGTGCATATGGATCTGATTTCGTTTGAATGTAGACCATATAGAAATCACCATCAACGACGATATTGTGGTCCATAAGATCAACGACTGTCCAAGTACCGTCTCGTAATGCGTTTGCATTTATTGGTCCTGCAAGTTTCTCCCCTGGGTTACCATCTGAACCAGCATCCCAAACTTCAACTGCAAATTCAGTTCCACCCGGTTCTGGCCATTCTGTATCCCAGAATTGGAATACACCGTCCGTGACGATTGCAGAATCTTCGCCTTCAGGTAAAGACATTTTAACCGCCCAACCATTTCCCGCCTCGTAGAATGCATGCGCATTTTCGGCTGTTCCATCGTCATAGCCAATCTCTCCACCCGGATAGGTGTAATGCGGTTCGAGTGCTACATCGATTTTAATGCCGTCCTCATCAATTGTTACCCAGACCTCTTCACTATGGTAACCAGGTGCAATTACCTTTAACGTATACGTACCTTCGTAGGCAGTAATTGAATAGCTTCCATTGTCATCAGTCTTTACCGGTAAAACATTTGCATCTTCAACTAAGAGTAACGTTGCTCCCTCAATCGCATTTCCAGTTGACTCATCGGTAACTAGACCATTAACCGCACCTTTTACCGATTCTTCTAAGGTGAAATCAGCTCTTGTTTCTTCACCGTCTTTGATAGCTACTTCTTGTTGTTTAGATTCATAACCATAAGCGCCCGCTTCGATTGTGAATGCGCCAACCGGGAGATTAAGTGAATAGGATCCATCAGCAGGATTTGTAGATACTGACTTCCCTAGTTCAATTACGCTTACTTGTGCACCTAATGGAAGGGACATAGGAGTAATTGAAGTCACTGATGCCGCTTCTTTCTTAGTTTCCAGTGCGCTGAATTCATTCGGATCGGAATCTAGTAAATAAACATCATCAATATACCAACCTTCTTCTTCTAAACCTTCGTCAGAAGTAGCGTTAAAGCCAATATATATTGTTTGTCCAGCGTAGTCCGACAAATCAACTGAGGCATTTTCCCATCCGTCTGAATAACCTTCTACTGTCATAAGTTCCGTCCAGTTCTCCTGATCCGTAGAAACAACTACATAACCGAAGTCAAAGGACGAACCATCCCCATACGATTCAAGACTATGCCAGTGTTGAAAGTTTAAATAAGAATCTTCATCCGCCGGCAACGCCATTGGTGGCATTTGAAGCGTAGCATTCATTCTTGGCAAGTAGCTTTCATCAAGATTTGTTGCGTACACTTTTTCGCCAGAATACGCTTTTTTAGGCCCCATAGTAGGTGCCCCCCACTCCCATGTATCTCTTTTTCCCGAAGATGACCAACCATCAGGGGTGTCTTCAAAATCTTCGAAATACAAAGGAGTTCCAACTGTCAGTAAGTATTCATCACTTACGACTTCATTATTTCCAAAATCGTTAATGACCCACTCATACGTGATTGAACCTTCAGTAATTTCCTCAGCGGGAATTGTTGCAACATACATACCATCTTTATAATTACCGGATTTGTGGGTTGCATCCAATGTTTGCGCTTCACCGCCATCAACTTGATAAGCTAATGCGACAGTTGTGACACTAACATTGTCCTTAACTCTAATCGATAAATTCGAGTCCATCCCTGTATACAATTTTTGCGGTGCTGTATGTTCGAATGTTGGCGCCTCATTATCTTCGCCTTCTATTGATACTTGTCCTTTTAACTTACCAAGTCCATCCTCGAGGGCGGACACTGCGAAAAACGCATCAACAAGTCCATGTCCGTATCCATTGTTTGGTGTCTTTGGATATTCATTGTCGGTTAAAGGAGTTGTTGTGCTTAGCAATATTTCTTCCATTTCATCAACGGAAATACTAGCATCAACTTGACGTAACAATGCCGCAACCGCTGCTACTGCCGGTCCAGACATTGACGTTCCATCCCAACCACCTT
Organism: Sporosarcina sp. Y1009; assembly: GCF_057669865.1. Lineage (NCBI taxonomy): Bacteria > Bacillati > Bacillota > Bacilli > Caryophanales > Caryophanaceae > Sporosarcina > Sporosarcina sp. Y1009. Next base: position 32,895 of record NZ_JBYHFO010000003.1, on the reverse strand, counting down.
CATATTCGCCACCAGGGACACTTGAACGAATATTTACCCCAGGTGCTGTAATATCTGGTTTAATCTCACCGTACGGAGAAGGTCCTCTTAGAGAGAATCCTGCAACTTTATTATTAATATCAATTGCTCCTGTGGCAAATGATTCTGGGTAGTTTGCAGGTACTGCAACTGAACCTGGACCGCCTGGATTAAAAAAAGTTGTATTCCCCGCCGAAAACTCAGGGAAAATTTCGGCTGCTCTCCAAGCTATGACAGCGTCACGGTACCACTCATCAAGTCCTGGTCCACCGCCCCATGAGTTGTTTACAACATCAGGAGCATTGTTAACGTCGCCGCCTGGGGCAAGCATCCATTCTGCCGCTGCTAGTAAAATATCATCTGTTGTTTCACCGTAGTCATCAAATACTTTGGCAGCAATCCATTTCGCGCCAGGAGCCACACCGATTTGGTTAGATCCATCTGGTTCACTTCCTACCATTGTTCCGGTAACATGAGTTCCGTGCCCATAATCATCAAACGGAACATCTTCTCCTCCGGAAGGGTCGAACCAACTAGACTCATGGTCAACTTCCCCTGTTTCTGCATTATAACCACGATATTTCTCCATTAATGCTGGATGATCCCACTCCACGCCAGTATCAATGCTGGCAACTACAGTACCTGTGCCATCAAAGCCGAGTGCCCAAGCTTTTGGCGCATTTACACGCTCAACATTCCACTCAACGTTTGCTAAAGTAGATTGCGGCGCTTCTTCATCTGTAATAGTCGCTTGATGTAATTGACGTGTCTCGTTTGGTAATATTTTTTCAACTTCTGCAAAAGTTGCAATCTTTTTGGCAACCTCTTTAGTAGCTGTAACCGCCATTCCATTGACGATATAGTACGAATGAACGTCTTCAACATTACCATTCTTCGTCTCGGCCTCTAAATATTCCATAACATTTTGCTGAGATTCAATAGATACGGATTTTAGATTAGATACGACGGCTGAGCGCTGTTGAAACTTCCCCTCTTGTGCAGATAGACTTTTCGACACTGCACTCGCTTTCGCTTCCTTTGCAACTTTTGCAGCATCTGATTTTTCTTTGAACTTAACTAGAAATGTTACTTTCTCATTGTTATCAAATTCGCTTAGTAAACGTTCACTAACTTTGTCTTTAGCGCTAGTTTTAGTGTCGTTTACAGAATGGTGCGTTTTGTTATTTGACTCTGCTGCAGCAAATCCAGGTGCTAGTAGTGAAAAGATCATAAGAAAAGAGGCGAATATATTAAAAATCCTCTTTTGTGATTGCTTCTTTTTCCGCAATAAAATTTCCCCCTTAGAATATAATGCTTTTTTACGAATCCTGGTGCTTCTTTTTTCATGTTTAATTGATTTTGACAAGCAAAAAAACCTACAGAGACTTACCGTAGCCATCGTCTTCATGGGTGACGGTTTGCTTCAATCAATTGGCAAGAAATCTATAACTCTATTTTCCCCCCCATCCTTGAGACTAGTATGGAATACTCACAGCCTCACCTTTTTTTCCTAGAAATATAGGAACAAATTAACCATAGAATATTATGAAAACTTTGTCAAGTTCGTATCTTCCTAGTCTGAATAATTGATTCGCAAACAATATTTTGCTGTGATTCAGTCGCCACGGATTTAAGATTTTCATGACTGCTGAATCTCAATAAAGCTTCGACTTTTCCGCTGATACTAACCATCGGTAGGGAAGATACGGCGGCTCAGATAGCGATGTTAATGATGAAATAAATAATTTCCTCGAAAAACAAAGGAAAGAGGCATTTTCTGTTCAATTAAGAACGGAAAACACCTCTTTTTTTTAGGGTTAAAGCTTCTAATAAAAGTATGGTTACTCTAATTTTTATCGTTCAAATAAATCAAATAGATTTACAGAAAAATAGAGCCCAACAAAATGGGCTCTACTCTTTTACAACTCTTAATCAATCAGTCTCTTCAACTCGTTGAATACTTCTGCACTTACGGCATTTTCTCCACCGAAGATTGTAATGTTCTTAACTTCTTTATCAGTAATATAATCAACGACTGTTTCTGGAACTTTTGCATGGACGAGTAGCACTGCGCTATTCGTTTTACCAGCTAAGACTGCGCCAGTTAGTGCATCAGCGTAATCTCTACCAGTTGCAACGTAGTAATGGTCGTTATCCACATTGTAATGTTCCGCGATTAGCGTATTTGTGATATAACGGTCTTTTCCGCCTAGGCGAGTTGCGTTTGGCAGATCAGCTTCAACAGCTTCAGAAACAACTGTTTTACCACCGACTACGATTGTGTCAGTTGTGTTCAGCGCATCTAGTGCAGCTTGTGTTTCGGCAGGAATTTTATCCGTTTCCGTTAATAGAATCGGCGTTCCTGCTTGTGCAGCATGCGATGCAACCGATAGTGCGTCAGGGAAGTCCATGCCATTGGCAATGACGACCTCATCGGCTCCATTTGGTGCAATTAAGTTTGCAATTGCAGCCGCTGTAGCGAATCGGTTCGCACCAGAAGCACGTTCTACTTCTAAATCAGCTTTAGAAAGTTCGTTAGAAACAGCTTTGCTAACAGCACTTTCGCCACCTAGTACAATAACGATACTTGCGCCTAGGCGCTCAATTTCTTCGAGTACACCATCTGTTAACTCTTTTGTTTGTGTTAATAAAATTGGTGCGTTTACTGAATGCGCCAATGGCACACCAGCGAGTGCATCTGCAAAATTATCTCCGCGCGCAACGATTACCGTATCAGCTGATTCCCAACCGTTTTGGCTAATTTCGATTGCCGTTAGATAACGATCATCACCGGATATGCGATCTATTTCACCTGGAATTTCAGGTTCTGGATCTGGATCTGGATCTGGATCTGGTTCAGGCTCAACAGCTGTAGGAAGAATCGTGATTGTTCCTGCTGCTTCTTCTGTTACTCTATTGCCAGCAGTGTCTGTTAGTTCTACAACAATCACTAGATTTTCATTAACCGCTTCCGGAACAGTCCAAGTTCCTTGATAGAATCCAGGCGTTATTTCTTCCATCTGAGTTGCTGCAGAAGATTGTGGTGTATTTTGACCAGGAAGCTGTACTGTAAAGCTCGCTTCCCCACCTTCTGTTTCACTTTCGAATGAAACGACTACATCATCGCCAGCTTCGACAGTAACGTCTTCTGACGGTTGTAGATTTTCAATGACTGGTGCTTCTTGACTTACTGTAATTGTAACTGATTTCGTTTCCGAGTTACCGGCTTGGTCAGTTGCAACTACTGTAATTTCGTTGGCACCTTCTTCAACTGTAAGTCGTTTAAAGTAGCTACCATCTTCTTCAACAGCTGCTTCTTCACCGTTGACTGTTACAGAATCAAGATTTTCATCTGACACAGTTCCTTCAACGCCAACTGTATTTTTATTTGTTACATCCCCGTCTCTTGGACTATCAATCGTTAATGCTGGGGCTGTTGTGTCTAACGTGACTGTTACTGATTCAGAAGAACCAGCAGCATCCCCATCGATTAACGTGACTGCAACAAATTCGTTCATACCTTCTGTTAAGTCCGCCTCGAAACTGAATGCGCCATCATCCTCAATGACAGCTGTTTCAACTTCTTCACCGTTATTAGTCAGTTGAATTGTTGTCGTTGGTGATGCTGTCCCTCCAATTGTAACGCTTTCTTCATTTGTAATATATGAAGATTCTGGCGTTGTAATTGTTGGTTTTTCAACTGCATAATCTACTCGTGCACGGATCATGTAGTTTCCTTCTTCAGCCGGAGATGGAGACCATGCTCCGCCAACGTATTGGTAACTTCTTCCTGCGTTCGGACTACTTTCATCTGTTGCTAGTCCTGGTGCAAGAGGATCTCCCTTCGTTTGAAGGTATACCATGTAGAAGTCACCTTCGACAATGATGCCTTGATCTCTAAGGTCTACTGTTGTCCAAGTACCGTCACGTAATGCCGTGCCGTCAATTGGTCCTGCTAGTTTCTGTCCTGGCATGCCGTCAGATCCTGCATCCCAAACTTCTACCGCAAATTCAGTTCCGCCTGGTACTGGCCATTCTGTATCCCAGAAGCGGAATACACCATCTGTGACAATACCGGAATCTCTTCCTTCAGGCAGAGACATTTTAACTGCCCAACCATTTCCTGCATCGTAGAAAGCACGTGCGTTTTCAGCAGTTCCATCGTCATAACCGATTTCGCCGCCTGGATATGTGTAGAATGGATCGAGTTCAATATTCACTTCAGTTGAATCGGCTCCAATTGTAATCTCAACTTCAGTGCTGTGGAAATTCGATGCCATTACTCTCAACGTATATGTGCCTTCATACGCTGTAAGGGAGTAAGTTCCATCTTCACCTGTTACTACTGGTACAACATTCGCATCTTCAATTAGTAATAAAGTTGCTTCGCTAATTGTCGTTCCAGTTTCACTATTGGTTACTTGTCCTGTAACTGTACCTTGGGCAAGCTCTTCCAATGTGAAATTGGCGATTGTTTCTTCAGCATCTTCTATTGAGACAGTTTGCTGTGAAGTTTCATATCCATAAGCTCCAGCTTCAACAGTGTAATCACCGACTGGTAAGTTTAGTGAGTAAGAACCATCTGCTGGATTTGTCATGACTGATCTTCCAGTTTCAATCACGCTCACTTGTGCGCGAAGTGGAAGTGTTGTTGGTGCATTTTCTACTTTCTGATTTACTTGCGCTGGTGTTTGCGATGTATTTGATAAACCAACATCGTCAATATACCAACCATCCCTCACAACGCTACCATCGGAAAATCCGTGGAAACCGACATAAACGCGTTGATCGCTATAAGCAGATAAATCAATTTCTACATCTGTCCAATCGGTTGTTAAGCCTTGGAATTTTTGTAGTTGCGTCCAGTTTACCTGATCCGTCGAAATCACGACATGACCGTAATCCCAAGCTGTGCCTGATGTTGATTGTTCAAAGTTATGCCAGCTCTTGAAATTCAAGTATGCATCTCCTGCAGGTAAATCAATTGCAGGCATGACAAGTGTCGCGTTCATATTCGCGAGATAGGTACCCGCAAGATTTGTTGCATAAACATTTTCACCGGATGCTGCCCCATTTGGACCGGATGTTGGAACACCCATTTCCCAAGTGTTATTCGCTCCGAATGAATACCAGCCGGAAGGTGCGCCTTCAAAATCTTCGAAGTACCCAATCCCGATTCCTGGTTTTACTTCGACTGTATGGTCCTCAGTTCTTACGACGTTTCCACCGTAATCACTTGTTTCGAAGTAGTAAGTGATTGATTCTCCAGTAACTTGATCTCCTGGAATTGTTGCACTATATGTTCCAGCTAAATCGTTTCCGGAATCTTGTGTTCCTTGAACTACTTGCCAATCTTCATTGGAATCTTTGTAATGAAGATTTACGTAAGAAATTCGTAAGTTATCCGATACGTCTGCTTTCAGTACTAAATCCATATCAGAATAGACTTCAAGTGGTGCAGTGTGGTTGATGACCGGATCTATTTCATCATCACTGTACTGCGATCTTTCTGATAATCCTACATCGTCAATATACCAACCATCTCTATTACCGCTTCCATCAGAGAACGTGTTGAAACCAAGGTAGACGCGTCCACTGTATTCCGACAGGTCAATTTCAGTTGTTAACCAACCATCTGAGATACCTTGGAACATTTGTAGATCTGTCCAGTTCTCGCCATCAGTAGATATTCTCACATGGCCGTAATCCCATGCTCTTCCTGCTGATGATTCTTCGAAGTTATGCCAGTGCTTGAACTGCAAGAAGGAAGGTCCTTCATCAAGATCAACTGGAGGCATAACAAGTGTTGCATTCATGCTGCTATTGTAAAGGCCAGCAAGATTTGTTGCATAGACATTTTCACCGGAATAGGCTTCTCCTGGACCACTTGTAGGCGCGCCCCATTCCCATGCATCATTTGCTCCAGAAGAATACCAACCAACTGGTGCGTAACTTGCATCAAAGTTTTCAAAATAGCCTGTTGTAATTCCCGATTTAACTTCGACTACATACGCATCACTTTCAACTGTGTTGTTTCCATAGTCATTAATCACCCATTTGTACGTGAGTGAAGGAGTCGCGATATCATCGCCTGGAATCGTTACCGCGTAATCACCTGACTTAAAGTCACCTGACTTGCGTGTGGCATCTACAGTTTTCCAACTGTCTCCAGTTTGGTACTGTAATTGGACGTCAGTGATACTGATATCATCACTTGCAAAAACAGATAAATTTAAATCCATTTCTGCATATGTTTCTGCTGGAGCAACGTGTTCAAAAGTTGGAGCTTCAGTATCTTCCCCATCTTCCATGACTTGTCCTTTCAACGTTCCAAGCCCATCTAAAATTGAAGATACAGCTTCAAACGCATCGACGAGTCCATATCCATACCCATGGTTTGGTGATTCTGGATACTGGGAATCTGTTAATGGCGTCGTTGTATCTAGTAAGATTTGTTCCATTTCATCTACTGGTAATGTGGCATTAACTTGACGTAACATTGCCGCAACAGCTGCAACAGCTGGTCCCGACATTGACGTTCCATTCCATCCACCTTCATAGCCGCTACCTGGTACACTTGATCGAATATTTACACCTGGCGCTGTAATATCTGGTTTAATCTCACCGTATGGTGATGGACCTCTGAGTGAGAAACTTGGCACTTGGTTATTAATATCGATTGCACCAGTTGCGAATGATTCACGGTAGTTTGCGGGAACCGCAACTGATCCCGGTCCACCCGGATTTCCTAACGTTGTATTTCCCGCAGAAAATGCAGGGAAAATTTCTGATGCTCTCCAAGCGATAACCGAGTCAAGATACCATTCATCAAGTCCTGGTCCACCGCCCCATGAATTGTTGACAACATCAGGTGCCATATTAACATCGCCACCTGGAGCCAACATCCACTGTGCAGCTCTAAGTAAAATATCATCTGTTGTGCTACCGGCCGCATTAAACACTTTTGCCGCGATCCACTTTGCACCTGGTGCTACACCGACTTGGTTTGCACCATTTGGTTCACTACCAACCATTGTTCCAGTTACATGTGTTCCGTGTCCATGATCATCAAATGCTGCAGATGTTCCACCTGAAGCATCGTACCAGCTATACGTATGGTCTACTGATTCTGCATTTGCATCATAACCACGGTATTTTTCTTTTAATGCTGGATGATCCCACTGGACACCTGTGTCCAAGCTTCCTACGACAGTTCCCGAACCGTCAATTCCAAGCGCCCATGTATCAGGTGCATTGACACGTTCGACGTTCCATTCCACGTTTGCAAGTTCTGATTGTGGTGCAACTTCATCAGTCTTGACAACCGCTTCATATAACTGTCTTTCTTCGTTTGGTAATATTTTATCAACTTCGGCAAAAGCTGCAATTTTCTCTGCAATTTCTTTCGTCGCAGTCACTGCCATTCCGTTAACAATATGGAATGATTCGAAGTTTTCAACATTGCCACGTTCCGTCTCTTTCTCTAAGAATTCAACAACATTATATTGAGATTCCAGAGCGACTGATTTTAAATCAGCTACGACTGCTGAACGCTGTTGAAATAGTGCCTGCCCGGATGATAATTGGTTCGAGTTCGCACTTTCTTTTGCTTCATTTGCAATTTTCATAGGATCAGATTTCGCTTTAAATTTAACTAAAAATGTGACTTGCTCACTATCTTTAAAATCTGATAGTAAACGTTCGCTCATCTTATCTTTGGCATTTGTTTGTGTGCCATTAACCGAATGATTGAGTTTACTAGTTGATGACTCTGCTGCAGCAAATCCAGGTGTTAGTAGTGAAAAGACCATGAGAAAAGAGGCAAATATGCTAAATAACCTCTTTTGAGATTGTTTCTTATTCCTCAATAGATTTTCCTCCCTATGAATAAGTACTGTTGTATGCGAGTCATGCTGAAAAATAGTTCATGATGTCGTTAGCATAATAGTTTGATAAAAAGTCGATCAATTGACTAGTTGTTTTATCCCCCCCTAGCAATTAAACGTAAAAACTATTAAATTCCTCCTCCTTTCGATAGAATACGAACGACTCAACCATAGATTATTTAGAAAAGATTGTCAAGTAATTATTATTTAATTCTGAGTACTTTATATTTTTCGTCTTTATTCGATTAATTATATGTTTTTTCGCCTTTTATAGTTTCTTAGACCTACTTAAACCATTTAATTTGTCGAAAGCTTATGAATTTTTATCCATTCTAAATATTAGTAAGCTATCTTCATACTCATTATTTTTATAGGCATTATAGACTAGGTAGAAGTAAATTATCTTGAGTAAAATTATTTTTCAACATGCTCTATTCAATCAAATTTTTGGTGTTGGCATGATGTGCGCAATTAGGAAAAGTGTCCTCGAAATGAAAAAGACACTGCCGAAATTAAAGCCTAGTATACTAACTTCCTACTTGTGATAGTTCTGGGATTATAGTCTATTCAAAAGTTTTGTGTTTTACCTATTTATGTTGAAATAATGAGTCCGCGAAAAAGAGTGAAAACAAGAAAAAAAAAGAGGCGCTTTCTGTTCAATTGTGAACGGAAAGTGCCTCTTTTTTATTTTTAAGGATTAGCTCATCTAATAAGAGTGAGTTTTTCAGTACGCTCATGATGAACGAGCTCTTTTTTCTACTTATTATTAATCAATCAGTCTCATCAACTCGTTGAATACTTTTTTACTTACTGCACTTTCTCCACCGAAGATTGTTAGATTTTTGACTTCTTGATTAGTAATATAGTCAGCTACAGTTTCTGGAACGATTGCGTGAACGAGTAGCACTGCGCTATCCGTTTTACCTGCTAAGACTGCGCCGGTTAATGCATCAGCGTAATCTGTACCAGTTGCGACGTAGTAGTGGTCATTATCCACATTGTAATGTTCCGCGATTAGCGTATTTGTGATATAACGGTCTTTTCCGCCTAGGCGAGTTGCGTTTGGCAGCTCAGCTTCGACAGCTTCAGAAACAACTGTTTTACCACCGACTACGATTGTGTCAGTTGTGTTCAGCGCATCAAGTGCAGCTTGTGTTTCGGCAGGAATTTTATCCGTTTCCGTTAAAAGAATCGGCGTTCCTGCTTGTGCAGCGTGCGATGCCACAGATAATGCGTCAGGGAAGTCCATGCCATTGGCAATGACGACCTCATCTGCGCCGTTTGGTGCAATTAGGTTTGCAATTGCAGCCGCTGTTGCAAATCGGTTGGCACCACTTGTGCGTTCTACTTCTAAATCCGCAGCTGTTAATTTGTTAATGACTGTCTCGCTGACAGCACTTTTTCCGCCAAGAACAATGACGTTGTTTGCACCAAGTCGCTCAATTTCTGCAAGTACGCCATCTGTTAGATCTTTCGTTTCTGTTAATAAAATTGGTGCGTTTACTGAATGCGCCAATGGCACTCCAGCAAGTGCATCTGCAAAATTATCTCCGCGGGCAAGGATGACCGTATCGGCCGATTCCCAACCGTTTTGACTGATTTCGAGTGCTGTTAGATAGCGATCCTTACCAGATATGCGATCTATTTCACCTGGTAATTCTGGATTAATCGTGATTGTTCCTGTTGCTTTTTCTGTTACTTTATTGCCAATAGTGTCTGTCAATTCTACAACAACTACCGCGTTTTTATACGCAGCTTCAGGAGCAGTCCAAATTCCTTTATAGAATCCAGGCGTTATTTCTTCCATCTGAGTTGCTGCAGAAGATTGTAGTGCGTTTTGTCCAGGAAGTTGTACTGTGAAGCTTGCTTCCCCACCTTCTGTTTCACTTTCGAAAGAAACGACTACTTCATCGCCAGCTTCGACTGTTATAGCTTCTGACGGTTGTAGATTTTTAATTACTGGTGCTTCTTGATTGACTGTAATTGTGACCGATTTCGTTTCCGAGTTACCGGCTAGGTCAGTCGCAACTACTGTAATTTCATTGGCGCCTTCTTCAACTGTAATACGTTTAAAGTAGCTACCATCTTCTTCAATTGTTGTTTCTTTGCCGTTTACCATTACAGAATCAAGATGTGTATCTGAAACAGTTCCTTCAACAGTTACTGTTTCTCGATTTGTTTTATCACCATCTTGCGGGCTATCAATCGATAAATTTGGTGCCAAAGTATCTAATGTTACCGTGACTGCCTCCGATTCTTCAGCTAACACCCCATCTACTTCAGAAACCGCTATAATCGCATTTTCACCTTCTGTTAGTTCTAAAGGCAAAGCAAATTTACCATCATCGCCAACTTCTTTAGAGCTTGCTTTTTCCCCGTTATTCGTCAACTGAATCGTTGTTGTTGGTGAGGCTTTTCCTTCCACTGTAATCTCTGATTCACCAGTTAGATAGCCTTCCGCAGGAGATGTAATTACTGGTGAATAAACTTCGTAATCAACAAGTGCCCGAATCGCCAAATTTCCAGCATAAGAGCGAGACTCATCAGGCTGCGTCCACTCACCCTTATAAAATTCCCAGCTTCTTGCTGAAAAAGGTTTGTCTTTATCCAGTTGGATCCATGGCGATTCATTGCCAAGCTCTGATTGCATATATACCATATAAAAGTCACCTTCAACGATAATTCCATAGTCTTTTAAGTCAACTATCGTCCATTGATCACCTTCGGCAGCAACAGCATCAATTGGTCCGGCAATTTTATTCCCCGGCGATCCATTCGGTCCACTAGCATCAAAAACTTCTACTTGAAATTTATCTCCACTATCGTCAAAGTAAAACTTGCCCTCCGTAACCATAGCTTGTTCTTCTCCTTCAGGGAGAGACATTCTTACAGCATTCCCATTGCCAGCTTCGTTAAAAATGGTTGCAGTTTCAAATGTTCCATCATCGTACGCAAGTTCATCTCCTGGGTAACTATAAAATGGCTTTAATTTCACATCCACAGTAGAAATATCCTTATCAACGGTAATTTCGATTTCTCTACCATAGTAGCCTGGTCCGATCACCTTTACTGTATAATCACCCACGTAGGCTTCAAAGTCATAATGCCCATTTTGATCCGTCTTCACAGGCGCAACATTTCCATCTTCTACGAGGATTAAGGACGCATTTTCAACTGGATCCCCGGTTACTTCATTTGTAACTGTTCCGCTAACCGTATAATGGTCTATTTCCTTCAAAATAAAATCCGCTTCCGTTATTCCATCTTTTCCGACTGTCACAGATTGCTCAGCAGAATGTAAACCGTAACCCTCTGCCTGCAATGTATACTCTCCCACAGCATGCGTTAATGAATAGGTTCCATCCTCAGGATTTGTATTTACGGAGCGTCCACTCTCAATTACACTTATCTGCGCTAGCATTCCACTAGGCTGTATGTTGTTTTTCGTTGAATGCTGTGTTGTTTTATCTTCGGCAGCATCTTCTTTGGTAACTTTTCCTTCGATCTTACCAAGTCGATCTTGCATAGACATAACAGCATCATAGGCATTCACGATTCCATACCCATATCCATGATTTGGTGATTCAGGGTATTCGTCGTCTGTTCTAGCGGTTGCCGTACTTTTTAGGACTTCTCCCATTTCGTCCACTGTGATGCTTGCATTAACTTGACGTAATAGTAATGCGACACCGGAAACAGCTGGCCCTGCCATGGAAGTGCCACTGTTCTCCGCATATCCACCTCCTGGCACGGAAGAACGTATCATGTCACCAGGGGCAGAAATATCCGGTTTAATTTCATCGTAAGGGGAAGGCCCGCGTAATGAAAACTCGGTAACCATATCACGCTTATCTGTTGCACCGGTTGCAAATGATTCTGGATAATTTGCAGGAGATGCTACAGAACCTGGTCCACCGGAATTGGAAAAGCCTGTATTGCCCGCAGAGAATTCAGGGAAAATATCAGCAGCTCTCCAGGCAATAACCACATCCCGATACCATTCATCAAGACCTGCACCGCCACTCCACGAGTTATTTACCACATCGGGAGCCAAATCTACACGTTCATTTCCATCCGCATCTGTCGGTGCTAAAACCCATTCACCTGCTGCTAACAGAGCAGCATCTGTACCACTACCAGATTTATCGAATGTTTTAACAACAATAAACTTTGCTCCGGGAGCCACACCAATCTGGTTAGACCCGTCCGGTTCACTACCCACCATTGTGCCAATTGTGTGAGTGCCATGACCATTATCATCATAGGGTTCAGGTTTTCCAGCAGTTGCATCAAACCAACTATAGCTGTGATCTACTTCACCAGTCACCGCATCATAGCCGCGATATTTTTCCTTTAATGCTGGGTGATCCCATTGAACTCCAGTATCAAAACTTGCTACTACAGTCCCAGTCCCATCGATACCTGTTGCCCAGGCATCGGGAGCACCAATACGATCAACACTCCACTCTACCCCATCGTCAGCACTTGTTGCTAGATCAGTTTTCGAGTCATTGGATAGCGGTTCTATTAACTTTCTTGTTTCATTCGGTAAAATCTTTTCTACTTCTCTGAATGTAGCGAGTTTTTCCGCCACTTCCTTTGTAGCAGTAACTGCCATACCATTTACAATATGATAGGAAATAACATTTTCAGCATTCCCATTCTTTACTTCTTTGGTAAGGAAGTCTTTTACACTTTGTTGTGATGTTAGTGCAACCGCCTTCAATTCTGAGACAACGGCCGATCGTTTCATAAACGTAGTCTTATATGCAGAAAGCTTTGCTTTTTCTGCCGAAGATACTGCATCTGCAGCCACTTTTTCTACATCTGCCTTTTCTTCAAACTTAATCAGAAATGTAACTTTTTCGTCATTTTTAAATTCATTAATTAAACGATCACTTATTTTCACTTTTGCCGTTTGGGCTTTATTTACAGATTTTTGCATCCGCCCGTCCGTCTCCGCACTGGAAACGACCGGGGCAATTAAAGAAAATATCATTAAAAACGAAGCCACTATACTAAAAGCTTTCATTTGACGTTTTTTCTTTGGTCTCAAATCTTTTCCCTCCCTTTAGTTTTAAAGCGCCTTATTCATTAGATATTAATCAATCAGTCTCTTTAACTCGTTGAATACTTCTGCGCTTATAGCATTTTCTCCACCAAAGATTGATAAGTTTTTGACTTCTTGATTGGTGATATAGTCAACTACAGTTTCTGGAACTCTATCATGGACGAGTAGCACTGCACTATCCGCTTTACCAGCTAAGACTGCCCCAGTTAGAGCGTCTGCGTAATCTTTACCAGTTGCTACGTAGAAGTGGTCGTTATTCACGCCGTAATGTTTTGCAATTAGCGTGTTCGTGATATAACGATCTTTTCCGCCTAGGCGTGTTGCGTTTGGTAGATCAGCTTCGATAGTTTCAGAAACTACTGTTTTACCACCAACTACGATTGTAGTAGTTGTTTTCAATGCGTCAAGTGCACCTTGTGTTTCTGCTGGAAGTTTGTTCGTTTCTGTTAACAGAATTGGCGTTCCTGCTTGCGCTGCGTGCGATGCAACAGAGAGTGCGTCAGGGAAGTCCATGCCATTGGCAACGACAACTTCATCGGCTCCATTTGGTGCAATTAAGTTCGCAATTGCTGCAGCAGTGGCAAATCGATTAGCACCACTCGCGCGTTCTACTTCTAAATCAGCGTCTGTTAATTTGTTGATGACTGTTTCGCTTACAGCACTTTTGCCACCAAGAACAATGACGTCACTTGCGCCAAGACGCTCAATTTCTTCGAGTACGCCATCCGTTAATTCTTTTGTTCGTGTTAATAAGATTGGTCCATTTACTTTATGCGCTAATGGAACACCAGCTAGTGCATCCGCAAAATTATCTCCGCGAGCAACGATTACCGTGTCCGCTGATTGCCAACCGTTTCGACTGATTTCGATTGCTGTTTGATAACGATCTTTGCCGGATATGCGGTTTATTTCACCTGGTAATTCCGGATCTACATCTTCTTTAGGAATAATCGTAATTGTCCCTGTTGCTTCTTCTGTTACTTGATTGCCAACAGTGTCTGTTAATTCTACAACAACTATTGCGTTTTCAAACGAAGCTTCTGAATCATTCCAAATTCCTTTATAGGATCCAGGCGTTATTTCTTTCATCTGAGTTGCTGTAGAAGATTGCAGGGTGTTTTGACCAGGAAGCTGTAATGTAAAGCTCGCTTCCCCGCCTTCTGTTTCACTTTCGAAAGAAACGACGACTTCATCGCCGGCTTCGACTGTTACATCTTCTGACGGTTGCAGATTTTCAAGAACTGGAGCTTCTTGGCTCACAGTGATTGCGACCGATTTCGTTTCCGAGTTGCCGCCTAGGTCAGTCGCCACTACCGCAATTTCATTGGCGCCTTTTTCCACTGTAATCCGTTTAAAGTAGCTGCCATCTTCTGCAATGGTTGCTTCTTCACCGTTTACCATTACAGAATCAAGGTGTATATCTGATACAGTTCCTTCAACGTCAACTGCATTCTTATTTGTTGCATCCCCGTCTCTTGGACTATCGATTGTCAATTCGGGGTCTTTTGTATCTGACGTGACTGTAACTTTTTCTGACGAACCATCTGCAAAATCAGCTGCCTCACCGTTTACAAGCATGACTGCATCAAATTCGTTAGCTCCGTTAGTCAGGTCTGTTGTGAAACTGAATGCACCATGGTCATCAATTACAGCTGTATCAACTGCTTGGCCATTATTGTTGAGCTGAATGGTCGTTGTTGGCGATCCAGTTCCTTCAATTGTAATGCTTTCCTCATTTGTCACAAAGTCGGCATCTGGAGTAGTAATCGCTGGTTTTTCGATTAAGTAATCTACTTGTGCACGAATCATATAGTTTCCTTCTTTAGATGGTGTTGCAGACATTGCACCGTTCGCATATACGTAATTTCTTTCCGCATTTATACTGCTTTTATCCGTGGCTATAGTCGGCCCATTAGGATACTTCGTTTGAATATAAACCATGTAGAAATCATCTTCGACCATGATGTTTTGGTTTCTCAGGTCTACTGTTGTCCAAGTACCATCATATTGTGCTTTCCCTTTGATTGGGCCCGCTAGCTTCTGTCCTGGCATGCCGTCAGAGCCAACATCCCAAACTTCAACCGCAAATTCAGTTTCACTCGGTACTGGCACTCTTTTATCCCAGAAACGGAATGTCCCCTCCGTTAAGATTGCAGAATCTCTTCCTTCCGCCAGAGACATTTTAACTGCCCGGCCATCGCCTATTTTTCTGACAATAATTTGGCTTTCAGCGGTTCCATCGTCATAGCCAATTTCTCTGCCAGTATACGTATAGAAGGGTTCAAGTTCAATATCCATTACAGTTGAATCAGATCCAATTGTAATTTCGAATTCATGGCTGTAGAAATTCGATGCCATCACTTTCAATGTATAGGTTCCTTCATACGCTGTGAGCGAGAAGTTCCCATTGTCATCCGTTTTTATTGGTGCAACATTTGCATCTTCAATTAATAGTAAAGTTGCTTCGCTGACTGCCGTTCCTGTTTCACTGTTCGTCACTTGTCCTGTGATCGTTCCTTGGGCAATTTCATCCAATGTGAAATTAGCAAGTGTCTCTTCGCCATCTGCAATGGCTACAGTTTGTTGTACTGTTTCAAATCCATAAGCTCCTGCCTCTACAGTGAACTCACCGACAGGTAAGCTTAGCGAGTAAGACCCGTCTGCAGGATTTGTAGTTACTGATCTTCCAGTTTCAACAACGCTTACTTGCGCAAGCAATGGAAGTTTTGAAGGTGTATTTTCAACTTTTTGATTTACTTTTGCAGTCGGTGTTGGTGATGCAGCAGTTAGGCTTACATCGTCAATATACCAACCATCTTTGTTCACAGCTGGGTCAGAGAACGTATGGAAACCAAGGTAAACGCGTCCGCTATATTCCGATAGGTCCAGTTCAGCAGTTTCCCAACCATCTGAAACACCTTGGACCTTTTGCAATTGCGTCCATTCCACTCCGTCTGTAGAAATAACGATATGCCCATAATCATAAGCTGCTCCTATTGGTGATAATTCAAAGTTATGCCAGTGTTTGAACTGCAAGAAGGAAGGTCCTTCAGGTAGATCTACCGGAGGCATAACGAGAGTTGCATTCATGTCGAAATTGTATAACCCGTCATTATTTGTTGCATAGACATTTTCACCGGAATAAGCTCCTTTTGGACCACTTGTAGGCGTCCCCCATTCCCATGCATCATTCGCTCCCGAAGAACTCCAACCAGAAGGTGCGTACTTTGCATCAAAGTTTTCGAAATAGCCTATTGTAATTCCCGACTTAATTTCGACTACATACTCATTACTTTCAACTGTGTTATTTCCGAAGTCATTAATCACCCATTTGTATGTGAGTGAAGAACCTGCAATATCATCTCCGGGAATCGTTACAGCGTAATCACCGGCCTTAAAGTCACCCGATTTACGCGCTGCATCGACAGTTGTCCACTCAGCCCCAGTCTTGTACATCAGTTGAACGCTGGTAATACTAACGTTATCACTGACAAAAACGGATAAATTCAAATCATGGTCCGTGTATGTTTCTAATGGTGAATAATGCTCAAATGTCAATGCTTCTGCATCTTCACCTTCGATCAGAACTTGACCTTTTAACATACCCACCCCGTCCAGAATTGCCGATACTGCTGCATTGGCATCAACAAGTCCGTATCCATATCCGTTATTTGGAGATTCTGGATAGTAGGTATCTGTTAATGGTAATGTTGTACGCAACAAAATTTCTTCCATCTCATCAACCGTTATATTAGCGTCTGCTTGACGCAACATCGCCGCAACACCTGCTAAAGCCGGTCCCGCCATTGATGTTCCGTTCCAACCGCCTTCATATTTGCTGCCGGGTACACTTGAGCGAATATTTACACCAGGTGCTGTAATATCCGGTTTATTATCTCCGTATGGTGAAGGTCCTCTTAATGAGAAATCTGCTACCTCATTATTAATATCGGTTGCACCTGTTGCAAATGATTCAGGGTAGTTAGATGGTGCAGCTATTGTTCCTGGTCCACCAGGGTTCCCTACCGAAGCATTCCCAGCTGAAAACTCTGGAAAAATCTCTGCTGCCCTCCATGCGATAACCGCATCACGATACCATTCATCAATACCCGATCCGCCTGACCATGAGTTGTTGACAACGTCCGGCGCCTTGTTCACATCGCCGCCGGGAGCAATAATCCACTCCGCAGCCCGCAATAAAATAGCGTCTGTCGTGTTGCCCGCCCCATCAAATACTTTTGCGGCAATCCATTTGGCGCCTGGTGCTACGCCAATTTGGTTTGTTCCATTTGGTTCACTGCCGACCATAGTTCCGGTTACATGTGTTCCATGCCCGTTATCATCATAAGGTACGGCTTGGCCACCCGAAGCATCGAACCAACTATACGCGTGATCTATTGAATCAGCGTCTCCGTCATAGCCGCGGTATTTCTCTTTTAATGCCGGATGATCCCACTGGACACCCGTGTCCAGACTCGCAACTACAGTTCCTGAACCGTCAATTCCAAGCGCCCAAGCTTCAGGTGCATTTACCCGATCGACGCTCCATTCCACGTTTGCAAGTTCTGACTGTGGTGCAACTGCATCAGTATTGACAATTGTTTTTTGTAATTTACGTACTTCGTTTGGTAGTATTTTATCGACTTCGGCAAAAGCAGCAATTCTTTCTGCAATATCTTTTGTCGCAGTGACTACCATTCCGTTAACAATATGGAATGATTCAAATTCTTCGACATTCCCGCGTTCGACTTCCTTTTCTAGGAATTCAACAATATTGTATTGAGATTCGAGCGCGACTGATTTTAAATCAGCTACGACTGCTGAACGCTGTTGAAACCGTGCCTGCCCCGATGATAATTGGTTTGACTTTGCTTTTTCTTTTGCTTCATTTGCAATTTTCATAGGATCAGATTTCGCTTTAAATTTAACTAAAAATGTGACTTGTTCATTATCTTTAAACGCTGAGAGTAGACGATCACTCACTTTATCTTTCGCGCTTGTTTGTGTGCCATTGACAGAATGACTATTTCTGCTAATTGATGATTCTGCCGTAGCAAATCCAGGTGCTAGTAGTGAAAAGATCATCAAAAAAGAGCCGAATATGCTGAAAAACCTTTTTTGAGACTGCTTCTTCTTCCACAATAGATTTTCCTCCCTTAAATAAGTTATGTAGTGGTATAAGTCATGTTAAAAAATACTTCATGATGTTGTTAGCATAATAGTTCGATAAAACAAATCGATCAATTGACTAGTTGTTTTTATCCCCCTAGCAATTAAATGTAAAAACTATTAAATTCCTCCTTCTTTCAATAGAATACGAACGGCTCAACGACTTTTGTTGTTTTGTAAAGCGCTTCGGAAACATTCGATTTTGATTTAGCATATTGCGTTTTCCGGCTTTCGACTTCTGATGGCTTTGATGATTCGATTCTATTGAACAAAAATCGTCAAATAACCCCCTTTTTCCGTTCATCATTTTCATAAAAGTCGAAATGTAATGAAACATCTTTCTTTTATTACTTTACATAGAGTTGTATAATTAATGCAAGTCTTCTAATCTGGGTTATTTTTTCAGGCCTTTTGGACTGATATAGAAGTCTTGCTTAAAATTATAGATGTAAATACTAGAGGTGATTGACATTGGACATAGGCGTGATCATCAAATACTATCGCAAACAGAAAGGATGGACCCAGAGAGATTTGGGGAATGGCATCTGTTCTGAGGCGCATTTAGGTAGGATTGAAAAAGGCTCTACAAAGGTTTCTACTGCCACAATCAATCTTTTGTGTGAGCGACTTGGAATTCAGGAAGAAATAGAAATTGAACGATTCAAGTATCTGAAAGTACAGTTAAACGAAATTAATACGATGATTGTGAAACTTCAGTTGGATACTGTCGAAAACAGATTAAATGATTTGGCCAAAAACCCCATTATTTATATGGATGTGTTTCATCCTTTTTTTTTACTCATTCGATGTCGATATGCTTTGGAAATCAAAAATATGGACGAATTCAATAAAATGTTGAAGGAGTTAGATGATAACTATCCGATCCTGCAAGGATTTGAATGGTATATGAGGGAACATATCCTTGGGATGAAAGAATGCCAAGAGGAAAAATATCATAAGGCTTTGGAACATCTGATAAAGATCGAGGGAAGTGAATACCCTAATTATGAAATATACTATCACATCGCAGGTTCTTTGTTTTACGTAAATAACCAAGTCAAGGCTTTATTTTATGCCATGAAAGCCTTGGATTACTTTAGACAAACTAATAATTTCAAAAGAATAATCGATACGGAAATCCTACTGCTGATCCTGACACAAAGCAATGAAATCGATACTTTTGATGATACGATTCAAAAGTATCGGGACTTGATTCAAATGTGTGATATATATCAGTTTCATAAAAGACGTTGGGTTCTGCTTATGAACTTTGCTCGAACTTATTTTTTGAAAAAAAAGTTTGAAAGAGCACAGACCATCTATGAAGAGGCGAAGAAATTTTCTTTACAAATGGATGATAAAGCTTATTACATAAGTTCATTGATAGGTCAAATTAACAGTCGCTTATGGCAAAGCAAACCTTTTGCTGATAATGAAAAAGAGAAATGGTTGGGTTTGATTAAAGAAGGTATCTCACACCCTGGGAACGATGAAACCATGCATTTCGATCTCCTTACCCTCCTTGTGGAAGATGAAAAAGAACTTTATTACGAAAAATTATATAAGGTACTGATTCCGCATCTCATGGAAAATGGAGGATTTATTGACGCCCGCTTTTATGCCAAGGAGTCTTATCAATACTTTTTAAACATCGGTAGGGAGGACACGGCAGCTCAGATAGCGATGTTAATGATGAAGTAAATAATTTGGTGTTTTGAGCATCCCCTCCGAAAAAACAAGGCTGAGTTGATGTCGCTTTTGTTTGCCATCTTTCAAGTTGCTTTTCGTTGTTGGTTATAATTTCAAGTTGCTCTGTGTAGGATTGGATGACACATGCGGTGATGCCCGACGAAAGGCGTCCTTTCTAAAAGAATGTCGCGAAATCATATCAAAAATTTCCCAATAAAAAAGATAACCCAGTTTTATACTGTTGGTTATCTTTTCTTTTATATCGCCCCTTTACCAAATAAGGTTTGTTTAATGGTCATGGCAATAATTTTAATGTCTCGTGTAAAGCTTTGGTGCTCAATATACTCTAAATCTAATGCGACTTTTCGTCCGTGGTTCATCTCGCTGCGGCCGTTGACTTGTGCCCACCCTGTGATGCCAGGTTTCGCGGATAATCGCTGATATTGCTCCGGATCGTAGCAACTTGTAATTTCAATGATTTCGGGGCGCGGACCCACTATACTCATTTCACCTTTGACGACGTTAAAGAATTGCGGTAACTCGTCTAAGCTGGACTTTCTAAGAAATCGGCCAATTTTCGTCACGTTAGGATCGAAATCATCTGTCATCTTAAAAACAAAGTCATCAGGTACACGATTTGGCCAATTATATTTAGACGTTGTATTACTCTTTTGTTTGCGCTGAACTTTCATGGAACGAAACTTGTAAATATTAAATACTTCACCATTCTGTCCTGATCTTTTTTGCTTAAATATGACCGGGCCACCGTCTTCAAGTTTTATAAGTAAAGCAAGCAGGAGTAATAGAGGGCTTATCACGATCACAGTAAAGGTACTAAACAGAATATCGAATGCTCTTTTGGTGATTTTATAAGACATGCTTTCGGAGCAAGTCAATACTTCTTCTCTCTTCTGTTGATAATGCTGACTCATTTTTAACGCCTCCATAACCGTTCGCAATCCCAATGATTTGGTGCGGATTTTCGATTTGGTCAACAATGACAGATCCTTCTTTGCCAATAATTCCGCCAGCGACCATCGTGATGCCGTCAATTTCTTTCTCACCGCTTACGCGTTCAAAGAAATCGAATGTCGGAAATAGCGATGTAAGCGAAGTTTCCATATACGGCATTGCAATTCGTACATCTAATCTAATCATCTTTGTGTTTTTTTCTAAAGCAGCTGCAATATAGTTTTCAGAAAAGTTTCCAATTCCACCATCAATCGAGATTGAACCACTGTGCAACCACTTCGCATAGGTATCTTCAATGATTTTTTCAGCAGATATGAATGGAATGATGGCATCTAGTTGCCCGTCAAAAGTATCTACATCCAATTTCTGCACATTGTGCTTGCTGTATGCTGGCATCACCATATTAATGGTCTCTACCAATTGATTGACTTTCTGTTCATTACGTCCGTCAATAAATACTTGAGCGCTGCGTTCGGCTAGACGCAGTGCAACTTTAAATGCAATATTACCCGTACCGATAATTAACACCTTTTTTCCAACAAGCGCACCTGAAAAATGATGTTGTAGCAATATATCCGTGGACTCTACTGCAATATCATTGGGTTTATTGGTAAATATTCTGGATTTTTTTATATATTTTTCTGCAAGTGTGTATAAGTCTATTTTTTGTTTTAACTCGCAATCTATGATAATAGTCGGTATTTGTCCATCCACTCGATGAAAGAAATCGATGGCTGTTGTTTCATCCGAAATAATGTAATTTAAAGATCGCTCATTGATAATTTTGCGGTCGGGTAGTCTAAGCATAGGTGTATCATGCTTGGCCGTTGTACTGACATATAAATAGCTATATTTTTTGAAATCAATTTGTTTTTCATTCAAAATATGTCCCATCCAATCGACTTTATTAAGTTTCAGTATTTATGTTTAATTGGCGTAAAAAGTCTTCTGCTAATGTCTCCCATGTACAATGTTGCAGAATGAATTGATAACCTTGTTCACCAATTTCTTTCGCTTTTTGACGTTCCAGTTGCAGTTGACTAAGCAACTTCACTAAGTTTTCGGCTTGATTATGACGAATGAGCAAACTCGGATTCTCCGCGTGTAGTGCGTCCTCATCAATGTCCGTCATGATGACTACTGGTAATTTCGCCGCCATATAATCGTACATCTTATTTGGACTGATACCCCAGTTAAACACAGGCGAGTCATGTAATGGCAATAAGCCAATATCCGCCTTACTTAAGAAGTTAGGGATATGGTCTTTTTGAATGGAACCAAGAAATGAAACATTGTCAATGTCTTCTAGATGTTTCCGATTTTCAAGTTCCGTTTTATGGACACCATTACCTAAAAATATAAAATGGATGTCGTTTTTTTGTTGTTTTTCCAATTCCTTTGCAGCATCGAGTACCATGTCTAAATTATTCGCCATACCGTGTGCACCTGTGTATACTGCAATAAGTTTCCCAGCATGCTCGGTAAAAACTGCATTTACTTCTGGCGGTAACTGTTTCGCTAAATTCTTTGTGTAATTTTCCAATTGGACACCGTTGGATACAACCATTAGTTTTTCATGTGCGACGCCATTTTGCAACATATATTGTTTTGCTTTATCAAATAACAATAAGGTTTTGTCTGAAGAATTAATCAGCCAACGTTCTATTTTTCGAAGTATTTTCACTTTAAAACTCTTGGGCGATGCGTTTCCAAGATCGATCATTGACTGCGGCCATAAATCTCTTTCCTCAAAGATGAACAATGCTTTTTTCTTTTTGGCGACTCTTGCACCAGTAATCGCTGCAAAAGGATGCATTAATGAGCCAATGACATGTGTTGGCTGATCTTTAAGGACATTTTTGATGAAGTAAGCCTTTATCGCATATTCGAACATATTGATCACGCGTTTGTAATCGTTCTCTTGATATTGTATCGTTTTAATCCACACGAATTTTATGCCATCGAGCATTTCAATTTGATACCATTCACCTTTTTTATACTGACGTTCCTCTTTTTTGGTTTGATAGTTAAAAGAGGCTGCAATAATGGTGACATTTTTCTTTTTCTTTACTAATTCTCTTGCTAAGTCATAATGTCGTGTAAATCCTGAAGAACCTGGACCTACCGCATAATGATTAAATATCCAAAGATTCATATAACAACTTCCTTATTGATTCCTTAATAATTGCTCGTTCGGAACCTTTCTAATTTCCTTCGCTGGGGAACCGATGACCAGACTTTCTTTCTCAACGTCTTTTGAAACAATGCTTCCAGCTGCAACAGTTCCATCTTCACCAATCGTTTTTCCAGGAAGAATGGTTGCGTTTGCGCCAATTCGACCGCCATCTTTTATCGTTACCCCTTTGAATTGGCTCAGTCTATCTTTTGTTCGGCCCATATAGTTGTCGTTTGTGGTCACCACATTTGGTGCGATGAAAACATAATTTCCAATCTGTGAATAGGCCGTAATATAGCAGTTTGTTTCTAATTTACAACGCTTACCTACCATACAATCATTTTCTACCGCGACGCCGCGACCAATAATGGTTGCCTCACCAATTTGAACGCGCTCACGTACTGTCGCAAGGTCTGCGACAAATACATCATTGCCTATTTTAGCGTTCGCATAAATGATTGCAGAAGTTCCAATTGTTACCCCACTACCAATTTCAGTTGGTGGTAATAATTCTTTTATATCTGGCAAAATCGATGTTTTTGCACGTGTCGGTTGTTTTCCGATGACGGCATTATCTTGAATGATGCAATTATCGCCAATTGTCGTTCTCTCGTAAATTATTACATTATTCCCTAGTATAACATTGTTTCCAAATTCCACATTATCCCCTAGTACCACATTTCGACCTTTTTTAAGTGTCATAGTGATTCCACCTACCTATAAAAAACTGGCCGACTATTAGACCAGTTTTATGAATTTTACAAATTAGATTTTATTACCTCAATAATTTTTTTCGCAGCATTTCCATCACCATATAAGTTTTCAGCCGGTTTTCCTGGTTTTAGGTTCTCGAGGACTTTTGGTAAGTTATCCGTGAGTGGATTGACTAACTGGTTCCACCCTGCATCTATCGTTTCCGTCCATTCAGTTTGATCTCGTAATGTGATACATGGTACGCCCATAAAATAAGCTTCTTTTTGCACCCCACCAGAATCAGTGATGATTGCTTTTGCATGTTTCTCTAAAAGTAACATTTCCAAATAAGAGAGGGGTTCAATAATTTCAATATTTGAAGCGTTTTCTATTATGTTCTGTAGTCCGAATGAATCAACTTTACTTTTCGTTCTAGGATGAAGCGGTAAAATGATTTTCTCGTTCATTTCCACAAATGCTTTTAAAATTGCTTCCAAGCGTTCTGGGTCATCTGTATTATCTGCACGGTGAATCGTGCTTAGTATATACTGACCGCTCGTTACATTAAATGCTTCGAGGGCGTGTTTCCCTTCTGCTATTTCCATATTATAGCGCACTGCATCGTACATGACATCACCCGATTGGTGAACGCCTTCATGAATTCCTTCTTGCGCCAAGTTCGCGACAGCTAAATCAGACGGTGCAAATAATAATGTTGCGACGTGATCTGTCATAATTCGATTAATTTCTTCAGGCATTTTTTTATTGTAACTTCGTAGTCCTGCTTCGATATGAATGAGTGGTATATGTAATTTGCTGGCGACGATTGCTCCTGCAAGCGTAGAGTTCGTATCCCCATACACGAGAATGGCATCAGGATTTTCCTTCTCTACAACTTCTTCAACAGCAATCAGCATTTTTCCCGTTTGCCGTCCATGTGTATCGGATCCAATTCCTAAGTCGTAATTTGGTTTCGGGATATTAAGCTCATCGAAAAACACACCTGCCATTTTGTAATCATAATGTTGGCCAGTATTGACGAGAATTTCTTCAAAAGATTCGCGTAAAACTCTAGAGACTGCGGCAACTTTCACTAATTGTGGCCTTGTTCCTGCAATTGTCATGATTTTTTTCATGCGTAAAACTCCAGTATTTTCTCAATGACATAATCTTGTTGTGATTTTTTCAGTTCTGGAAACATCGGCAATGACAAAGCTTCTTGCGTTGCTTTTTCAGTAACTGGCAAGTCGCCTTCTGCGTAACCTAGCCCCTCAAAAACAGGTTGGGTATGTAATGGAATTGGATAATAAATCATCGTAGAAACACCATGTTCTTTTAAGTATTCCTGAAGTTCATCTCTATTTTCTACACGTAGTGTGTATTGGTGAAAGACATGATAATTCCCTTCTGCTTCTATCGGCGTTACAACTGCTTCGCATTTTGCTAATTGTTCTGTGTAGTAATTCGCGTGACTTCGACGTTTTTCGCTCCACGCTGTTAAATGTGGAAGTTTGACACTTAAGATGGCTGCCTGCATTTCATCCAAACGACTGTTATACCCCAATACATGATGGTGGTATTTCGGTTTACTCCCGTGGACACGGATGACCCGCGCCTGCTCTGCTAGGTCTTCAAGATTCGATACAATCATTCCGCCGTCACCGTAAGCGCCTAAGTTTTTCGTAGGAAAGAAGCTATATGTTGCTGCACTGCTTAGTTGGCCAACTTGTTTTCCCTTATATGTCGCGCCAATTGCCTGGGCCGCGTCTTCAATGACATGCAAATTATATTTCTCAGCTATTTGCATAATTGCATCCATATCCACCATTTGACCATATAAATGCACTGGTAAGATCGCTTTCGTTTTCTCTGTAATGGCTGCTTCTATTTTAGTTGCATCGATATTGAATGTAATTGGGTCGATGTCGACAAATACAGGTGTTGCCTGTGCACGAACAATTGCACCCGCTGTTGCAAAGAACGTAAACGCTGTAGTAATGACTTCATCGCCTTCTGAAATACCCGCGGCTTGAAGTGCAATATGGATGGCATCCGAGCCGTTGCCAACACCAATCCCATGTTTTGTTTCACTCATTTCTGCGATATTCTGCTCCACTTCTTTCACATGACTGCCGAGAATAAATTGTGAAGAAGACATCACTTCATCGAGTTTGGTTAATATTTCATCTCTCATTGTCGAATACTGTTCAGATAAATCTAGCATTGGAACTTTCATCTTTTGGTCTCCTATTCCTTACATTCTCATACAAATCTTTATATTCATCCGCAATATCATGCCAATTAAATCGTTTAGATTTTTCAATGCAGTTATCGGAAATCTGGTCATAATTTCTTAAAATTAAGTCGATTTTCTCCGCCATTTCATCTATATCATCAGGATTTGTTGAATAGCCAACAACCCCTTCAGGGAAAAACCCATCGATTCCTTCGCCCCTTGTGTAGATAATTGGTAAACCTCGTGACATCGCTTCAATATAAGAAATGCCAAATGTTTCTTTGTATGAAGGAAGGATGAACATATCTGATTCATCCGCAAGTGCACGTAGTTTTTCGATTGAAACATTTCCGTGGAAATGAACGAAGTCTTGTAATTTCAACTCTTTACGCACAGCCAGCAGCTGTTCCTTTAACGGTCCATCTCCAGCTACGTTTACTGTCACATCGACGGCATGATTATATTGCAGGCTATGTGCCAATTTCAACACGGTCCCTAGATTTTTGTTTTTATCTAATGAACCTGTAAATAAGAGACGGAGCTTTTTTCGCTCGGCCACGTATTGTTTCAAAGGCACCATTTCAAACCATTTGTCGTCAACACCATTTGGTAGAACTTTTGTTTTATGTTCAATTGCCTGCACAACGCTTTTAGGTAAAAGATTTAGTGTTTGTTTTTGATAGGCATGCGAAATAAAAACGACTGCTGAAGCGTTCTCAAGCACTTTATGAATAAAAGGCCGATGGATAATCGCATATTTGTAAAACGCATAAATATCCGCACTTCGAACCGAGACGACATAGTTAAGCCCATACTTCTTTTTCAATAAATACGCAGTGCCACCGTCGCTAAATAAGGTATGTGCATGGATCAGGTCGAACGATTCTATATTTGTTATTTTCTCTTCAATTCTTCGCAACTGTTTGTTGATCTTTCCTTTATATAAAATGCGGTCATGCTTTTTCAATATAAAGTCGTAGTGAAATTCAAGTTGATGTGAATCGACAATATTTCGATTCTCAAGTTCCTTCGACTTAATTGGTATATAAACCGTTTGCTGCACGTTTTTTCTAGCCAACGTTGAAGTCAACTTATGATGAAGCTTATTGGCAATGAAATAAGAGTTTAATTGAAGAATATGTAAGTTAGTCATTCAATACCTCGCTCTCCATTTACCACAGATTGGTATAAGCCTCTTAGTCTTCTAACGGTTTCCGACAGCGTAAAGTTGCGATTCACCGTATCTCTAGCATTTCCACCTATTTTACGACGTAAATCAGCACCATTCAATAGTTGGGCTAAGCGCTCTTTTAGTTCCAGATGCTCTTTCGGCTTCACTAAATATCCGTTTTCTCCGTCTGTCACAACATCTTCAATGCCTTCACCTCTACAGGCGATAATCGGCAACCCTTGTGACATAGCTTCTAAGTAGACCATGCCAAAACCTTCTTGCCAACTCGGCATCGTGAAAATATCGGATTGCTGTATTTGATGGAGCACTTCTTCTCTTTTTAATAAACCCAGAAATGATACCTCGTTTTCTAATTGGTACCTTGTGACGAGGGCTTCTAAATTCCCTTTCTCTTCTCCCTCGCCAACAATTGAATAGTGGAAAGTAGAGCCTTCTTTCTTTAATTGGCTGAGGGCTTCGAGGTTGTAATTTAGTCCTTTTGTACTTTTTAGATTTGAGATGCTTAGCAATTGGGTTATGTGATTCGATTGTCGTTTTTCAGCTGCAGTGCTGTTAAATAATGAAGATAAACCATTATTAATCACGACACTTCGATCATTTTTCATAGTCAGATGTTGTTCTTTTAGCTTTAATAACTTTGTACTAACGAAAACAGTAGCATCTGACTGATCAATCACATATTCTATTTTGTTTTTACATTGCTTACTTTTATGAATGACAGTTTGAACATCTTGCCCGTGGATTGTTGTCACCACCGGAAGATTCAATTTTTCACCGATTTTTACCGCGGCATAGCCGTCGGGCAGTGCAACATGGGCGTGAATCAGATCGAATTGATGTTCTTTATGTAAGCTTACTGCTTTATCAACGATCCCGTTATACATACGTGCGCCAGATGTGTGATAAAAAAAGTTGCGTGGAATGACTAGGTAATTATCAAAATGAACTGGCACCCCGTCTAGTTCTGTAAAGGACGGCTGTTCGTAGTAGTTTTTCCACTTCTTGGAGATGTATGTTAAAGCTTTTGCACTCTTGGATAATGTACAGAGCACCACAACTTCTACGCCTTGTTTTTGTAATTCGACGACTTGTTCATGCACAAACGTACCGGAATTCGGATTATTAAGATGCGGGTACATATGAGACATAACTAAAACCTTCACGATATTCCTCCCGTATCCAATTTCTTTTTCAAATAATCACGATTTGTAATTTTGTACGTCCAAATGGCAAACACCAGATTATTAAATGCGCTAATTATAGAAAAGTATAATAAGAACGTCATGAATTCCAATTTTAGGAAGAACGAAAAACCAAAATAAATCAACAGCAATATATTTTGCGCTCCCGAAAGGAGTAATGCTTTTTTCTGTTCCCCTACCAAAATATACGTTTGAGAAATCGGTGATGAAATAAAGTTTATCGAAATCCAAATAATTAAAATCGCTGCAATTTGTCCTGCGCCAACCCATCTTTCACCTAGGAATAGATCGAAAATCGTTTCCGAAAAGAAAGCGAAAACGATAAATAACGGGGTCGACACAAAAATGAGTTTAATGATCAAGCCTTTTGTTTTCGGACGCACTAAGTCATATTGTTTTTCTTGCAGTAATTTGGCTACTTCACGATTGTATACTTGCGACAAGCTCGTTCCAATCAAACTAATCGGGGCTTTTAACACGCGAAGTACAACTGCAAATAATCCGACATAGGCAACATTATACAAAATCGTAATGACGACGATGATTAAGTTTGCAGAAACAATATCTAAAATTGCATGCGGAACATTATATTTGGGAAATGAATCATACTCTTTTGCCGTCGCCTTCATTCCTGTATGGTTTTTCTTAAAATTCCATGTTGATAATGAAAATTGGCGCGGCATATATAAAAATAAGCATACGCTTATAACGGAAACAAGCTGCGCTGTCAGTAAATACTGCACAGAAGAATTTAAGTAAAGCGTTGGGAATACTATTGCAAGTCCTACAAAAATAACTGACATGAGTATCCGAGACATCGACATCTTCAAATACCGGTCAAACCGATTATTATAGTAATAGAATGCTTGAGACATTGCTGTGAAAAAGGTAATGCCGATGATCATCAGAAGAACTGGCCCCGTTAACCCCTTTTCTGTTAAAAATGGCAATTTATATAATCCTGTTATATAAAGAAGCACGACACTTATAAGGGCTAAGGCAAAAGAATTAATCACAATAATCCTTAATAGGTTTTGCGATTTTTTTTCTTCTTTCGGTAAGATGATTGCTTTATCATAATTTAAGGTTGAAATAATAATAAAGAAAGTGCTGATTGTCATCGCAATCGTAAATACTCCGTAATCGTCCGGTGTAAATAGGCGTGTAATAATCGGTAATGTGATGAAATTAATCAGCTGTGATAATGACAATCCGCCTAATAGATATAATGAGTTTCTTTTCGTTTTCGACATGTTATATCTTCTGATATCCCGCGTTAATATAATCACGATTTACTGCAGAATTACGTGTATCAAGAATCGCATTCGCATTGTCATGCAGTAGGTCATAATCAAATGCACTGTGATTCGTTGCGATAATGACTAGATCGGCTTCTACTAATTTCTCTTTTGTTAGTGACACTGTTTCAACGACTTCACCATCTATGACAAACTGTGGTATGTATGGGTCTACAACTTCCCAATCCGCGCCTAATTTGGTGAGTTTCTTCAATACAGGTAAGATCGGCGATTCCCTGTAATCGTCAATATCTTTTTTGTACGCAACACCCAGTACAATGATTTTTGAGCCATTGACCGATTTTCGCTGTTCATTTAACACTTCCGTACAACGTTGGATGATAAAATCAGGCATTCCGTCATTTATCTCGCCTGCAGATTCAATTAATTTCATATGGTAATTATGCTCACGGGCAATCCAAGTTAAATACCATGGATCGATCGGAATACAGTGTCCGCCGATTCCTGGCCCTGGATAAAATGGCATAAATCCGTATGGTTTTGTCGCTGCAGCATCAATCACTTCCCATACGTCAATGTCCATTTTATGACAGAGGATTGCCATCTCGTTGGCAAGTGCAATATTGATGTTACGAAACGTATTTTCCAAAAGTTTTTCCATTTCGGCAATTTTCGGACTAGAGACTTCGTGTATGTCACTATCTAATACAGCGCGATATAAAGCAGCTGCAACTTTGGTACAACTTTTCGTGACGCCCCCGACTACTTTCGGTGTGTTTTTTGTATTGTATTGCTTATTCCCCGGGTCTACGCGTTCTGGTGAATACGCTAGGAAGATATTTTCGCCGATGACAAATCCTGCTTCTTCAAAGATTGGTTTTATGAGCTTTTCAGTCGTACCCGGATAGGTTGTACTTTCTAGGACAACCAGTGTGCCTGGACGAATGTTTTCTGCTATTGATCTTGCAGAACTCTCTACATATTGCATATTGGGTTGTTTGTAAATATCGAGTGGAGTTGGAACACAGATTGCGACTGCATCAACATCTTGCAAGAAAGCGTAATCACTTGTGGCAGTCAGCCTCTGTTGGTCTACTAGATTTTGTAAATCCTCTTGCACGACATCACCAATATAGTTTTTACCGTCGTTCACCATTCCTACTTTTTCTTCTTGTATATCAAAACCAATTACAGTAAAGCCTGCTTTTGCCTTTTCAACGGCTAGTGGGAGGCCAACATAGCCTAAACCAACAACACCAATCGTTGCTTTTTTAGACGCGAATTGCTCGATCAGCTTTTCTGGTCTTGCTTTTACTTTTGTCATTTGGCTCTCCCCTTTTCAAAATTTTAATCGGACTATTTTTCTCAGCTGATTCGTAGAATGCTAGCACGAGTTCAACTGCATTTCGTCCGTCATCTCCATCAATTAATGGCTTACGATCTTCTTTTATCGCGTCTATCATATCTCGTATAATTCGTTCATGTCCGGGTGTTCCCCAAGGATCGGATGCTACAGCTTCTACCGTTTGTTCAATTTCTGCATCCGCAATATTGTCAATCTCCAACGTTTCAAAATGGAGTGCATGTGCACCGCCAATTTTCACGGTACCTTTTTCTCCAAATATTGTCAATGACTCTTCATAGTTTTGTGGATAAACTGTCGTGGATGCTTGTACAGTCGCCAATGCACCCGACTCAAATCGGATTACACCTGTCGAAACGTCTTCGACTTCAATGTCCCGAAGCCGTGTTGCGCCCATACTAAATACTTCGGTTGGACGCCCCATGACCGATAAGAGCAAGTCTATATTATGGATGGCTTGGTTCATCAATACGCCGCCATCCTGTTCTTTGGTTCCGCGCCATGGTGCTTGGTCGTAATAATGTTGACCGCGATTCCAATTCACGATACACAGTGCATGGCTAATTTTACCTAATTGTCCTTGTTCGATGATTTCATATAGTTTCATCACAGCGGGACGAAATCTGTTTGGATGAACAACCGCTAGTTTCACATTGTTCTTTTCGGTTGCTTCGATTATTCGGTCTGAGTCTTCTAGTGTGAGCGCCATCGGTTTTTCTACGATGATGTGTTTCCCGTAAAAAGCCGCCAGTTCGGCAATTTTCGCGTGTGATCCACTAGGTGTGCAAATGTTAACGATGTCTATATTTTCTGTTGCTAGCATTTTTTCTATATCTGTATAGGCGGTTGCGCCGAATTCTACTTCGTAGCGTTCTGTTGCTGCGGGGTTATTGTCGCAGACTGCTACAATTTTCGAGCCGCTTATTTTTTTTATGGTTTCTACGTGTTTTATGGAGATAAAACCGCATCCGATGATTGCAAAATTCATTTTTAAGCCCTCACAATGGTTTATAGATTTATATTGTTAGAATTTAGGTTTTACTATGAAGATTCAAGACTTCAATATTGCAATTATAACATAGTCTACTATATTGTTTGATGCGTTTTCTTGTTTGCTAGTCAATTGGTAATTTATAATTAATGGGTACTTGGTGGTGTGATAATTGAGTATTTCTTTTTAGTTCGCTTCGGCGCTGGTGGAGGCCTCCCGCAATAAGTCTGATAGAAGACCACTATCAGTCTTATTGCTTCGGCTTCCACTGGCAAGGCGCCTACGCTGGATTGGTGTTATAGTTTGTTTCCGTTTCTATTATTTGTGGGAGACGCGAGACAATTATATAGACAGATGATTACATAAGTTGAGCTCTAGTGTAATGAGATATGGGTTTTGTTTTAGATACTTAGTGAAGTGATATGTGGGGATTTCTCTTTTATTCGCTGCGACGCTGGTGGGGGCCTCCCGCAATAAGCCTGATAGAAGGTCACTATCAGTCTTATTGCTCCGGCTACCACCGGTAAGGCGCCTTCGCTGGATTGGTTTTTATAGTTTGTTTCCGTTTCTATTATTTGTGGGAGACGTGAAACAATTATAAAGACAGTTGATTACATAGGTTGGGCTCTAGTGTGATGAGATATGGTTTTTTTTAGATACTTAGTGAAGTGATATGTGGGGATTTCTCATTTATTCGCTGCGGCGCTGGTGGAGGCCTCCCGCTGGATTGTTTTTTATAGTTTCTTATAATAGGGATTATGAAATGAGATATAGATGACTTTTGTTCTCTGTTTCGTGATTATAATTTGGTTCATAGCCGATTTGATCTAAATAGATTGTTGACGTTACTCTTGTAAGTGATGTTAGTTAGTAACATCATCGAATATGCTTCTTTATATAATAAAATCTACAGTTGATCGGAGTGCAGGGCGGCGACCATACGCGTCAACTTAAGGTTCTGTTCATCACTTCTTATCA